>CAKQPF010000039.1 GCA_934256705.1 uncultured Prevotella sp.
TTTACTCTCGTTGGTTGCAACGAGGGAAGTCGTGCATGGGGAAGTACGACAAACCTACCTGAGTAGTTACTACTTTTCCGACTCTTTTTTCAGAAAAATATTTTTTGTCGATTGTAATTCCACCCTTCCACCTTTGTGTTGTTACAGTTTTGATAATCAGAGGTTTATGTGTGGTGGAATTAGGGTGGAACTATGGGTGGAACTTCATGTAATTCCACCCATAGTTCCACCCTAATTCCACCTTGCCTAACGTATTGATTATTAGATGTCTAACATACCGAAGGTGGAAGGGTGGAATTACTTTCGCATAAATGATTTTTCAGCGAAAAACAGCCGAAAAGTTGTGAAGATATGTTAATTCAATGCTTTTGACTGTCCATTTTACTCCCGAAGTCAGTTCCTAACCAAAGAAAAGCCCCTGCAGAGTGGGGTTGGGGAGGACTGTTGCAAAAGCATAGCTATTGGGATGTAAAAGCATAGATATAGGGATGTAAAAGCTATGCCATTGCAGTGTAATAACTATGCTATTGCAGTGTAATAACTATGTCATTGCAGTGCAATAACTATGTTGCTATTAGAAAGTTACGAACCAATCGGGACGCTCTGTGTCTGCAAGCACGCGCTCAAGTTCATAGTCTTCGGGATTGATCTGATGCGCCCATTGTGCACGTTGCGTGAGGTCTATGGCGTGACCGTCAAAGTCTTCATTGTTTGCTTCACCGTAGAAAGTGGTCTTTTCCTTAGAAGGGTCGCCCCAGTTGTGCCATCCTGCAGGATTGATAAACTTGCCCATGGTGCAATCAAGGAACACAGTCTTGGCATAAGGACGCCACGGACGACCGAGATAGATGCCTTCCAGTCCCTGCTCGGCAGTGATGCGGCAGTAGCGGAATACGTATCCGAAGGCATTGCCTTCAGGCGTTGAAGCTGCAGTGATGTAGCCTTTGCCGAGGCAATGGATGTGGCAGTTGTCGAAATATGCGGTGGATGAACCGAAGATGAAATCGATAGTGCCCTCTATGTAGCAGTTCTTATAGAGTTGCTTTGACTGCTTTCCGTACGTGTAGAGGGTGTCCTGGAAACCAAGGAACTTACAATTCAGGAATACGCATCGCTTGCCTGCCACGAACATGGCAACAGCCTGACCTACAGGACCTGCCGTATTGGCAAATGTGATGTTCTCTGCATGGAAGTCAGGAGAATAGACATAGAAGGATGACGAACCGGAAGTGCCCTTGTCCTCACCGAATATATTCTTCTTCTGGGCGAAGTCATTAAACTGTATGATGGTGTTGTCACGGTTCTGACCTACGAGCTTTATGTCAATCTTGCTCTCGGGAATGACCACCTTCTCCTTATATGTGCCTGACTTTACGAATATCTTCGTCTGCTTCTTGCGATAGTCAGGCACTGCATTTATGGCTTCCTGAACAGTCTTGTAGTCGCCGGATCCATCTGCTGCAACTACGAAATCGAATGCTTCTGCCTTTGCCATCATGGCGACGCAGAAGAGAATGAGGGATAGGATAGTTCTCATTTTGCTGTCTTTTTGTTTTGTTGTTTTGTGGTTTTGTTGTTTTGTTGTCTTGTTGTTTTGTATTCCGTTTGATTGCTTTTGTTGATTCATGAATTCCAGAAAGCAAAGCGATCAGTCTGTCATTCCGAGGCTCTTCTTTGCTTCTTCCAATGCTTCCATGCGCTCGACGCAGGTGCCACATTTGCCGCAAGGCTCGTCATTACCTTTATAGCATGACCATGTCTCATCGTAATTGATGCCCATCAATAGTCCGCGGCGTGCAATGTCAGCTTTAGAAATGTTGGTGTAAGGAGCCACTATGTTGATGTCAAGGTAGGTACCGGCTATTGTCGCCTTGTTCATAGCATCGATAAATTCGGGCCGGCAGTCAGGATAGATGCTGTGGTCACCGCCATGATTGGCTATGAGAACATTCTTGAGACCATGGCTTTCTGCCACTCCAGCTGCTATGGAGAGCATTATGCCGTTGCGGAAAGGCACCACTGTGGATTTCATGTTCTCGTCGTCATAGTGTCCTTCCGGAATGTCCTCACCGCCTTGAAGCAGAGATGACGTGAAGTATTTGGCCATAAAGCCGAGCGGAATGACGATATGCTGGAGGCCGAGTCGCTTGCAGTGGAGTGCGGCAAAAGGAATCTCCTTCGCATTGTGCTTTGAACCATAGTCGTAACTGATGGCAAGAGCGATGTCATCTTTGCGGTCATAGAGTAGGGTGACGGAGTCCATTCCGCCACTGATGATTATTACTGAGTCTTTCATTTTATGTTATTGAGAGTTGTGGTTTTGTTGTTTTGTTGTTTTGTGGTTTAGTTGTCTTGTTGTTTTGTTGTTTTGTTGTTTCGTTGACAGATTGTTACATCCAAGAAAACGACAAGACCACAAGACAACAAAACAACATGATGATCAATACGCAGCCTTGTCAGGACAGACTATAGTCAAGGCGGTCTTGGCTATTATCTTGATGTCGAGCCAGATACTCCAATGCTCTATATACCATATATCCTTCTTTACGCGTCCTTCCATCTGCCATAATTCCTCGGTTTCACCACGGAATCCGCTTATCTGGGCCAAGCCTGTGATGCCCGGTTTATAGACATGACGCACCATATACTTATTTATTATGGCGGCATATTTCTCTGTATGGTAGAGCATGTGCGGACGCGGACCTACAATGCTCATGTCTCCTTTCAGCACATTGAAGAACTGCGGGAACTCGTCGATGTTGGTCCTGCGCATGAAATTGCCGAAAGGAAACTTGCGAGGGTCGTCCTTTGTGGCCTGCACCTTGTCTGCATTGTCGTTGATGTGCATGGACCTGAACTTGTAGCACATGAACGGTTTGCCGTTAAGGCCAGTGCGTGCTTGCACGAAGAAGATACTTCCCGGGCTTTGCTTCTTGATGATAATCGCCACGATAGGCAGGAAAGGAAGAAGGCATACCAGCACTATCAGACTCACTATGATGTCAAAGATGCGCTTGATGAGTCGGTTGGAAGCCTCCTGCAGCGGGTCGCGATAGTTTGTGAAAACCACGGAATCGCCAAGCATTTCCGGATGGAGTGACATCTGTATATTTGGGAATATGCGCGGCACATAGAAGAAATGTATCATGTTTCTGTCGCAGAAATCAATGATGAGGCGCAGGTCTTCAGTCCTGTCATGCGAGATGCTGCAGAATAGTTCGTCGATGCGGTAGCTCGGAGGCGTCTTTGAAGAAATCATCTTGTAAAGGTCTTCAGCGTTACCAATCTTCTTCAGACCCTTGGGAGCATCCTCTATTTCATCGTTGCAGTAATAGCCGAGCACTCTGTAACCAGTGGAAGGGTCAGCCATTATCTCATTATATATCAGCAGATTTGCAGGGTCATTGCCTATGAAGACTACGGTCTTGGAGTTTCTTCCCAGCGATCTCAGTTTCTGCAGGCATTTCCTTTCCATTATTCTCAAGACGAGGAAAACGGCAATCATCGCCACAGTGAGCAGCACACCGAAATGGATGTATTGTCCGCTTCTGGTCATCAGACGGCACGTGATGATGAAACACCAGACGAATGTGACTATGTATTTGATGTTGCGCTGTATGATCTGCTCGATGCGGATTTTGCGGAAATACAGTATTGGAGGCAATATCAATGTAGTAATAAGTACGCTGAGCGAGAGGATTACCATAGCCGACTTCGTGCCGTAATACAAGCTTGGCGGCATGTGCGTGTTGTAAAACAGACGGAATCCCATGAAGACAAGGTTGGCCATAACCACGTCTGTCAACATGATGAGAATTTTTGTCAGTCTATGACCTTTTGCTCTGAGCATATCTTAAATAGGTTTTTGTCGTTTGTGATTTTCGTCTTCGCAGTAGTTTTCTTGATCTTTTTTGCAGTTCAGACTTTATTATCCGGCAAAGATAATACTTATTTTTTAGAAAAATGCCTTTTAATTAAAAAACTTTCATTTTTGTTGTCTTTTTTCATTTTTTTAGATTACCTTTGTGGACGATTTTACATTTACAATATAAAATATGGGATTTTTATCAAAGATTTTCAGAAAAAATGAAGCCGTCGATACCGTCGGTGGAATGCAAGACTATATGACTCTCATCAGAGTATATTTCCAGGCTGCCATTGCAGCGCAGGTGGGCATTACGAATATCGGAATGCTCCCTGACTTGCGAGTATTCAAGACCACCTTCAAGGTGCCGACAGAGCACAACAAACTCGGTGTCGGTGAAAAGGCGAAATGCCGCAAGATGCTCAAGGAGATGTATGGTCATGATGACGCTTTCTTCAAGGAAATAGACAAGAGCATAGGCAAGAACTGCCGCAAACTTCAGGATGTGCAGCCTTATCTCCTCCAGTTCCAGGGCTTCTCTCAGGACATGATGATGCTGATGGGCAACCTGATGAAGTTCAAGCTCCGCATACCTTCTTTCTTCAAGGGCGTTATCCGTACAGCGACAGAAAAGACAGTAGGCGAAGTGTTTACAAGTGCCAATTTCTCTGATCCGGCTACTCTCAAGGCAGTGGCTTCGGTTCGTAAGTACAATGCCCGTCTGAATTTCTCACAGCAGTGGGTGACAGACTTCGTATATCAGGTGGTGATGCTTGCCAAAAAGGAGAAGCAGCCGGCAGAACAGGCATAGTATGGCGCAGCATACCTCCCGTCCCGAAGTAGGGTGAAATAGTGAGGGTGCAAAAAAATATGTGCAAATTATTCGTGAAAACTTTGGTGAAACAAATGATTTTCACTATCTTTGCACGAAATTCGTTGTGAATGATGACCGCAAAAGATACAACTCTTACCACATTTACCACCAGGGTGCGACAGATGATACTAAAGTATCAGGAAGTCTGCAAGGAGAATTCTGAGCTCTATGCCATGGTGGATGAGCGCGACAAGAAAATTGCCGAGCTCAAAGAGAGTGTGTCTGAGTGGGAAAAAGAATATAAAGCATTGAAGATGGCGAAGATGATTGAGGTGACGGATAGTGACCTTGAGGCGGCGAAAAGCCGTATATCCAAGCTCGTCAGAGATGTGAACCAGTGCATAACGCTACTGAGTGAGAATTAGATAATGGACTAATACGCAGTTTGTTATGGCAGAAGTAGTAAAAGAGAAACAACGCATAAATCTACATATTTACGATCTTGATATCTCCATCACGGTGGATGCTGACCAGGAGCAGTACTACCGTGAGGCGGCAAGCTTTATCAATGATAGGGTGAATGCCTATTTCAGTGCCTATAAAGGTCGTAAAGCCGATAAGGAGATAATGTATTATGCAATGATTGACATGGCGATACGCTATGTCACGGAGGCTAAGCGCAATGACGTGGAGCCTTACGAAGATATTCTCAAAAAACTCACTTCTGAGATAGAAAGCGTGCTTTAGTCTTCAGTTACGAACAATCAATATTTAGAGAATATCAAAATATAACTGCTTAACATCTTTTATGGTATATGTAATAATAGCCGTGGCTGCCCTTATCATCGGCGGCTTTGTGGGCTACTTGTTTTTCCGCTACGTACTGAAAGGAAAATATAATGAGATGATAGATGCCGCTGAGAAAGAGGCTAACGTACTGAAAGAGAAGAAGCTCCTTGAGGTAAAGGAGAAGTTTATCAACAAGAAGAGCGAGCTCGAAAAGGAAGTACAGCAGCGCAATCAGAAGATTCAGCAGAGTGAAAACCGTCTGAAGCAGCGCGAGATTAACCTCAACCAGCGTCAGGAAGAGTTGGGACGCCGCCGTCAGGAGGTGGAGCAGTTCCAGCAGCGTGTCGATAATGAGAAGAAGCTCCTTGCTCTCAAGGAGGAGGAACTCGAAAAGCTCCAGCTCAAGGAACGTGAAAAACTGGAAGAACTTTCTGGTCTTTCTGCTGACGAGGCACGCACAAGACTCGTGGAAAGTCTTAAAGATGAGGCGCGTACCAATGCTGCCGCTTACATCAATGAGATAATGGACGAGGCAAAACTGAATGCTAACCAGCAGGCCAAGAAGATAGTAATCCAGACCATTCAGCGTGTCGCTACTGAGACTGCTGTAGAGAATTCCGTCAGCGTATTCCACATCGACAACGACGAAGTGAAAGGTCGTATCATCGGACGTGAGGGACGTAACATCCGTGCCCTTGAGGCTGCGTGCGGCGTGGAAATCGTTGTCGATGACACACCGGAGGCTATCGTCATCTCAGCCTTCGACCCAATACGTCGTGAAGTATGCCGTCTTGCCCTCCATCAGCTCGTGGCTGACGGACGAATCCATCCGGCTCGTATCGAGGAAGTGGTGGCTAAGGTCAAGAAACAGCTCGACAATGAGATTATCGAAACAGGTAAGCGTACCACTATCGACCTCGGTATCCACGGTCTCCATCCGGAACTTGTGCGCATCGTAGGTAAGATGAAATACCGTTCTTCTTACGGTCAGAACCTTCTCCAGCATGCTCGTGAGACTGCAAACCTCTGTGCCGTTATGGCTTCAGAACTGGGTCTCAATCCTAAGAAGGCAAAGCGTGCTGGTCTCTTGCACGATATCGGTAAGGTGCCTGACGAGGAAAGCGAACTCCCACACGCTCTTTATGGTGCCAAGATTGCAGAGAAATATAAGGAGAAACCGGACATCTGCAATGCTATCGGTGCGCACCACGATGAGATGGAGATGAACACTATGCTCGCTCCAATCGTACAGGTATGTGATGCTATCTCAGGTGCCCGTCCTGGAGCACGCCGTGAAATCGTTGAGGCTTACATCAAGCGACTCAATGATCTCGAAGCTATCGCAATGAGTTATCCTGGTGTTACCAAGACTTATGCCATCCAGGCTGGTCGCGAGCTCCGCGTCATCGTCGGCGCAGACAAGATGTCTGATGCAGAGACAGAGGCACTCAGCGGTGAAATCGCTACAAAGATCCAGACCGAGATGACCTACCCTGGTCAGGTGAAGATTACCGTTATCCGTGAGACCCGCTCTGTGGCTTACGCCAAGTAATCGCTGTCAGTTGTCGTGTATTCCCATCGTTTCATGCAGAAAAAGGTGATTTCCGCATCGCAATCGCTTTTCCATGATGATGTGATTCTTTTACTCTGATGATGCACAGCCTTTTCTCTGAGAAAGCAATCTCTTTTCTCTGATAAAGAAAAATAATTATAAAAGCCCCGCAGGATATGTCTTGCGGGGCTTTGTCATTTTATCATAAAGGTGCTTTCATTATCTTTCCTATCGTGTAGCCTTCCAGTCTTGCGGCTCTTTCAAGTTGATTCTTATAATAAAAAGCGATGCTTCCGACGAAGCTGACTGGCAGGTCCGGTCGGTTGTAATGGCTGACATTGCGACGGAAAAACAGTCGGAAACATTCCACAACCATATCATCTATCCAAGCGTTGTCATTGATATGCTGCGCAATAAACGTGGAAAGCGAAGCGAGGAAACGGTTGGCCATCGGCTCACGATATACCTTTTGAATTATCTCAGCCTGGCTTAGTCCGGTCTCTCTTTCAAATATCGGAATGAAATCCCTGTGATAGCCCTTGTATAGATCGCTGACAAAAGTCTTTCCTATCACCGCTCCGCTGCCTTCATCGCCAAGGATGTAGCCCATCGGAGAGACGTTGCTGACTATCTTCTTGCCGTCATACAGACAGGAATTGGCACCAGTTCCCAGTATGCAGGCAATGCCTTCCGACTCTCCGCAAAGTGCTTTCGCTGCACCGAGCATATCGCTTCCCACCTCAATGTCCTTCACTTTGGGGAATGCTTTGCCGATGATCCTCTGCATCACAGGGCATAAAGCAGGAGTGCAACCGGCTCCATAATAGTGTATCGCCTCGATATTATCCAGCCATCCGTCTGCATCAAAAGCCTTTCTTGTGGCTTTTCCTTCCCCAATACCATCCATATTGATGGACGAAAGGGCCTCTTTCAGCGCAGGAATGAGTTGCTCAAGGAGTATCATCTCTATCGTTTCCTCCTTCATGTGGAAAGGGTTTATGCCCTGAGTCTTTACCTTTGCGAGGGTGGCGTTTCCGTCTTTTACGCACCAGTCCGTCTTGGTGCTGCCGCTGTCTGCTATGATTATCATATTCGGTTTTATGGTGTTACTGATGAAAAGATTTGCAATTATCCTGACAAAAGTACTAAATTAAAGTGAGAATATGCCATTATAACCGACTTTTTTTGTAATTTTGCGGTCAAATAGATAGGCGAGGGTGAAGTAATACTCGCTTTGTCTGGTTCCACGGTAGTTTATAATGGTGAATTGTAAGTGAGCCAACGGCTGATGAGTGCATTTCAATCAAGCAAAATGACTATCGGAATTGCAGATAAAAAGCATGGATATGAAAAGTAACCCTCTGAAATGTTAAATTACATTATCGTGGTGATTTTATTGCTCCACCTCAATAGATAGACTAATGATAAAAAGATTATATCTTCTTCTGATTATGTTCTTCGGCATCGTTACCGCGTCTCATGCGGTGCTGAAGGAGGACAGTCTTGCCAATACGCTCAGTCTCCTTCGCCAGGAACTGGTGAAATATCATGACGAATTGTCTGCCAAACAGGCTGCGAGCGTGTCGTCAAACCGTCGTGTCCTCTCTGTCCTGATGGAGACGGTGCAGCGCAGTAATCAGAATGCTCTCATGCTTTATTCCCAGAAGGACGGCTATGTCTTTGACCTTACGTATGCCTGCCACGAGGCGATAAAGCAGTATCACGAGTTTGAAAAGCTGCTCACGCCTTTCAAGAGCCTTGTAGGCAAGGCTGATGGAGAGGTGGAACGCTATGACAGCCTTATACACAGCCTCCGTGCCATGCCTGAGAGTATCCTCGGAAAGCAAGGAAAAAAGGACCGCAGCGTGTGTCTTGCAGTGGCTGTCAATACCAGAAGAATGCTCGTGGAGAACCAGAAACAGCTCTCGGAGTATATATATTACTATCAGGCCACGGAGAATCGACTGCGTAGTCTCGACGCTTATGCCAACAAGCGTTATAATGACATACAGACTAGCATATTCCGTAACGGTGGAGATTCGTATTTTACCATTCTCTCCCGCTTTGGCAGTTTTGTTTCCCAAACCAAGGAAAGCATCCACGAAAAGTATTTTCAGAATACCAAAGTGCGGTCACAGTGGGATGCGAGAATCATCGTCGGACTCTTCTTTGTCATCATAATCTATGGCATAATAGCTATACTCCTCAATCAGCTCATCGTCAGACTGGTGGTCACAAGACTTATCCAGCACGGCAGATTGCAGGGCATTGCCGAATGGTTTATGCAGAAACGATTCTGCATTATCCTTGCTTCCACTGTGGTGACCTTCGCCCTGATACTCGGATTGGTGCATCTCACTACCCAGCAGAACTTCATCATCATGGCGTCAAACCTCCTTGTGGAGTTCGCATGGTTGCTCAGCGTGATACTTATCTCACTGCTCGTCCGTGCCAAGGCGGAGCATGTCAAGTATGCCTTCCGCATCTATTCCCCTCTGATAGTCAATGGATTCGTGGTGATAAGTTTCCGAATCATCCTGATTCCTAATGACCTCGTCAATCTTATCTTCCCGCCGATTCTTCTCGTCTGTGCGCTTTGGCAGTGGAATATCATTCTGCGCCATAGGAAGAATGTGGATATGAACGACAAATATTACGCTTATATCTCGCAGTTCGTATTCGTCGTGTCGCTGGTAAGTTCGATGGTCGGCTACACATTGCTTTCCGTCCAGATACTGATATGGTGGATAATGCAGCTCACTTGCATACTTACGATTACCTGCATCCGTGACTGGTTTGACGAACTCAGCAAGCGCAAGCACCTCGAAGACTTGCCGATTACCAGGAATTGGCATTACAATTTCTTCTCGAAAGTGCTGCTTCCTGTGGCAGGATTCTTCTCTGTATTGCTCAGCGTGTATTGGGCGGCAGATGTGTTCAATCTTTCCCAGTTGGCAAAAGAGAAGTTCGTGGAGTATTTTGTCGATATAAACGGATTGCGACTGAGTGTTTGCAACATATACGTAGTCATCGTGTTGTGGTTCATGTTCAAGTATGTCAATGACACGATAAAGGCTTTCGTGGCGCTGTTCTACAGAAAGACGAGTCCGGAAACGGCGGATTCACGCATCGGCATGATAAACAATGTGCTGCAGGTGGTGGTCTGGGGCGCGTGGCTTCTTGTCAGTCTGGCCATCATGCGTATCAGTAACAACTGGATTCTCGTCATCGGCGGCGGTCTTTCCACAGGCGTCGGCTTCGCCTCAAAGGACATTCTGGAGAACATCTACTATGGCCTTTCCCTCATGGCAGGTCGTATTCGCATCGGTGATATGATAGTCTGTGACGGCATACGCGGTCGGGTGACCAGCATTTCATATACCAGTACGATGCTCACAGCCACCGACGGATCAGTCATTGCCTTCACCAATTCGCAGCTTTTTGCCAAGAATTATCAGAACATGACGCGCAATCATGGATGGGAATGCCATGTTCTCGATGTGGGAGTGGCTTACGGCACTGACGTAAGAAAGTGCAAGCAGCTGCTTCTCGATGCAGTTTCACAGTTGGATTGCATCAACAAGGAGAAGGGCGTAAAGGTGGTGCTGAAGAGTCTTGGCGACTCTGCATTGATACTGAAGGTACTCGTCTGGCTACGGGTGGAAACGCAGTATGCCGATGATGGCATAGTCCTTGAATGCATATATAACACGCTCAATGACAATTCGATAGAGATACCGTTCCCTCAGACCGATGTCCACATGAAAGAATAAGAATAAACAAGAAACTTAATAATAATAGAAGTGCTGAAAAGATACATTTCAGGAATAATAATCCTGATGAGCTTTATGGGCGCGAAAGCCCAGACGTCAGATTCACTAATCGTAGATATTATGCGCAAAGAGGGCGTCTCTTTCTCGCATGACAACAGTGTCACCCTGCTCACATCAGGCAGAGAGAAATTTCAGGATATGTTTGCCGCCATACGACAGGCAAGGAAAAGCATCCATCTGGAGTATTTCAATTTCCGCAATGACTCCATTGCCAATGCCCTTTTCGACCTTCTCGCCCAGAAAGTGGCTGAAGGTGTGGAGGTTCGTGCGCTGTTTGACGGTTTCGGAAACGACTCCAACAACAAGCCGTTGAGAAAGAAGCACGTCGAGTATCAGCGCAGTCGAGGCATCCAGCTCTATGAGTTTGACCCGATACGTTTCCCTTGGATCAATCACGTATTCCATCGCGACCATCGCAAAATCGTGGTCATAGATGGACGAATAGCCTACACCGGCGGAATGAATGTGGCTGATTACTACATCAAAGGCACGGAAGTGGTGGGCGAATGGCATGATATGCACTGCCGAATAGAGGGCGAAGAGGTGGATAATCTACAGCGTATCTTCCTCAGAATGTGGCATCGCGTGACTGGCGAAACCATTACAGGCGACCAGTATTTCCGTCAGACTTGGGACAACTCCGCCTTCACCGGACTCAAGCCGGACACCACATCCACTGCCGGACACAAGATGGTGGGCATTGCAAACCGTGAGCCCCACCGCACTCCAAAGGTGATGCGACGCTTTTATGTCGGTGCTATAAACAGTGCAAAGGACAGTATCAAACTCCTGAATCCTTACCTTACGCTCACTCATTCCGTCAAGAAAGCAATCAAGCGTGCGCTCAAACGTGGCGTGAAAGTTGAGGTGATGCTCGCTGAAAAGAGTGATATTCCGCTTACTCCCGACTGTGCTTTCTTTAATCTCCACTGGATGATGAAAAAGGGAGCGGAAGTATGGATATTCCAGGGCGGCTTCCATCATACGAAGGTCATAATGGTGGATGGCAAGTTCTGCACTGTAGGCAGCACAAACCTTGATGCGCGCTCGCTCAGATGGGATTATGAAGAGAATGCCATCATCATCGACAAGCCTACCACTCATGAGCTTTCCACGCTCTTCGACCGTGACAAGAAGCGCAGTTTCCGCCTTACCAGAGATAATTGGAAGACTTGGAAGTCATGCGGACAGCGTTTCAAATGCTGGTTTGCACATTTATTTGCCACTTGGCTATAGGCTTTATAGTTCTGTATCTTAATATTTTATGTTTAGGCTGGAAGCCTATACCGAGCATTTCGGGTCTTTATCGTGATGCTCAGTATAGGCTTTCAGCCTAAATTTGTTTGTGGAATCCATATCCGTATTGTCGCATCCCAAAGATGATTGGCAGTTTCCTTCTTTATGCAAGTCCTTTGGATAATCTGCACAATCTGAAAAAATCCCAGTTTTTCCACTTTTCTTTTTAATGGATATACGTGTTGATATTCAGTTGCTTGTAAATGCAAATTGCTTGATTTTCGTCAAAAAAGATGACAAAAAGAGTGAAAAATGATAAAAATACTTGCTATAATATGGAATAATCCATATCTTTGCAGTGTGTTTTTCATAGTATTAGATTTAAGGTTAACAAAGGTTGGGTCACAGCGGTGACCCTTTTTTTATGCCTGTTTGCTTGTCTTTTTGCTTCCTTTTCTTTTCCTGTCTTAGTCTGTGTATTCATTAGTCAGGTCTTTATCATATTGCTTTGCATGAGCTGGCGTTTTGCTATTTGTAAGTAAAAGCGTGGTTTTGCTTACATATTGCTAAATCAAAACTCTCCACTTTACTTGCCCTTTTTCGTCAAGCCTGCAGCCCTTGAAACGTGTTGTTCATCATTTGTCGCTGTCAAAATGTCGGGTTTCTCCATGATTTCAATGCTTTCATAGGATAAAATCACGGTTTTTATCATGTAAAAGGTGCTCCATCGCATTGTAAAAGCTAAGTTGTTACCGCCTAATATCTATGCTTTTACCTTCCAATATCTATGTTATTACCCTCCAATAACTATGCTTTTACCCTCTAAAAGCTATGCTTTAGCAATATAAATGTTGTGATATTTGTAAATGAATACATAAAATCCTTACATTCAGTATTATACGAATAATGGCCGAGAGTCGCGAATTCCAGCACGAAAATACGTTCGTAATGAAATTCGCAATTCTCAGCCATTGTGCGAAAAGCAAAGTGTAAGCAAAACGGCACTTTTACTTTCTGAACTTTCTGTATAGCTTCCATCCCAGGATGGCACCGTCAATGATGCCCATTCCGGTGGTTGCCATTGCCATGTTCTTTTCTGAAATAAGATATTTGTTTTCTTTAGACAGACGAAACGATAACCTTTATTCATAATCCTCGATTATTCTTTCGATGGTATTGTCAAGAGGAACTAAGTTGTTTCTGATAATCTTGAAAATAATAGTGTAGTTTACGTTGGCATAATCATGTGATATTATATTACGTAAACCAATAATGTTTCGCCAAGGTATATTGTCATAATTCTTGAATATTTCACCATCAGTCATGTCATATAATGTCCGTATGGCTTCACCTATAATTTGTAGGCGGAGAATACTTGCATCAAGCATGGCCATACCTGTTGGAGAACAGAGAAATTCGTCCTCTGTTTCATAACCTTTACACCATTCCTGTATAAGAGAGATAGCTTCTCTTATCTGTTGCAAACGGTCTGTTATTATGTCTTTATGCCATGATTGCATCCTTCTCAATGTTTTTCAGGAATAAAGGGCGAAGGAACTTATGCAGATGAACGAGATCCACTTTGCAGCCACAAAGTTTCTCTAAATCGTCATGAATGTTGCATAGTATGAAATAGTCAGGCTCCTTTATATCCACAAAAATATCCAGGTCGCTATTATTATTTTGTTCACCACGAGCTACAGATCCAAAGATTCCGATTCTCTGGATTCCTAATCTTGCGGCATTTCTTTCTCTGTACTGCTTCAGCAAGTTGATATAATAGGATGCGGATTTCATTGTGTATTTATGTTTTTATATACAAAATACCAGAAGCATCCGTTTTAGTTTGAATGCGAGGCACTTTTACTTTCTGAACTTTCTGTATAGCTTCCATCCCAGTATGGCACCGTCAATGATGCCCATTCCGGTGGTTGCCATTGCCATGATGCGCTGGGTCGGGGTCTTTGGCAGGCTGCTTTTTTCTTCATGGAAGAGCCCGTGCCAGAGACGATGTATCTTGTTCTCTTGCTCGTTAAGCTGCTTTTGCAGTTCCATCTTGCGTGCACGGATGGCAAGCAGCGAGTTGTAATGCTGGTGTGGAGTGTTTTCTGTCATCATTTTTCTAATAGAATGCTTGCGAGGAAATGTACGAGCGGACGCTCAATCCATGCCTTCCTCTTGCTGTAAACAATCAGGAAGAGAACGAGATAAAAGCCTGATACGCAGAGGAAACCGGTGACTATGGAGTCGAATACCGCTGCCAATGCGTAAGCTCCGGCGAATGAGAGGTAGGTGACAATCGCACAGAAGATCAGGGAGAGCACGAGGGTGAGGATGAGCGCTGTGATGATTCTCACTATCTTCTCTGTCGCGTCAAGGCGGAAAATCTCCAGTTTGAGGTTGCCGTATTTCTTCAGTTCCTCTACCAACTGTGCTATAGACTCTATGTTGTTGTCGTTTGAAAACATGCTTTGTCAGTTCGTATGTTTGTCTTTTGTTGAAATGTCTGTATGTCCTTGTATGCCTTTGGCTTGCCTTTTCCTCTCGATGGATGTAGGAGAAGTAAAAGGATGGCGAAAGACATACAAGGAAATCATGTCGTGAAAGCCAATGCTTGGCCCTTCGTCTTATTCTACGCTGTCAGCTTCCTGCACTTCGCTGACGAGCTCTTCTACCTGCTTGCGTGTGAGCTTGACATCGTGCTTGTCGCAGAAATCCTTCACAGCATCGGTAATCTTTGTGCGGGTGTCTGATCCCTTTTCAGGAGCAACGAGGAGTCCTATTACTGCGCCAGCAACGGCACCGCCGATGAATGCGCCAATGTAACCTAATGATTTCATAGCCTTATGGTTTTATTGTGTTAATAATGTGAATGTTCTTTCAAGTGCAAATATACTAATTCTTTTCCTAACGGCAAGAATTTTCATGTTAAAAACTTTAAACCACTGTGTCTTTTTCTTTTATTTGGCAGTTTAATGTCTGATTTAACAAACTTTATGTGCGTTCTTTATTTGGATTTAGAGGTTTTTTTGTAATTTTGTGGGCAAAATATTCATAAAGCGAAAATACAAATCAAAAAATTAATTTATAAAGATATGAAGAAATTATTCGTACTCGGTGCAGCAGTGTTGGCTGTAGCAGCTATGACAAGTTGTAAAACTTCTAAGGAGAGCGCTTACCGTAAGGCTTACGAGAAGGCTAAGGCTCAGGAGCAGGTTGTCGAGCAGCAGCCTACCCAGCAGGTGGTTGAGACACCGGTTGTGACACCTGTTCAGTCCGTGCAGAGCAAGGTAGTGGACAACTATGACAACGAGGCTGTCCGTCAGGAGAACCTTACCGTGGTAAACGGTGCTGGCCTCAAGGCTTACTCTGTAGTGGTTGGTTCTTTCGGTGTGAAGGCTAATGCGGAAGGACTTCAGCGCACTCTCAACAATGCTGGCTATCAGGCGCAGATCGCTTACAACAATGCCCGCAATATGTACCGCGTTGTAGCTACTACATTCGCAAGCAAGGCAGATGCAGTAAACAGCCGCAACCAGCTCCGTGCCACTTATCCGGACGCTTGGCTCCTCTTTAATAAGTAAGTTGGCGTGGGTCGAATATTATCTATAGACTACGGAAAAAAACGTACAGGACTGGCAGTGACCGATCCATTGCAGATTATTGCTAATGGATTGGCCACTGTCAGTACTCATTTGTTGTGGGATTACCTGCAGGAGTATATCTCGCATGAGAATGTGGAAAGGGTGGTAATCGGAAAGCCTACTCAGCCTAATGGCGCTCCAAGTGAGAATCTTCAGCGGGTGCAGGCTTTCGTCAACAGGTGGAAAAAAGCGCATCCGGAGATACCGATGGAGTATTATGACGAGCGTTTTACCTCCGTTTTGGCGCACCGCACCATGATTGATGCCGGACTGAAGAAGAAAGCTCGTCAGGACAAGGCACTCGTGGATGAAATCAGTGCCACAATTATCCTGCAGGACTATATGGCAAGCCGCAAGGGATTTTGAATGCCATTTGCCATGACAATCAGTGATTATCGAAAGTAGAAAGAATGATTTTACCTATTTATACTTACGGTCAGCCAGTGCTCCGCAAGGAGGCTCAGGATATTACTGCTGACTATCCGGAACTGAAACAGTTTGTTGAAAATATGTGGGAGACTCTCGCTGACAGTGAGGGAATCGGTCTTGCTGCCCCTCAGGTGGGTCGTGATATTCGCGTAGTGGTCATTGACCTCGACGTGCTGGCTGAGGATTTCCCGGAATACAAGGACTTCCGCAAGGTGTTCTATAATGCTCATATTGTGGAATATGATGACTCCGAGACTGATTCTTCTGAGGAAGGATGCCTCTCTCTCCCTGCCATCCATGAGAAGGTGGTTCGCCCTAAGCGCATTCATGTCAAGTATATGGACGAGAATTTCCAGGAGCATGACGAGTGGGTGGAAGGTTATCTCGCACGCGTTATGCAGCATGAGTTCGACCATCTCGAAGGAACCATGTTCATCGACCGCATTTCTCCGCTCCGCAAGCAGTTGATAAAGTCAAAGCTCCGCTCTCTTCTCCAGGGAAGATTCCGCTGTGGTTACAGGGTGAAGATGCCTCGCTTGAAATAAGCGGGTCGCTGTGTTGTCCCCCCTTACGGGGCGGTATGAGCGATAGCCGCCACTGTGTTGCCCGCGTTACCGGGCAATCCCGAAATATTGATGTTCCCCCACGTTATTCGTCATAACAAGCAAACCGTACCGCCTGATGAGAACCTTCTGGCTGTTACTTCTGGCTTTTCTGCCATTTACAGCGTCGGCACAGTATAATGTCGATCGTCTCATCATGTCCGGACGTGTGGCTGTCTATTATGAAGATTACGTCCTCGGAATACAGTATTTCAATCAGGCACTGTCGTTGAAGCCGTATCTCTACGAGCCGTGGCAGTTGAGAGCGATTGCGAAATTCAATCTTGATGACTTCGCGGGAGCTGAGTTTGATGCCTCAAAGGCAATCGAACTCAATCCATATATACCTCTTTTATATGATTTAAGGGGAATATCCCGCATCCGTCAGGAAAACTATAAGGGAGCTATAAGCGACTATGAGAATGCCATTCGCCTTGAACCGACAAACCAGAATTTCTGGTACAACCGTGCGGTTTGCCGTATGCAGATGAAGGATTATGAGCGCGCGCAGCTCGATCTCGACACTATCATCCAGCATTGGCAGAAATTCGCTTCGCCATATCTGCTCAAGGCCGAGGTGTTTCTCCAGCAGAAAGATACGCTGAAGGCTGCGGAATGGCTGGATAAGTCGCTTGAAGTGGATCAGTATAATGCTGATGCGTGGAGCGTAAGGGCAAATATTGCCCTTGCAAAGAGCGAATGGAAGAATGCCGATGGATTCTTTGCGAAAGCTATCCACTTGAAACCCAAGAAGGTGGACAATTATGTAAACCGTGCCGTTGCCAGACTGAGACTCAATAATCTCCGTGGGGCGATGGAGGATTATAATCTTGCTCTCGACCTTGAACCTACCAATTTCCTCGCTCATTACAATCGTGGACTGTTGAGACAGCAGGTGGGTGACGACAACAGGGCTATCGAGGATTTCGACTATGTCCTCTCTCTCGAACCGGACAATATGATGGCTCTCTTCAACAGGGCGACGCTGCTCGACCGTACTGGCGACCTCCGTGCAGCCATAAGGGACTACTCCCGCGTGATAGAAGAGTTTCCGAATTTCTGGACCGGACTGCATTATCGTGCAGGATGTTACCGTCGTCTTGGTATGACGGCAAAGGCTGAGATGGATGAATTCCGCATTCTCAAGGCGCAGATGGACAAGCATCTCGGTAAACAGCCACGATGGAGTAGGGCTAAACTCAAGTCTCTCAGAAAGAAAAGCGAGATAGACCCTAACAAATACGACCAGATTGTAGTGGAAGATGAATCATCCAATGACCATGAATATAAGAGCGAATATCGTGGCAAGGTGCAGAACCATCGTTCGGAAACCAACTATCAGCCATATATCTGTCTCTCTCTGTTCGACTATAAGAATGGTCTTACCAACTATCATCCGTTTGATTCTTCGATAGATAAGGTCAACAAAATCTTGCCTGTCGTGCAGTTGAAACTCTCTACGCTCAACCCTCAGTTGACTGATGCGCAGATACAGCGGCAGTTCCATGTCGTAGATACCTTGACGGCATTGGTCTCTTCCACTACGGATGTGGACCGTGCAGTGGCTTGCGTCCTTGCGAGAAGCGTGGCGAGCTGCATCGGTCAGAACTATGAAGATGCCCTCAAGGATGCTGATGCGTGCATAAGTGCTGACTCTACTTCTGTCCTTGCATGGTGGCAGCGTGCTGTCTGCAACGCCAGACAGGCTGACTATGAGACAGGTACATCGCCTCAGACAGCCTCTTTACGTACGATTAGTGTTAATGCAGACTTTGCGAAGGCGGAGAGTCTCGACCCTGACAATGCGTTCATTCTCTATTGTCATGGCACGTTCCTTGCACATCGGAAGGATTATGCCAAAGCCATTGATGTGCTTTCCCGTGCTATCGCCCTTGATGCCAACCTCGCAGAAGCCTATTTCAACCGTGGTTTGGCATACATATATTCAGACGACAAGGTGAAAGGAAATGCTGATTTGAGCAAGGCAGGTGAGCTTGGGCTCTATTCTGCCTATGGTATTATCAAGGCAAACAGCAAAAAGTAAGTTAAAAATTCGCCTTTCTCGGAAATATTTACTACTTTTGCACATTGATATTATATCATAATATAAACCGCCATGTCGGCCGTATCGTAGGCTAATGGCATGATTGGTCGCCACAGAGTCCGCCGTGTTGCTGGCAACAAGAGCAAGCGTCCGCCACTGTGTCAGCCGCGTTACCGGCTGATTCCCGAAATAAGAACATTATAATAAAAACAACAATATGATCAATATCACTTTCCCCGATGGCTCAGTTCGTGAGTACGAACAGGGCGTTACAGGTCACCAGATTGCCGAGAGTATCTCACCGGCTCTCGCACGCAGTATCGTAAGTTGCGGTGTAAACGGTGAAATCGTAGAGTTGAACCGTCCTATCAACGAGGATGCTACCATTGCTCTCTATAAGTTTGACGATGAAGAAGGCAAGCATACTTTCTGGCACACCAGTGCCCACCTCCTCGCTGAAGCGCTCAAGGAGCTTTATCCTGGCATTCAGTTCGGTTTCGGTCCTGCTGTAGAAGCTGGATTCTTCTATGATGTACTCCTTCCTGACGGAGAACAGATCAAGGAAGGTGACTTCGTGAACATCGAGAAAAAGATGCTCGAACTCGCCAAGAAGGATGAACCTGTAGTGCGCAAGGAAATCTCCAAGGCTGACGCATTAGCTTCTTTCGGTGCCGACGGTCAGACCTATAAGTGCGAGCACATCGACCAGGATCTTGAAGATGGTACCATCACCACATATACACAGGGCAACTTTACCGACCTTTGTAAAGGTCCGCATCTCGTTTCCACTGGCGCAATCAAGGCTGTGAAACTGACAAGTATCGCCGGTGCTTTCTGGCGTGGCGATGCAAAGCGTGAGCAGATGCAGCGTCTCTATGGCATCAGTTTCCCTAAGAAGAAGATGCTCGATGAGTATCTTGTGATGCTCGAAGAGGCTAAGAAACGCGACCATCGTAAGATCGGTAAGGAGATGGAACTCTTCATGTTCTCTGAGAGAGTAGGCAAGGGACTTCCAATCTGGTTGCCAAAGGGTACTGATCTCCGTCTCCGCCTTCAGGATATGCTCCGTGCCATCCAGAAGCGTTTCGGCTATCAGGAGGTGATAACTCCGCATATCGGTTCTAAAAACCTTTATGTTACTTCCGGACACTATGCTCACTACGGCAAAGACTCTTTCCAGCCTATCCATACCCCAGAAGAGGATGAGGAATATATGCTCAAGCCGATGAACTGCCCTCACCACTGTGAGGTCTTCGCTTGGAAGCCACGTTCTTACAAGGATCTGCCTTTCCGTTGCGCAGAGTTCGGCACTGTATATCGTTATGAGAAGTCCGGTGAGCTTCATGGCTTGACTCGTGTTCGCTCATTCACACAGGATGATGCTCATATCTTCTGCCGTCCAGACCAGGTGAAGAGTGAGTTCCTCCGCGTTCTCGATATTATCCAGGCTGTGTTCGCTATCTTCGGATTCAAGGATGACCAAGTAGAATTCCAGATTTCTCTCCGTGATCCTAAGGATAAGGAGAAATATATCGGAACTGACGAGATGTGGGCATCAGCTCAAAACGCCATCATTGAGGCTTGTAAAGAGCGTGGTCTCGATGCACGTCAGGAGGAAGGCGAAGCTGCATTCTATGGTCCTAAGCTCGACTGCATGGTAAAGGATGCCATCGGACGTCGTTGGCAGCTCGGCACTATCCAGGTGGATTACAACCTTCCTGTCCGTTTCGACCTCGAATATACTGCAGAGGACAATACAAAGCAGCGTCCTGTAATGGTTCACCGCGCACCATTCGGCTCTCTGGAGCGTTTCGTTGCCGTTCTCATCGAGCACACTGCAGGTCATTTCCCACTCTGGCTTACCCCTGATCAGGTAGCTATCCTTCCTATTTCAGAGAAGTATAACGACTATGCTGAAGAGGTTCGCCGTTTCTTCGGTACAAAGGGCGTGCGTGCAGTTGTGGATAATCGTAACGAGAAGATTGGACGCAAGATTCGTGACAATGAGATGAAGCGTGTGCCTTATATGGTTATCGTAGGCGAAAAGGAAGCTGCTGAAGGCAATGTAGCTATGCGCCAGCAGGGCGGTGGCGAACAGGCTGTGATGTCTAAGGAGGAATTCGCTCAGCGCATACTTGATGAAGTGGCAGAGCAACTCTCGGCTACCAATATCGAGCCTAAGGACTAATAAAAGGCAATAACCGTGAAATTCATTCCGTACGCCTTGCGTGCGTACATTATATAATATAGGTGTGTTCTGCGAATGACAATGTGCATTTGCAGAACATGCTTGATTTGTATCTGTCAGTGAATGAATTAGCTGGCAGATATACTTTTTCCGTTCGATGATGAAAAAAATAATAAAAATATTTTGTCAATCGAAGGAAATGTAGTAACTTTGCATCCGCTTAGCGCATTGATGGGTGAAGTGTACCCGTGAGATGCGACTTTTGCTTCAGAATTTTCAATAGTTGAATGAAACCAGACAAAAAACAACAAAACAACAAACAGCAGTATCGCGTCAACGAACAGATTCGTGTGCGTGAGGTACGTATCGTAGATGAGAATGGCTCTACAGTGATGCCTACTCGTCAGGCTTTGGACATCGCTCGTCAGCAGGGCGTTGACCTCGTGGAAATATCCCCTAATGCTCAGCCACCTGTTTGCCGTATCATCGACTATTCCAAGTTCCTCTACCAGCAGAAGAAACGTGCTAAGGAGATGAAGCAGAAGCAGGTTAAGGTTGAAGTCAAGGAAATTCGTTTCGGACCTCAGACTGATGACCATGACTACCAGTTCAAGTTGAAGCATGCCAAGGAATTCCTTGAGGAAGGCAATAAGGTTCGTGCTTATGTGTTCTTTCGTGGTCGCTCTATCCTTTTCAAGGAACAGGGTGAGGTTCTCCTTCTCCGTTTTGCCAATGACCTTGAGGAATACGGCAAGGTGGAGCAACTCCCGAAGCTCGAAGGCAAGAAGATGTTCCTCTTCCTTGCACCTAAGAAAGTCGGTGTAGCAAAGAAGAGCCAGCAGAAACTTGACCGTGAACGTCGTGAAGCTGAAAGCAAAGAGGCTGGAAAAGCAAAGAATGTAGCGTCTCAGGACGTTGATATCGATGTGGAAACTCCTGCAAATGGCGGTCTTTTCGCTAACATTAAGGGTGGTGATGAACTGCTCAAGAAGCTTAAGGACTCTAACGAGGATTAAACTGACAGGCAATTGTCATAAGGTAAATGCCAGTAAATTGCAAGATGTGATTTCCGGTAATAGCCTCTAATCTCTTTCTAATTGAAATACAGTGTGCGTAACGCCCGGTATATGCGTTGCCACCATTAATTAATAACAATTAAATAATTAACAAAAAATGCCAAAAGTTAAGACAAACTCCGCTGCAAAGAAGCGCTTTTCTTTCACCGGAACAGGTAAGATCAAGAGACGTCATGCGTTTCACAGTCACATTCTGACAAAGAAGACAAAGAAGCAGAAGAGAAATCTTCTCGGTTCTACTATCGTTGATTCTTCTAATACAAAGCAGGTGCGTGATCTGCTGTGTCTCCGTTAATCCTATTGTCGAACTATTTGTAAAAAGTAAAGAAAACTATGCCACGTTCAGTAAATCATGTTGCTTCTCGTGCTAAGAGAAAGAGAATTTTGAAGCTTACAAAGGGTTACTTCGGAGCCCGTAAGAATGTTTGGACAGTAGCCAAGAACACTTGGGAGAAGGGTCTTACATATGCATATCGCGACCGTAAGAACAAGAAGCGCACTTTCCGTGCTCTCTGGATCCAGCGTATCAACGCTGCTGCTCGTCTCGAAGGTCTCAGTTACTCTGTTCTCATGGGACTTCTGCACAAGGAAGGCATCGAAATCAACCGTAAGGTGCTCGCTGACCTCGCAGTAAACAACCCAGAGGCATTCAAGGCAATCGTTGACAAGGTTAAGTAAGAAAAAACTAATTTTCCATACCATACCTTGACCGCAATCATCTGTATCTTTCAGGTGATTGCGGTTTTCCGTTTTTATACCTTAGCTTTCGTTTTTAGTTTCCTCAGTTGCTTTTATTGTATTTTCTGTGTTAAAATTTGAAATATTTGTGTCAAAAGCTTGCAATTCTCCTAAAAATACATTACTTTTGCAAATGTTTTAATCACGGTGCACAATAAATTTTGATTTTTATTGTTGTTACTAACTATTTCAATAACAAATAACCCTATAGCCTATCGGACCACATTTACTTAAACAAAAAACGATTAAGAAATGAAGAATCTCAATGAGATGACCGACGAACAGTTGGCTGTCTGCTATATGGAAGGCAACAATCGTGCTTTTGATCTTCTGCTTCAACGCACTCAAAACGGATTGTTCACTTATATTTTATTTGTTGTGCACGATAATGATACAGCAAATGACATTTTCCAGGAAACATTTGTGAAGGCAATAACTTACCTCCACAAGGGAAAGTATGCGGTGACCGGAAAGTTCGGAGCGTGGCTTATGCGCATCGCCCACAATGCTATTATGGACTGGTACCGTCGTCAGAGACAATTTAATCTTGTAGATGTAAACGATGAAAATGACCTTTCCAATCTTTCTGGCGCTGATGTTGTCGACATCTGTCATGAAACTGCTGTCGTGAATGAGCAGGTATTGAAGGATGTGAAGAAACTGATGATGTTCCTCCCAGCACCGCAAAGGGAAGTCGTTTTCATGCGTTATTATCAGGAAATGTCTTTCAAGGAGATTGCTGAGACCACTGGTGTCAGCATCAATACATCGCTTGGACGTATGCGTTATGCCCTAATCAATATGCGAAAACTGGCTCGTCAGAACGATATGACTTTGGTTTTAGAGCAAATCTAAGCGTTTCTTAAAGCAAATAGCGCCAGTTTTATTCATTCTTATTTTGTAAATGACTGGATATTAGTTGTATATCAGAAATGCTATATATACGATAATAGGGTGGAATTAGATTGTAATTCCACCCTATTATCATTGTATTTTCTTCCTATAATTATCGTATTTTCATCCTATTATTATCGTTTTTTTTTCCTAATATTATCGTACTTTCTTCCTAATATTATTGTATTTTCTTCCTATGTTTATCGTACTTTCTTCTTATTATTATCGTACACTCACTACATTATCATTGTAATTGCACTCTAATTCCATCATATCTAAACGAAAGAAACTCAGGAGTTTAAGGTAGATAGGGTGGAACAATGGACTTTTCTCGTATGTATTTACAGTTCTTTTGTATGAGTACAATAGTAAGGACTGTTAATGGACTCAAACGTATGGGAAGAAAATGAGGATAGAAAAGTCACTAAGAACGCTTCGTTTACTTAGAAAGCTCGCAAAGACTCTTGATAGTAGCGATAGGATCCTTAGCCTTGAAGACGTAACTACCGGAAACGAGGACGTCAGCACCTGCAGCAACGAGGCGAGGAGCAGTTTCAGCTTGAACGCCACCATCTATCTCTATGAGGGCTTTCGATCCGCTCTCATCAATGAGTCTGCGAAGCTTTTTCACCTTGTTAATAGTATTCTCAATGAATTTCTGACCGCCAAAGCCAGGGTTTACACTCATCAGGAGCACCATATCCACATCGCAGATAATATCCTCAAGCAATGAGACTGGTGTGGAAGGATTGAGAGTCACGCCAGCCATCATGCCGGCATCATGAATCTCCTGGATGGTGCGATGCAGGTGGGTGGTAGCCTCAATGTGTACATTCATCATCATTGCGCCGAGTTTTGCGGTCTGTTTTATGTATCGTTCCGGCCTGTCTATCATGTAGTGCACGTCGAGTTTTTTTGTGCATACCTTAGCTACGGCTTCCATGACAGGGAATCCGAATGAGATATTAGGGACGAAAGTGCCGTCCATTACGTCGAGGTGCAGCCATTGTGCATCACTCTCATTGATCATCTTCACATCATCTTCGAGATGAAGGAAGTCTGCTGCTAACAGCGAAGGAGAAACTATTGTCATCGGTTTTTCTTTTTTTCGTGGGGTAATCCCCATGTGATTATTAAGGAAAATTAGTTAAGACACACCATTTCGCATTTGCCGTTGACCTTTATCGAACGGCAAGAGTAAGCTATCTGCCGGATTATGTTAAGTGTCTTTTCAGACGGTGATGCAGTTTCGAGGGTAAAGAAATGCTTCATAGGCAATGGATATTTTTAGTTTGATGTATTTTTTTTAGTTTTATTTCTCTAATCATCGGGAAAATGATTACAACGTTTTCCAACTGTCTTTGTTATAATAACGTAAAGAGATATGGTTTTATTATGAATGTGATTAGAAAAAAAAGAGGTTGATACAGGACGTATCAACCTCGTGCGATTTCGTTTTAAAAAAATATGATAACGAAATCAATAAAAATCGATGCAAATATAAGTATAATAAATGTAACGTCAAAATTTTTCAAGCACAAAGTTCTGTTTTTTAACATTTGAACGTTTATCTTGCTAATAATCTGTAAAATAGTTTGTAATATCACTTTTTTTGCTTAACTTTGTCGGCTGACATGATGTGCACTTGTGGCATTTTTGCTTTTTTTGATAAAAGGCGGAAAAAATGTCAAAGCTATGGGAAAACAAAATAAAAACTACAATAATTAACTAACACCAACTCACAATTACAGAACAAAATTATGAAGAGACTCTCTATCTTTCTTCTGTCTTTGCTTATGATCCCTCTCGCCGTTATGGCACAGGGATGGGATGAAGCGAAGTACAAGGCCATAGAGGCGAGCATCGTAGCGCCTTCATTTCCGGAGAAGACTTTCGTCATCACCAAGTATGGAGCAAAGCCAAATGCCAAGGCTAAGGCTAATCAGTCCGCTATCAACAAGGCTATTCTTGCCTGTTCAAAGGCAGGTGGCGGTAAGGTCATAGTGCCAGCAGGAACCTGGAATACAGGTGCCATCCGTATGCAGAGCAATGTAAACCTCGTGGTGGAGAATGGTGCTACCCTCCTTTTCGCCTTCGAGCCATCGCTCTATCCATTGGTCAAGACCCGTTGGGAGGGACTTGACATCATGAATTACTCTCCATGCGTATATGCTTATCAGGCAAAGAATATCGCAATCACAGGCGAAGGTACTATCGACGGCAATGGTAGCCGTGAGACATGGTGGCCTTGGTGTGGAGCTAAGAAGTATGGATTCGTGGCAGGAAAGACAGACCAGAGCCAGTCAATGCCTTACATGGGCAAGAACCAGCAGTACAAGCAGGTAGATGATAAGGGTAATGTCAAGACAAACCGTAACACCCTTCTCTGGATGTCTGACAATGGAGTGCCAACCGAAGAGCGCGTCTTTGGATCTAAATGCGGCATGCGTCCTCAGCTGATCAATTTCTATCAGTGTGAGAATATCCTCATCGAGGACGTGACATTGCTCCGTTCCCCATTCTGGGTAATCCATCCTACATTGAGCAAGAACATCACAGTGCGTCGCTGCAAGATAGTAAATGACGGTCCTAACGGTGATGGATGTGATCCAGAGTCATGTGAAAACGTGCTCATAGAGGATTGTCTCTTCGACACAGGCGATGACTGTATCGCCATCAAGTCTGGCAGAAATGCTGACGGTCGCCGCACTCCAGCCCCTTCACGCAATATCATCGTGCGTGGATGTACTATGGCTGATGGTCATGGAGGCGTGGTAATCGGTTCAGAAATCAGTGCAGGAGTACAGAATGTGTTTGCAGAAAACTGCAAGATGGACTCTCCAAACCTCGATCGTGTGCTCCGTATCAAGACCAATACCTGTCGTGGCGGAGTGACAGACGGTATCTATATGCGTAATGTTACCGTAGGTCAGTGTCGTGAGGCAGTGCTCCGTGTCAACCTCGTATATGAGCCAAACGAGCAGGCAAAGCGTGGCTTTGTACCTACAGTGCGCAATGTATATATGGAGAACGTTACCTGTCAGAAGTCCAAGTACGGCGTTCTGCTCAATGGACTCGACGAAGAAAGCAATATCCACGATATACATATCCAGAACTGTACCTTCAACGGAGTGCAGGACAAGCCTGTACGTCGCACAGGAAAGAGCCATAATATCCGCTTTGACAATCTCGTAATCAATGGCAAGACCATCCTTCCAGAGGCACCATTCAAGCGTTATTCCGAATGGATGACATGGAGCGAGATGCAGAGAGAGCCGGAACCATATTACCTTGACTTCACAGACAGGAAGAAACGTCCGCAGGGTAAGTGGTCATACGTTATGGGAATTGAGATGGAAGGTATGCTCGACACATGGCTTGCATATCAGAATCAGGAGATAGCAGACTATCTGAAGAAATATCCTGCAAAGATGATTGATGCTGAAGGCAATGTTACCGGCTACAAACTGGAGGACTATAACCTCGACAATGTACGCACCGGACGCTTCATCCTCCGCATGAACCGCCTCTTCCCTGATGCAAAGACGGCTGGCACACAGAAGGCTGTGGAGACCATTTTCAAGCAGCTTCAGAAGCAGCCACGCACAAAGACCGGTGCAGGAGGCAAGGGAGTGTTCTGGCATAAGGCCATTTATGCTTGGCAGGTGTGGCTTGATGGCATCTATATGGGATTGCCATTCTACACCATGTCAGCCGAAGAACTTCTCGGAGCCAAGAAAGCCAAGAAGGTATATGATGACGCAGTCAATCAGATAGGTACCACTTTCGAGCGCACCTACGATGAAAAGACCGGCCTTTGGAAGCATGCGTGGGACGAGCGTCGCGCAATGTTCTGGGCAGATAAGGAAACTGGACTCAGCAAACACAGTTGGGCACGCGCCATGGGCTGGTTTACCATGGCTATGGTAGAGATACTTGATGCCCTTCCAGAGAACTATGCACGTCGTCAGGAGGTGATAGATATGTTCCAGAAGTCTATGGCTGCGGTGGTGAAATGCCAGGACAAGAAGACTGGTGTATGGTATGACGTACTTGATGTCAAAGACCCTAAGAACTATCTTGAGTCAACAGCATCATCAATGTTTTCATATTGTCTGCTCAAGGGCGCACGTCTTGGCTACCTTGATTCATCATATAAGGAGGCAGGAGTGAAGGCTTACAATGGCATTATCAATGAGTTTATCAAGGTAAACCCGGACAAGACCATCTCCCTCACCAACTGTTGCTCAGTCAGTGGACTCGGTCCAGACAAGAATCCACGTCGTGACGGCTCATTTGAATACTACATGTCAGAGCCTATCCGCGACAATGATGCCAAGGGAGTAGGTCCATTCATCTGGGCTTCACTTGAGATGGAGCGCGATCATGCTGAGACAGTTCAGCTGTATAAGTGATGATAAAAGAAATGACTTGGTACGATTTGAGTGAAAAATGTACCATATCAATATAAGATCTTTATTTCTTTTCATCGTCACTAAGTAATCAAAGTCATGAATGAAGAAACATGTTTCTTCTGATATTTCATTTGGTTTCAATTAGATATTATAATGAATAAAAGACAAATAATGACGGCACTGGCTATGGCATTCATAGCCAGTGCCGCTTTTGCTCAGAAGAAAGTGGGCGACTATATCGAGTCAATCAATAACAATATAGACAAAAGCCGGTCGCCAAGAGCAATGCAATATGAGCCTAAAGACGGTGCTTTCTATTCGCGAAATGGCAAGAACCGTTTCACGAGAGCCCTCTATGGCTCCAATACGGATTACAGAATAGAGACAAGCGACCGTCCGATATTCGCCATTTTCAAGCATAAGAACTATCGTAATCTGAGGTTTTATGTCGGCGATGTGCAGTTGGACGAGACCCAGCAATGCGAATCCTACTATAAGGAAGGAATGCGTACATACACCCTAAGTGATGACCGCTGGGGCAGAGAGGCACGTCTTCATCTTGATGTGGTGGCACTTCCAGATTCAGAAGGCGCAGTTTTCCACTTCAGAATGGAAGGTTTCAAAGACGGAATCACCATTAAGTCAAAGGTTTGTGATATAGCAAATCCCAAACTGCGCCGCTATGGTGACATCGGAGCAGATAAGCCGGGATGCTTCGAACCGTCAGCGAATGAGGAAAATCTCGTCTCCGAATGCCTCCAGATAGATAAAGCAAAGCCATCGGAAGAAGTCTTTGCGCCCCTCGATTTCCAGACCATTTCCTTTGTCAAAGATGACAAAAAGGCACGTCAAAACTATGATAAAGCCCACCAGGAATTTGAGAAAGCAAAGTCATATTTCAGTGAGTTGTCGTCAAGAATAAAGTTTTCGACCCCTGATTCCTATCTCAACACCCTCGGTTCTGCCCTTGTCCTTGCGGCAGATGGTGTCTGGGATGGCAGCACATGGCTGCATGGAGCCATAGGATGGCGTATGCCTTTGGCAGGATGGCGTGCAGGTTATCTCGGCGATGTGCTGGGATGGAACGACCGCGCGGTGAAACATTTCGATGCTTATGCCAGTTCGCAGGTCACTGACGTGCCCGTTACAATGCCGGGAGCGCAGTTGGACCCGAAATGCAACAATGCCCGAGCACTGAAGAAGTGGGGCACAGAGATGTATTCCACAGGCTATATCTGCCGTAATCCCAACCGTAATGACCAGATGCACCATTACGATATGAACCTCAATTATATCGATGAACTGCTTTGGCATTTCCAATACGATGCCGACACAGCATATATGAGGAAGATGTGGCCAGTCATCAAGCGTCATCTGGCATGGGAAAAACTCAATTTCGACTCAGACAATGACCATCTATATGATGCCTATTGCTGCATCTGGGCAAGCGATGCGCTTTACTATAGTGATGGTGCAGTGACCCATTCGTCTGCATATAATTACCGTGGAAACCTCCTTGCTGCAAAGATAGCGGAGAAAATAGGTGAGGATGCCGAGCCTTACAGACGCGAAGCGGAAGCCATCCGCAAGGCGATGAATGATAGGTTGTGGCTCGAAGGCAAGGATGCATACGTCCCGAATCCTACGGATATAATGACAGGAAAGCGCACTGTGACACCAAACCACTGGGCAGAATATCAGGACAAGATGGGACATCAGCGCAAGCATGCCGATGCAGCACTCTGGAGTGTCTATACTCCGATAGACTGCGGAGTGGGCAATCCATCCCAGATGTATGAGGCAACGCGATATGTCACCAGTCATATTCCCCATATCGATGTAGAGATAGCAGGGCAAGAGCATAGTGATTATCAGGTGATATCCACGTCCGACTGGCTTCCTTACGCATGGAGCATCAACAATGTGGCATCTGCCGAGATCATGCATACGGCGCTTGCATACTTTGAAGCCGGAAACAGTGCTGAGGGGTATAGGCTCATGAAGTCGAATATAATGGACCAGATGTACCTCGGTCAGTCGCCAGCCAACTTCGGACAGATAAACTATTACGATGCTGCGCGAGGCGAATGCTACCGTGATTTCGGCGATAATGTCGGCATATCATCACGCACTCTCATCCAGGGATTCTTCGGAATAGTGCCGCAGGCGCTCGATGGAAAGTGCATTATCCGTCCTGGTTTCCCGCTTTCATGGGATTCCTGCGAGGTGAAAACACCGTATCTCTCCTATAAATATAAAAAGGTGGCAAATGATAAGGCTATTATCACCGTCAGCCAGCATTTCTCCAGTCCGCTGCAGATGGTTGCACGCATCAATGGAGCGAAGGGAGAATATACGGACTACGCAGGTACCACAGCCCAGGAGCAGACCTTCCTTGTTGACATTCCGCAAAATGCAGAAGAAAAGTCTGTGCTTCCATCTCCTGATAATGCAGTGGAAACGACACTGTCTGCCAGTGGAAGCGATGCGATGACACCGGAGTCATTGGGTCTGAAAGGCATGACTGCTGGAGAAAAGAATGCCAGAATGGTGGATATGTCAAAGGCATTCAATGCCAATGTGACAGATATATTCCGCAATGAATACGTCTCTCCGCGCCCTACATCTACCACACTGCAGATTCCTGTGCAGGGAATAGGAGAGTGGTGTCATCCTACTTACTGTCCGGAAATCACCGACAGCGTGTTCCGTTCCCTTGCAAAGGGCGACCGATTTGAGGTGGAAGGCATACCGTTTGCCACTCCGCAGCAGGGTAATAACATCGCTTTCACCTCCCTTTGGGATAACTATCCTTCATCTTTGACCATAAAAGTGAAGTCACAGAAGGCGAGTGTGGCGCATATTCTCCTTGCAGGAAGCACCAACCATATGCAGACCCACATCGACAATGCGCTGATAATAGCCCGTTATAATGATGGTACGAGCGACACGTTGCGCCTCATTCCGCCATTCAATTACTGTCCGATAGAGCAGGATTACTATGTCGATGGCAAAGCATTCCAGACTGTAGAGCCGCGTCCGGTACGCATTTGCTTCGGTACGGGTACGGTGTCACGCGATCTGGGCACCGCCCTTTCCATCAAGCCTGATGAAGTCTATGGACGCGAGATACCGGGAGGTGCCGCCCAGATGCTCTCCATGCCGCTCTGTCCTACCAAGAAACTCCAGTCATTCTCCCTCGTTCCTGTCGCTAATGACATCGTGGTGGGAATAATGGGAATTACGCTGAGATGAGTTGTTTGGTTGTCTTGTTGTCTTGTCGTTTTGTTGTTTCGTTGATACTTAAAGTGCAATCGAGTTTCACAAACAACAAGACAACAAAACAACAGTAAAAATCATTTTTTTGCTTTCTTTTTTTGTTTATTACAAATTAAATCATTACTTTTGCACCCGCAAACTCTTCAGGGCAGGGTGAAAATCCCGATCGGCGGTAAAGTCCGCGAGCCTAAATATGGGCACGAACCGTTGCAACTACGGTACCGACAGTCATAGTCTGGATGAAAGAAGATTGTTTGAATTGAAAGTAGGTCATCACCGCTTTCAGCGCTGTATGAAGGATAACGGCATACGATGCAGAAGAAAGAACATTGCTTTCACTACCATGTCTGATTTTTTATTGTCATTCATATTCGTCTGAAGCCTGACAGGCCAAGCCTTTCATTTGAAACAGAAGCCTTGAATTGTTATGCCCTTTATTATAACAATTTAATGTATTCCATCAAAATGAAAAAGAATCAAATTGTTGCATTGGGTATCACAATTCTTCCTCTTGCTGTCAATGCTGTCAATGGCATTGAGGTAAAGAAGGTTGCGAGCAACGTAAAACACCCAGAGTCAAAGTCAGTCAGTTTCGATCTTCCGGTCGATTCTGCCATCAATCTCCAGGAGGTTACCGTGCAGGCGCATTTTGCCAAGGCAAACCAGACTCCTCTCAATCTCACCACTATCTCTCCTGCAGACATCCATCTGCATCAGTCTGCCCCGAATTATCTTGAGATGTTTCAGGGTATTCCGGGCGTATATGCCACCGCTTCTACCGGTAGTTACGGTGATGCCACCCTCAATATGCGTGGCTTCAAGCAGGACAATATCTCGGTGATGCTCAATGGAATACCTATTCAGGGACTCACTTCAGGCTCTATGTACTGGAGCAACTGGATGGGACTTGCCGATGCCACCTATTCCGTACAGGTGCAGAAAGGTCTCGGAGCGTCAATGCTTGCTGACTGTGCGATGGGCGGTATGGTGAATATCGTGACAAAGACAGCTGGCACTACGCCGCATACAGAGTTTGCTCTATCTACTACACAGTGGGGAACCAAGAAGGCTACTCTCGGTTTTTCTTCTGGACAATTCGGCAATGGATGGAGCATCGACGCAAATCTCTCTTATGTAAATGGTGGTGGTTACGTGGAATGCACTGACGTAAAGACTTTCTCCTACATGCTTTCCGTCAGCAAGATCCTCAATGAAACCAACACATTGGTATTCACTGCACTCGGTTCTCCTGAGAAGCATGACCAGCGCAACACCGAACTCTCCAAGCAAGAGGTGGATAAATACGGTCGCGACTACTCCAAGAACTGGGGCTATTACAATGGAAAAGAGTACAGCATAGGTCATAATCACTACATCAAGCCATACTTCACTCTCCAGCATCTGATGAATGGCGAGCGCCTCCAGATGAAGAATTCCATCTATCTCGCTATCGCTGACGGAGGTGGAAGTTCCACTTACAACAACTACAAGTCCGGAGTTCCAAGCATCATAAAGCATCAGACTGAGGATGGTCATATAGATTTCGACGCTATCGTGGCTGAAAACCAGAAGGACGGGGTGTCAAAGAATGTGATGATCGACTATCTCTCTGGCCACACGCAGTTTGGAGCTATCACCTCAGCAGACTATCATCTGAACGACCTCTGGACAGCAAGTGCCGGCGTGCAGTATCAGTATTATGCCACATGGTCAAAGATGAAGGTGCTCGATATGCTCGGCGGTAAAACCTTTACCGACCCTGCCACCAATGCAAGTCTTACCGTGGGTGACTATGTAGGTTCACGTTACGGTCGTACCACTCATCACGCTTCCGCCTTCGTGCAGGGCCGTTACTCCACAGAATCAGTGAAAGCAAACCTCGGCGTCACAGTATTCAACGGCAATTACCGCCGTCATAATGATGCCACAGGCGAGAAGTCTGACTGGGCACATGGATGGGGAGCAAGCGTAAAGGGCGGAATCCTCTGGAATGTAAACCGCAACAATGCCCTCTATCTCAATGCCGGCTACAACTCACGTCTGCCTTATGCCGGCGTGTTCCTCGCTTCCAGCGACCTCAGCATCACCAAAGACATCACCAACGAGACCAACATCATGGCCGAGGCAGGATGGCGTCCAAAGTGGAAAAACGGTGGTATGGAGCTTTCCGGCTACATCGCTTCATGGCGAAACAAGACTCTTACAGTCAGTGCAGCCAAGCAAGCCAACGCTGCTGCCGAGAAATATCAGATCAAAGGACTGAATGCCCTGCACATGGGAGCGGAACTCAATGCTTACCAGCAGTTTACTCCTTGGCTCAAGGCCTCCGCATACGCTATGGTGGGATCATGGAAATGGAAGAACTCAGGCAGTGCCATTACCTACGACACCTACTCTGGTGAGACTCTGAAAGAGACGAAAATCTCCTGTGATGGTCTTCATGTGGGCGACGCACCGCAGACGCAGCTTGGCGCACAGCTTGATGCCAAACTGCCGGAAGGCATTTATGCACATATCGGATGGCAGTTTAATGCCCGTATGTACGCTGACTTCGAGCCTTCAAGCCGCACAGACGAGAATGACAAGGCAGACTCTTATGAGTTACCTTCCTATAGCCTTTTCGATGCAACGGTAGGTTGGGAGACTGAAATAACTAAGGGAATACGCCTTGATCTCTTTGCTTCCGCCCGCAACCTCTTTGATGCCAAGTATATAGAGCGTGGTACTGACGGCAAGACTCACGACATAGACTCTTTCCGTGGCTACTGGGGAGCAGCCCGCACCACGAGTGTCGGAATGCGCCTTTCATTCTAATCGTCGCTACGTTTATATAAAGGGAATGGGTAAAATGTAATAGGAAACAGGAGATTACCTTCCCACTCTTGAGATAATTCCCAATCAAAGAAACCTCAATGCGAAGGACATAATCTCCTGATACATATCCCTATTCTCCATCATCAAAAGAGGGGAGACCGCCATAAGAAACAAGCGGTCTCCCCTCTTTGCGGTATGCTCGGCATGAGCTTATTCTAATGGGTGCAAGTCCCTAACAAGCCCTAATAGCGGGAATTGT
>CAKQPF010000040.1 GCA_934256705.1 uncultured Prevotella sp.
CGCACGTACGGTGGTGTGAGAGGTCGGAAAACGAAAGTAGGAGAAAAACTACTTCGTTTTCCTCCTACTCGATTTTTAGGGAGGTTTATAGAACTATCTTTTGGCGGCGGTGTAGCAGTCAGTTTGCAATAGCATAGCTTTTACCTCCTAATAGCATAGCTTTTGCAAGGTAATAACTATGCTTTTAGGAGGTAAAAGCATAGATATTGCAATGTGATGTCTATGTTGCTGATTATCAGCTCGAAAAGATTTTGACCTGTATGGCTGAAACGGGCTGAAGGCCCAAAAGCTCTTAGCCCAGGGCATCGCCCTGGGTTATAACGACATGAATACACTCGCCCTGCAAGGGCAAAAGCGTAACTGACTCATTGTGTTGTAATGCTTTTGCCCTTGCTGGGCGTTGGTATCATTCATCTTAATACCCAGGGCGATGCCCTGGGCTATGGGCTATTGCCCTTGCAGGGCGCATTGGGCATTTTCAACCGTACAGGTCGAAAGATTTTGTCCATTATCGTATGGTAATTCCGGATAGCCACCCCATCTGATACCTGGCAAATGATAAATCAAATCCAAATGAGATGTGGGTTCCGAATTTGATTGGGGGCGTTTCTGTTTGTTCCAAATGCAAGATATTATAATTGTCTATCGTACACTTTAATATTATTTTGCCCGAAAAACTATCCCTTTTCTATATTTTTTTGCATTTTCATAAAAAATAATAAAAAAAGTAGGGACTATAATCAGACACGTGTCGTTTTTATAACCGAATGAAAAACCCATAAAACAAATCTAAATTTATATGAGAAAGAAGTATCAACAGTTTCATTCTGCAACTTCGAAGGCATTCAAGTTTGCCTTCTTGATGCTCTTCTTGTTGTCTAATTGCGCCATAGCTTTGGCACAATCTCCAAACAAGAAGATTAGCATCTCATGCAATGACGAGCCATTGGCCAGTGCACTCAAGAAAGTAGAAAAAGCATCAGGTTACAAAATCCTGTTTACCTACGATGAAGTGCAGTCTTACAATGTTTCACTCCATGCCAAGGAGCAGGCTGTCAGCTCAGTGCTCAAACAAATGTTATCAGATTTGCCATTCGCTTATAAGTTCAATGGCAATTACATCAATGTGACAAAAAGTGCAAAGCGATCCATCAGCGTTTCCAAAGGAGGAGAAAATGGGAGTCATACCGTGCGTGGTATTGTCCTTGACGAGTTTGGTGGTCCTATTCCTGGTGTTAATATTGTTGTGGTAGATAAGCACTACGGCACTACTACCAACGTGGAGGGTAACTTCACTCTCGAACTCAAAGAGGCAAAGGCTCTCGTAGAGTTCTCATTCATTGGTATGAAGAAGCAGAGAATGGTGCTCTCTTCCAAGCAGCCATACGTAAAGGTTACACTTCTTGAGGACTCACAGCGTCTTCAGGACATGGTCGTTACTGGTTACCGTAACGTCAGCAAGAACAGTTACACTGGTAGTTCCACGCAGATTGCCGGTGATGACCTCCGTAAGGTTTCCCAGACCAACATCCTTGACGCTATCCAGAGCTTTGATCCATCTTTCCGACTCCTTAATAATACACAGTTCGGTTCCGACCCTAACAACATGCCAGAGATGCAGATCCGTGGCCGTTCAGGCGTAGGTGTACGTGAACTTGACACCGACAAGCTCTCCAAGTCAAACCTCCAGAACAACCCTAACCTTCCTACATTCATCATGGACGGTTTCGAGGTGTCTATCGAGAAGATCTATGACCTCGACCCTGCTCGTATCGAGAGTATCACCATCCTTAAGGACGCTGCCGCTACAGCCATCTACGGTTCACGTGCTGCCAACGGCGTTGTTGTCGTTACTACAGTAGCTCCTAAGCCAGGTGAGGTACGCGTATCTTACGGTTTCACAGGTACTTTGGAGACTCCTGACCTCCGTGACTATAACCTTGCAAATGCAAGCGAGAAGCTTGAGATAGAGCGTCTTGCAGGTCTCTTCGAGCCAGGACAGGGCAGCATCAATACAGAGGCTGACGGCGTAAACGCATACAACAAGAAACTTGCTCTCCTCAAGAGAGGCATTGACACAGACTGGCTCTCACTTCCTTTGAGAAACGGTCTTGACCAGAAGCACAGCGTATATATAGAAGGTGGTACACAGAACCTCCGATATGGTATCGACGGTGCATTCAATAAGGTACAGGGTGTCATGAAGGGATCTGGCCGTGACCGTTACGGCATCGGTATCTCTCTCGACTATCGTCTGAAGAAGTTCCAGATCAAGAACACCTCTACATTCAACCACACCAAGTCCAAGGAGTCTCCTTATGGATCATTCGGTGATTACACCAGCCTCATGCCATACGATACTCCATACGAGGACGGTCAGCTCACACAGAGCCTCCGCTATTCCACAACAAGCGGCAACCGTACAGCCAACAACCCTCTCTTCGAGGCTACTCTGAATAACTTCGACTGGAGTTCATACGACGAGTTCATCAACAACCTCAGCTTCAACTGGTATATGAACGATTACTGGATGGCTAAGGGCCAGTTCAGCGTGACAAGACAGTACAGTCGTGGTGAAAGATTCATCGACCCATTGTCAAGCAAGACAAGTGCTATCGGTGACAACTCAAGCCAGAACAAGGACAAGATGGGTGACCTCTACACATCTTCCGGCAACAGCCTGAGAATGTCTGCCAATGCGTTCATCTTCTACAACCAGAGCTTTGACAAGCATAACCTCAATGCTTCTGCAGGTTGGGAAATGAATACTTCTACCAATGACGGTCTCTCCGCTCATTATCGTGGCTTCCCTTCAGGTCAGTTCCACTCCCTGAACTATGCTAACGAAATCTACAAGAAGCCTACAAAGTCTGAGGGTACATCACGCATGGTAAGTATGCTTGCTACTCTCAACTACACATGGAACAACATCTACCTCGTTGACGGTTCTGTCCGTTTCGACGGTTCTTCAGAGTTCGGTTCCAACCAGCGTTGGGCTCCATTCTTCTCATCCGGTCTCGGTATCAACGTTCACAACTATGATTTCCTCAAGGACAACAAGTACATCAACCGCTTGAAGGTACGTGGTTCCTACGGACGTACAGGTAAGGTGAACTTCCCTGACTATGCAGCACAGACAGTCTATGAGCCTCTCTTCGACGAGTGGTATGCTACAGGTTACGGTGCTATCCTCAAGGCTCTTGGTAACAAGGACCTCACTTGGGAAAAGACAGACAAGTTCAACTTCGGTCTTGAGACTCAGTTCTTCAACGAGCGCCTCACTGTTGACTTCGATTATTACTATGAGAAGACCATCGACCTCGTGAATGACGTGTCCCTCTCCAATACTTCAGGTTTCTCTACCTACAAGAACAACATGGGTGAGGTGGAAAACAAGGGATTTGAAATCACATTGCGTTACGATGCTTACAAGAACAAGGATTGGCTCGTTGCTCTCTGGGGCAACATGGCTCACAACTCCAACAAGATTCTTAAGATTTCCGACTCACAGCGTGCTTACAACCAGCGCGTAGCTGAATACTACAAGAGCGAGCAGATCAAGCAGTTGAACGGTATAGCTACCGGTGATGCAGCATTCTCTATTCCTATTGCACAGTATGCGGAAGGCCGGTCGCTTACATCTATCTGGGCTGTCAAGTCTCTCGGTATCGACCCATCTACAGGTAAGGAATTGTTCCTCAACCGTGACGGAACTGTAAGCACCACATGGGATGCTGCCCAGGAAGTGGTTTGCGGTAACACAGACCCTGACTTCAACGGTGCATTCGGTGTCAACATCAGCTACAAGCAGTGGAGCCTCTTCGCTTCATTCCTCTATGAGTGGGGTGGTCAGGAGTACAACCAGACATTGGTTGACCGCGTAGAGAATGCCAAGATTTCAGAAGGCAACGTCGATCTCCGCGTGCTCACCGACCGTTGGCAGAAGCCAGGCGACATCGCTCAGTTCAAGAACATCAAGGATGGTTCTATGACTACATTGCCTACATCACGTTTCGTACAGGACAATGCGTTCCTCCGTATGAATGCTCTCACTCTGTCTTACGACTTCGAGAGAGATTGGGTCAAGCGTGTACTCGGAATGAGAATGCTCCGCGTAGAGGCAAGCACCAGCGACCTCATCAACTGGAACTCAGTACGCCAGGAGCGTGGTCTCAGCTATCCAAAATCCTACCAGTTCAATTTCTCAGTTAAAGCACAATTCTAATTCTGAACAAAATGAAAAAGATATATTTAAGCATTATCTCCCTGATTGTAACGGGTTTCTCCCTTACATCATGCTCTGACTGGTTGGATGTTAATCCTCAAGACCAGATCAAGGAAGAATTCTTGTTCACTACAGGCGAAGGATACCAGACCGCTCTGAACGGTATCTACCGCCAGATGGCTACCTTCAATCTCTATGGCAGTAACATGACATGGGGTATCGTAGATGCATGGGGACAGGCATATTGCATGAAGAAGACTCCTACTTCAGGTGCTGGTCAGGCAATGAACAAGATTGCCAACCTCAACTTCACCAACTCCCAGCTCACTCCTACCACAGACGCTATGTGGAATTCTGCCTGGAATGCCATTGCAAACTGCAATGAGCTTATCCAGAAGACTCAGGAGGCTGCTGCCGATACCACCATCTTCTATCTTGGTGACCGTGAGCGCAAGCTCATCCTCAGCGAGGCTATCGGTCTGAGAGCTATGCTCCATTTCGACCTTCTCCGTATCTATGCTCCTGCTCCTGTTACCAATCCTGGTACCAAGGGCTACATCCCATACGTGGATTATTATCCTGCATACGTCAATGAGAACAAGTCAGTTTCCGAGTGTCTCGAAAAGATCATCGCTGACCTCAAGACAGCCCAGGAGGGTCTCTTCAAGTATGAAGGTGAATTTACCACAAACTCCACTGCAAACCAGCGCTTCGAGCAGTCGGCTTCCGGCAAGAATCTTTTCTATGTGCTCAGAGGCTATCGTCTCAACTATTGGGCTGTCACCGGTCTCCTTGCCCGCGTATATCTCTATGCAGGTATGAAGAAGGAGGCTTACGAGCAGGCCAAGATACTTATCGACGAAGAAGACAAGTACGGTTTCTTCGCTGCCGAGACATCCCAGTATAGCGGTCCGGAGAACATCCAGGCTGGTAACGTCAAGATGTACGAGGATATCATGTTCGGTCTCTACTCTCCTACAGAGCTGACTGACTGGGATGAGCAGATCAACCACGGTTCCGATGGTTCTGATGAATACTCACAGTACTACCTCAGCTGGACAGGCGATATGGTCAATACCTATTTCGGTGATGAAAAGAATGAGGACTGGAGACTGAAGTATCAGTTCGAGCCAAAGGTAAACGGTCGTTTCTATCGTCCTTTGAAGTACAAGAAGCAGTCAGAGACCTCTACATACGGTCCTGCCAACAACAAGATCATCCCTCTCATCCGCATGTCAGAGATTTATTACATCGCAGCAGAGTGCCTCTATGATCCAGCAAATCCTAATGCTTGCGCTTGGGCCAAGTGGTATCTCCAGAAGGTGAAGATGGGCAGAGGTATCAGACGTCCTAACCTTGACGCTGTTTCTACCAAGGAGGATTTCCTTTCAGCTCTCATCAGCGATATGCGCAGGGAGTTCGTCGGAGAAGGTCAGACATTGTTCATCTACAAGCGTCTGAACCGTATCCTGCCTAATCCTAACGGTGAAGAAATTCTCCCTACAGAAGCTAACTTCGTATTGCCAAAGCCAACTTCTGAAAGCAACATCAAGTAAATACCCACTATTTAGAATTTCATCAAATGAAGATAAAGAACAATATACTGGCAGCATTGGCTATAGGATGCCTTGCTCTGCCTATGGTTTCATGTTCTGAGGAAGAAATCCTTGTCAATGGAAATGACACAGCCTATGTCATTTTCGACAAGGACTTCACCAAGGACACCACCACTGTATCTTTCAAAATGTACAATGAGGGTGAGGATGCTGTGATTGCCATTCCTGTTTCATCATTCGGACAGGTGCAGACAGAAGACCTTCACTTCCACGTCATAGCAGACACTGCACGCACCACTCTTCCTGCAAACTACTACGTATTGCCAGAGGACTGCGTCATCAAGCCAGGAGTTGAGGAGAATGTAATCAATGTTCGCCTCAAGAAGTCTCCTGAGATGGCTGCCAAGACTTTCTACCTTGCACTTCAAGTAGTGGAGGAAGGCATCATCAAGCAGGGCACCAGAGAGTATGCCCGCGCTATCATCTCTGTGACCGACCGCCTCTTCAAGCCTGACTGGTGGTCAGTAAATGACGTGGGTAACGAGGAAAACCCTGGTAACTCTGTGGAATGGTATTATCTCGGTGAATATACCGAACTCAAGTACAAGCTCTTCCTTGAAGAACTGAAGAAGGACGACGTTGTCTTCGACGGCAAGAACAAGCAGGTGCTCCGTAAGTATGCCATCAAGCTCAAGAATACAGTCAAGAACATCAATGCAGAGAGAGCAGCCCAAGGTCTCGGTCCTCTCAAGGATGACCAGACTGGAATGTTAATCGAAGTTCCCGTTGCGGGATAACCAAACTAAAAGATAATAAGAATATGAAAAAAATACTTTTATCTGCCTGCATTCTCGCAACAACGGGTTGCATGGTGAGTTGTATTGATGACGACAACAATTACAACTACAGCAAGGTGAACGAGATCGAAGGCGGTACATACAACTTCCAGAACATCTCTGAAAGCTACAACCTCTCCATCGGACAGAAACTCACCATCAGTCCTGATTTCAAGTTCACCATCGACAAGCCTGAAGATATGGACGTGAGCTACGAATGGACTGTAGATGGACAGAAGAAGGAAGGCGCTGACAAGAAGGAATGCACCTTCAGCTTCGACGAATGCGGTACGCATACCATCTCATTCTATGTCATCGACAACAAGTCCGGACTGAAATATGGTATCACCTCTACTGTCAAGGTGATGTCCGAGTTCCAGAGAGGATGGGCTATACTTTCAAAGGGCGATGACGGCAGAGCAGTGCTCAACTTCATCACTCCTAACTCAATGAAGTATGACAGCAAATTCAAGAATGAAGACTTCAAGAGAGACTCCATCATCTACAACTCACTCAAGCTCGATGTCAACAAGAATCTTGGCATGAATCCTACAGGACTCACTCTCGCCATCGGTGAGGCTGACTACTATGATTCATTCGGCATTGATGAATATGACGAACTGGTAGTAAGAGGTGACAAGTGGGAAGAGCTCAACGGCAAGAGCCTGCAGCACGAGACCTATACCATCGAGGAGTTCGGTGATGACGTTCCTGAAAACTTCAAGCCAGTAGAGTGCTCTTATACCTGGAGCATGAAGGCTGTGCGTTCAGAGGATGGATACATCTACTGTAATGTCAAGCCAGATGCTTCCGATTTCCATATCGGTACCTTCACCAATGTGCCTGTCAACAACGGAATGAAGTTCAAGCGTCTCTTCCCATTCTATAAATATGGTGGAACATATTGCCAGACAATGCTTGCTCTCTCCGAGGACAACAGCCTGATGGCTATCGTTGACGCTGGTAGAACCAACAGTTATTCTAACTCAGCAGCAATCAGCGAGAACAGCCGTCGCCAGTCCGGTGATGTATATGAAGTGGTAAATGACACTGAGCAGGATTACAGTTTTACCAATATGGAGGATGAAATCGTTGACCTTCGTCCTGCTACCTGCTCTATGGAGGCTGATTTCGACTATTCATACCCTCCACAGTGGTTCGTCGCTCTGACCAAGAACCCATCTACAGGTATGTATTCTCTGCTCAACTGCCACATCGAAGCAAACTACACATACGATCCATTGGCTTATGTTACTGATATCTATCAGCGTCCTTTCGGAACCATCTCTGACTTCAAGGACATGGCAGTGTTCCAGAACAAGCATTATGTCATGATTGCTGACGGCAACAAGCTCTACTATTGCCAGTACGGTGCAGATCCTAACTCTTATGAAGAGCTGCTCGGTGACAGAATCCTTGTCAAGACATTCGACCACGACATCGTTTCACTCGATGCTAATGACGTGCAGAATGACCCTTACAAGCAGAAGTATGACTACCCAGGACAGCTCGGTGTAGCTCTCGACAATGGTGAGTTCTACATCTTCTCCGTTATGGAGCAGGAGGACGACTGGGGCAACTGCGAGGCAGTAAACCTCAAGCAGGAGTTCCCTAACGACCAGGTTAAGAACAATAACTTCGGCAAGATCGTTGACATTCTCTATAAGGTAGGACGTGCTACAGAGCAGTTCATCTATCAGTTCTAATAATCAGAATTATTATCAAGCATTGACATGAAAAACAGATTTTTCCTGATAGCAGCATTGGGAGTGGCGTTCTGCGCCACTGCCAGTGCGCAGTGCAAGCAGTCAGAGAAGGATTGCAAACAGCCATTTGCAGACTTTGAGACAGCTAAGAAGTTCAAAGAGTTCGGTCTTGGGGGTAAGGGAACACGAGTTTCTCTCTCTGTATGGCCTCGTGAAATCAACAAGACAGACAATTTCTGGTATGAGTTTGAGACAGCAAAGGGCAAGGACCTCTATCTCGTTCAGCCGGACAAGCGCAAGCAGGAGCCTCTCTTCGACAAGAAGATTATGGCTGAGCAGCTCAATCTCAAGACACATCAGGCAGTAGATATCAACAATCTCCCGGTAATACCAGAGAAATTTGCAAAGGATCTCTCATGGTTCGAGTTTGAAAATGACGGCAAGCGTTACAGATACAATCGTTATAACAATACTCTCTCTGAAGTAGAGAAGGAGAAGAAGGACGAGCCAAATGAGGATATATATTCCTGGATGAAGTTTTCTCCAGACAAGAAATATATCCTTTATGCCAAGAAGCACAACCTCTATGTAAGGGGAAACAAGGCTGAAGGCATGGACACCACTGAGGTTCAGCTCACCTTCGACGGTGTGAAGGACTTCTCTTACGGCAGTCCAAGAGAAGAAGAGGAATATCCGGACGATACCTGCGAAATCGCTACTGACGCACGTTGGTGTAATGACAGCCGCCACGTCTTCATCGTAAGAGACGACAACCGCAAGCTCCAAGACCTCTGGGTAGTCAATTCTCTCACTCCAAAGCCAACACTTGTAACTTACAAGTATGAGTATCCTGGCGACAAGCACGTTGTCCAGAACGACCTTACCATCATCGACGTTAAGGAACGCACTGCAAAGAAGGCTCCTATCGAGAAATGGCCTGACCAGTATATAGAGTTCGTTCATGCCACACCTGATAGTAAGTTGATTTTCTTCGAGCGCAATAAGCGTACATGGGACGAGATGGATATCATATCTGTCAACACCTCTACTCTCGAAGTCAAATCCGTCATACATGAGATTGATAAGCCTTATCGCGACCAGCATGCCAAGAGCACTGCTATCCTCAACAATGGTAAGGACATCATCTTCCGCTCTGAGCGTACAGGTTGGGCTCACTATTACCACTATGATGGCAACGGAAACCTTAAGAATGCCATTACTGCAGGTGACTGGGTAGCAGGTAATATCTGCGCTATCGACACCCTCAAGCGTACTATGTATTTCTATGGCTATGGTAGAGAGAAGGGCATCAACCCTCACTACTACATGGTCTATAAGGCAAACATCGACCGTTGCGGTATCACTCCTCTTTCTACAGAAAACGGACAGCATAACGCTACATTCCTCGCTTCAAAGCGTTATTTCGTAGAGTCTTACTCAAGAGCTGATATGGCTCCTGTAATCAACTTGAAGGATATCAATGGTAAGATCGTAGTCAAGCTTCCAAAGCCTGACCTCAGCAAAGCAATCGAGGACGGTTGGACTGCTCCAGAAGTATTCTCTGTTAAGGCTGCTGATAATCGCACCGATCTCTATGGCGTAATGTATAAGCCATCTGATTTCGATCCTAACAAGAAGTATCCTATCATCTCTGTGGTATATCCTGGTCCTTACTATGGCTTCGTGCCTTCAGCATTCTCTCTCGGAGAACAGTACTGCAGCACTATGGCTCAGATGGGATGCATCGTGATCAGAGTAGGTCACCGTGGTGATACCCCAATGCGTGGTAAGTACTATCACACTTATGGCTACAACAACATGCGCGACTATCCTCTCGCTGACGACAAGGCTGCTATCGAGAATCTCGCTAAGCGCTATAACTTCATTGATACAAAGCGTGTAGGTATCTACGGTCACTCTGGCGGTGGCTTTATGGCTGCTGCAGCTATCCTCACCTATCCAGACTTCTATAAGGCAGCAGTCTCTTGCTCCGGCAACCATGACAACAACATCTACAACCGCGGTTGGGGTGAGTGCTACAATGGCGTAAGAGAGGTAGAAAAGGGTACTGACAGCAATGGCAATAAGGAGTATGACTACCAGTTCAGCGTAAAGACCAACCAGGAACTTGCAAAGAACCTGAAGGGACACCTTCTCCTCGTTACCGGTGACATGGACACAAACGTGAACCCTGCCAACACTTATCGTCTTGCAGATGCTCTCATCAAGGCTGGTAAGGACTTCGATATGCTCGTAATCCCTGGAGCCGGACACGGCTACGGTGTTGCTGATGACTATTTCGAGTGGAAGATGTACCGCTACTTCGCTAAGCATCTTATCGGTGACAGTCGTTTCGAAAACTGGGAAAGCATTTTCCAGACCAAATAAAACATGACATTCGTTATCATGAATTTACCAAAATCCCTTTTTCATAAGACCCTTGTTTTAACAGGAGCGTTGCTGCTTTGCAGCAACGCTTTCTGCCAAACAAAGGCTAACTATCGCTTGGCAGAACGCTTCCGAAAACTGGAAGCGGCACCTATTTTCAAGCTTTCTACCAGAGTCTCACCAACCTTTATCAACGAGACCGATTGTTTCTATTATAACTTCACTACTTCCGAAGGTACTCGCTATTATTATGTCAATCCTTCAAAGCGCGAGCACCGTTTGTTGTTTGACAATAAGGAACTTCTCAGCAAGGTCGCTTCCTACACACGTCGTTCCTATAATTACAAGGAGCCAGGAATATATTTCAGTTTCCTTAAGGACAACAAGACGATAGAGTTCAGCATGGATTCATACGACTTCCATTACAATATCTTCACCAAGGAACTTAAAACTGTGGAAAAGCAGAAGGACGACAGTTATGAAGTGGAACCTTACTGGATGAACTACTCTCCTGACAGCCTCTATTTCCTCTATGCCAAGAAGCACAACCTATTTATGGTAGGCAATGAAAAAAAAGGACAGGACACCACAGAGGTGCAGCTCACTTTCGACGGTGCCGAGGACTACACTTTCAATCGCGAGGATGAAGGCAAGCTGGAAGGCAGATTTGGAGCACAGGGCACCAAGTGGATTCCTAACAGCCATTATTTCTATGCTGTAAGAGAGGACAACCGCAAGGTGGACTATCAGTACCTTATCAATAACCTTACTCCGAAGCCGGAACTCGTCAAGTATCGTGCTGAGCTTGCCGGCGACAAGAACGTATCGCAGTACGAGATTCTTATCGGCAATGTCGATACGAAGGAGGTGAAGAAAATTGACACTTACCGCTGGCCTGACCAGTATATTGACGTGCTATATGTCTCAAAAGACGGAAAGCGTCTCTATTTCCAGCGTTACAACCGCCCTTGGAATCAGGCTGATATCTGTGAGGTCAACGTCGAAACAGGCGATGTAAGGGTAGTAATCCATGAGGAAAACAAGCCTTATCTTGACTATCAGATGCGCTGTGTGGAGTTCCTCAATGACGGTAAGGAAATCCTTTTCCGCTCAGAGCGCACAGGATGGGGACATTATTATCTCTACGATTCAGCTACCGGAGAACTCAAGAACACCGTTACAGAAGGAGGTTGGGTGGCTGGACCTGTCTTTGCGAAGGACGAGAAGCGTCGTGAGATATATTTCTACGGCTATGGAAAGGAGAAGGGAGTTGACCCTTATTACTACATTCTCTATAGAGTAAACGTGGATAAAGGTATGTCTTCGCTTCGCAAACTCACAGCTGAGAATGCCTCCCATGACGTAAGTTTCAGCCCTACCCACAACTTCTATGTTGACAGTTACAGCACCGTGGAGATGCCAACCAAGAACGTGGTGAGAAACAGAAAGGGCAAGGTGATCATGAAACTTGAAGAGCCTGACCTCCAGAAGGTATATGATATGGGTTGGAGAATGCCTGAAAGATTTACCGTAAAGGCAGCCGACGGATTCACAGACCTCTATGGAGTGATGTGGAAGCCAGCCGACTTTGACAGCACCAAGACATATCCTATCATCAGTAATGTATATCCTGGTCCACATTTCGAGTATGTGCCATCCAGATTTACAATCAATGACAACAAGAACACACGCTTGGCTCAGCTCGGATTCATCGTCATCACAGTAGGTCATCGCGGCGGTACTCCAATGCGAGGCAAGGAATATCACACCTACGGTTACGGCAACCAGCGCGACTATGCTCTCGCAGACGACAAGGCAGCCATTGAGCAGCTTGCCAAGAGATACAAGTTTATCGACATCAATAAGGTAGGTATCTACGGTCATTCAGGTGGTGGTTTCATGTCGGCAGCAGCCATAATGACCTATCCTGACTTCTACAAGGCAGCGGTAGCATCTGCCGGAAACCATGACAACAGCGCCTATAACAAGGGCTGGGTGGAAATCCACTTCGGTGTCAATGAGTATAAGAAGGAGGTAAAGGACAGCGACGGAAAGACCCATACCGAGTATTCCTACAGCGTTTCCACAAAGCCTAACCAGGAACTGGCAAAGAATTACAAGAGCGGACTGTTGCTCTTCACGGGTCTTATGGACGACACTGTGAACCCTGCACACACTTTCCGCCTTGCTGATGCCCTCATCCAGGCTGGCAAGGACTTTGAGATGATTACCCTCCCGGAGTGTACCCATGGTTTCTCAGGCAAGTCAGACCTCTTCTTTGAACACAAGATGTGGCGTCACTTCGCCAAGAGACTTCTCGGAGACGAGTCAGCTATGGACATCATCGACCTTAATCACTTTATGGAAAAATAACAGGTGGCAACGTGATTGCCCATCAAAAATAAAGATAACAATATGAAGAAAATCATAGGAATGATAGCTTGCACTCTGGTGGCAGGCTATTGTTTCGCCCAGCAGAAGCGCCCACTCGACATCAAGGCGTGCACTTCATGGAACCGTATCGACAATCCCAACATATCTCCTACCGGCAGATATGCCACATACAAGATTGTCCCGACAGAGACCAGTTACAGCGAGAGCGGCAAGATTCCGGTAATGCTCTTCGACAGCAAGACCAGGAAGTATATCAATCTCGGCAATGTGGACGGTATCAATTATTTCAATTACGACAAGCAGTTGTTCTATATGGAGACCGATACCGCTGACAATGAGTTTACTTATATCGTTGATCTGCCATCAGGCAAGAAGAGACTCTGGAATCATCCCGAGGCTCTTGAACCGATAGGCATCACCAATTTCACCGCTTCCCGTCTCCAGATACCAGAAGACAAGGACAAGGGCATCAAGAGCCATGCCAATCTTATCATCAGAAATCTGGCGAAGAATGACTCCGTATGCATCGAGAATATCATGTACCACAGCATCTACAATAATGACCGCAGTCTGATATTCGTGCAGGAAAAGGGCGACAAGCGTGCCATCAAGTACGGTCCGCTCATGGGACCTTACAAGACTCTCATCGAGCGCGACAAAGCCTCCATTCCGTCATCCTTCTCTTTCGACAGCAGCACTCTGACCGGTCAGTATGACATCAATGAGTCAGTATATTGCAGTTTCGACCTCAACAAGAGAACTGTTGACACCATATTCAGCGTGAGCGAGATTCCTGTTCCTGCTGGAAAGCAGATAGCTCGCATGAATCTGATGAAGAACCACAACTATGTCATGGTGCAGTTCGCTGATGCCAACCATGCCGCTGCCGCTGCTAAAAAGGAAGAAAAGAAGAAGGACGAGAGCTTCGAACTGGAGCTCTGGACCTGGAATGAAATGGAAGTTCCTACCCTTCAGAGCGAGCATGGACAGATGCGCAACCCTGTGGACAAGTACATCTATGACCGTAAAGCCAAGAAACTCGTCAAGGCTATTCCTGCCGGATGTGAGGAATCTGTGCCTTATCGCGACATGACCTGCACCAACTACATGATCTATACCGATAAGAATCCTTACCAGTATCAGAGAGAATGGAGAGACAAGGTGCCATTCGACATGTATGCAGTCAATATCCACACAGGAGAAAGCAAGATGATAGGCAAGGAATACCGTGAACTTCCCAAGTGGTCTCCTGACGGCAGATGGGCTATGGTTTACGATCCGCTCAACAAGAACTGGAACAAGTTCGACTCTGAGTCCGGTGCTGTAGTCAATGTTTCTGCTGACATCCCTTATCCAGTCTATGACGAACTCTGGGACAAGCCTGCTCCTGCTCCAGCTTACGGTATCGGAGGATGGACAGAAGACAGCAGATACGTTTACATCATGGACGGCTTCGACTGGTGGAAGATTTCTCTCGACGGAAAAGAGAATACCTCTTGCTTGACAAAGGGCGTTGGCAGAAAGAACCAGATAGCTTACCGCAAGCTCTTCAGCAACATCGACAAGGAAATCTTTGAGCCAAACGAAAAGATCTACGTGCTCGGCGTTCACCATAAGGACATGAGCCAGTCTATATGCCTTCTCGACCTCAAGGGCAACGTAAAGAGCCTTATTCACGGTCAATATGCCTTCCAGGTAAAGGCATTCTCTGACAACAAGAAGTACTGCGTATGGACCCGTCAGAATGTGCAGACATATCCTGACCTCTGGATCAGTACTGCAGAATTCACAAATGCGCAGAAGTTCACCGACGCTAACCCACAGCAGAAGGAATACCTCTGGGGCACATGCAAGCTCGTGGAATGGACAAACTACGAAGGCAAGCAGAACCGTGGCCTGCTCTATCTCCCTGAGAATTATGACAGCACCAAGGAATATCCTGTCCTCGTGCAGTTCTATGAGACACATACTGAGGAGACAAACAATTACTATTTCCCAACCCTCAGCAGCGCAATGGCGAATGTGATCTACACCGTCAGCAACGGTTACATCGTATTCATGCCGGACGTTCACTTTACAGTAGGTACACCAGGCAAGAGCACTTACGATGCAGTAATCAGCGGTACCAACTGGCTCATCGAGCAAGGTTACGCCCATAAGGGCAAGATTGGACTCCAGGGACACAGCTGGTCCGGCTTCCAGACATCATATCTCGTCACAAAGACCGACCTCTTCACCTGCGCACAGATCGGAGCTCCGATTACTGACATGGTAACAGGTTACCTCGGCATAAGAAACGGCAGCGGTCTTCCACGCTATTTCATGTATGAAGAGACACAGAGCCGTATGGGCGAAATGCTCTGGGATGCGAAGGACAAATACCTTGCTATGTGTCCTGTCATCGATGCCGACAAGATTACCACACCTCTTCTCATCTTCCACAACGACCAGGATGAGGCTGTGGCATACGAGCAGGGCAGAGCTCTCTATCTCGCCATGAGAAGATTGCAGAAGCCGGCATGGATGTGCAACTATAAAGGACAGGGACATTTCGTCCTCAAAACTCCTCAGCAAAGAGACTGGACTATACGCCAGACACAGTTCTTCGATTACTATCTGAAAGGCGCAAAAATGCCAAGATGGATGAAAGAAGGCATACATCTGAAGGAAAGAGGGTACGACCAGAAGTATGATTTAGTGAAATAACCCCAAAAATTTTGCTTACTTGCATAAAAATGTGTAACTTTGCGCATTGTAATAAGCAAGATTGACAAATGGGCATAAAAAAGAAGAGAAAGGAAGAAGCATTCAAAGAATTGTTTGAGAAAAACCATTCTCGTCTTTTTTATGCCTCTTTTTTTATAGTCAATGACGAGGAAGACGCCCACGACATCGTGGAAGACTACATGCTTCAGCTTTGGGAAAACTTCGATCCGGACATGGTCTATTCCGATTTTTATCTCTTCAACGGCATAAAAAGAAGAAGCCTCGACTTCGTCAAACATAAAAAAGTAAAAAATAAATACGCACAGCTATACCTCGCACTCCATAGCCAGGATCCATCCTTCCATCACGAAGAGGAAGAGGAAGACAGAATGACCGTCGTGGAAAGGGTAATGGAGCAAATGCCGCCGAGAATAAAGTTTATCTTGGAGCAGTGCTACTTTGAAAACAAGAAGTATGATGAAGTGGCAGACATCCTCGGACTAAGTCGGGATGGCATAAGGAAAAACGTCATGAAAGGCCTCGCAATGTTAAGAAATGCTTTTTCTGTAAATTACAAGAAAGGTCAAGGGACTAAAAGGTAATAGTCATCGTATATATATATGAAAGTTGTCTTGTTGCTGGTAAGGAAATGTCCATGAAATAAGGAAAAAAGACAATGAAATAGCTGATTATATCTTTGTTTTCCCGTTTACAGGTGCATTTCTTTGACAAACAGTCAATCCGACAATTACAGAAGAATCTGTCAGCAAAACGACAATATTATTCAAACAACCAGACAACATAGAATAGGAATATGATTAGCAAGGAAGATACAAAAGATATTAAGGAAAATAAGTTGCTCGAAATGATAGAGCAATCGGAAAATCCGGAATTGTCCGATTTCCAAGCACTTCTCTCTGATGAGGAAAGTGCAGAGGATGCACGGATGATACTGGAGTATCGACTTGCCAAGCTGAAGGCATCACGGCATTATGATGCAGGAAAGGAATGGGACAGATTCTCGCAGAAGATACAGACGCAGGAAGATGATGACTACCTGCCGTTCCTCCGCAAGGCATTCTATGCCGTGGCATCCATTGCCGCCATAATGGTTGTCGTCTTCGTCTTTGTCAAGTTCCCGGTGCAGGAGAACAATATGCTCGCCTTCGAGTCGAACGAAGCGCCGAGGGAAATAATGATAGGTGGAGATGAAGAGCAGGACATGGAACCGATAAACAATCTCATCACCGAAAGAGGAATAATAGTCAATTCCTCAAAGGCTGACTTCTCCAAAATACAGATTACCCAGACAGACCCTGAGACCAAGACCATCACCACGCCGAGAGGCAAAGACTATGAAGTGGTGCTCTCTGACGGCACCGTCGTGTTGCTCAATGCTGACAGTAAACTGACATTCCCTACACATTTCACAGGTGAAAACCGCACCGTCAAGCTCGTGGGTGAGGCATATTTCAAGGTAAGCAAAGACAAGCACTGCCCGTTCATCGTGGAGACGGAAGGACTCTCCACCAAGGTGCTGGGCACCGAATTCAACCTCAAAGCCTATCCTCACACCGACATCAACGTCACCCTCATCAAGGGATCAGTGGCAGTCAATGCAGAAGGCAAGGAGATAATGCTCAAGCCAGGACAGAATGCAGAATACAATGAGGAAAAGGAAATCTCCGTCACCACAGTCGATACGGAATGCTACACGCAGTGGAAGGACGGCTATTTCTATTTCGACAATGTTCCGCTCATCGACGTGGTAAGGGAACTGGGCAGATGGTATAACGTCAATGTCGAGATACGCCACAACTCCCTGATGAGCTATCGCCTGCATTTCATCGCATCGCGCAAGTCCAGCATCAAGGAGTTTGTCGATAATCTCAATGAGTTCAACTATCTCCATGTCACTCATGTAGGCAACAAGCTCATCATCGACAAAAAGAAATAACATCCTCGCAGGACATCAATCCTCACGTCAATCATAGCATACCAATATCCCCAAAGCATAAAGATGGTTGGCTTGTTGTTTTGTTGTTTGTTTAGTTGAATGCCAATACTGACAACAAAATCACAAAACAACAACCAACAAACTTTGTCTTCCAGACAGGCTAAACAAAAAAAATATCAATGGATAAAGACAACAAAAATGTTTTTATCCATTGATATTTTGTTTTTATGTATTGATGTTTAATATAGGTACTGTCTTCCAGACAGCCACATAGTTCTTGTTTGTAATCCCGAGACTTCGTCCCGGGTTACTCTCGCTTCGCTCGGTACTGTCTTCCAGACAGATAGCAAAACAACAAAACAACAAAACAACAAAACAACAAAACAACAAAACAACAATATACACCCTATTCCACATATATCGTGTTTCCCTTGATATATACCATGACTTTGCCCATCTCGTTCATGGCATTTATGACGGTCTCGACGCCGTTGTTGCGCTGGGCTATGAAGCGCATTCGGTAGTGAAGGGCTTCGTCATTGCGGAAGACGACGGACATATTGAAGTTTCTGCCTATGGCATCCATTATGTCTTTCAGTTCAGCCTGCTCGAAATAGAGATAGCCGTCACGCCAGAATTCATAAGGTGTCACATCGGTTTCCGAGACGGTGAACTCCGCTTTGTCTCCCGAAAGCACCGCTTCCTGATTAGGGCGCAGGAGCACATGGGCACCGCTTTCAGTCTGGCGGAGGCTTACGCTGCCGTTGACGAGCACTACGGATGAGCGGGTGGTGGATATGTTGAATTCCGTGCCGAGCACTGTGGTCTCCATCTTTCCTGATGTTATCACGAAGGGATGTGCAGAATCATGCGCCACCTTGAAATAGGCTTCTCCCTCGAACACCACTTCTCTCCGGTCGTCTGTAAAGCGGTTGGGGAATATGATTCTGGCTCCAGAGTGCATATAGACGATGGTTCCGTCGGGTAGGGTGATGTCAGCCGAAGCTCCTGAAGGCACGTCGAGCGTCACTTTCTCCGACACTCCAGTTTCGGCAAGCACTTTCTGGAAGTCGGACATGGAGATGCTCTCAGTCTGTGTTCCCTTGCCTGCCACAGTCATTTTTCCGCCAGCATCGGTGGTGACGGTGATGCCTTCACGCAGGTGTTCTGCGGTAAGTACTGCGTCAGACGCACGGTCAGTTCCTTCGTTTCCTTCGAGATGCAGGAAGAATACGGCTACGATGACAGCGGCTGCAATGCCTAATGAGGCGATGAAGAGGTTGCGTCTGCGGTGGCTTGACGGCTTGACGGACGGTCCTTTGTCCATTCTTGCGTGGAACTGTCTCAGCCTTGCCTCTACATCCATAGGGGCATCGGAATGCAGAGCCTCCTTGACGGTATGGACAAGGGCAACGTCGTCCCGCAACTCATCGTCTTCCTGCAGTGCGGTGAGTTGTGCTGGAGTGAGGTCATGTGCTTGCTTGAAGATGTCAAGCGCCTCTTCCATTTTCCTTATGTCGTGCTCTTTTTCCATTATTGTCCTATATCTATTACGGATGAGAATAATATCAGGTTACGTTTTTAATGTTTTTTTAATGTTCCGGATGTATTTCAGTGCTTTCACTATGTGTTTCTTCACGGTGGCAATGCTTATGTCTCTCTCTTCAGCCACTTCCTTGTAGCTCTTTTCCTCTATATAGCATGCGCGCAGTATCTCGCCTGTGGGCGAACCGAGCTCTTCGAGTATCTGGCGTATTATCTTCAGTTCGTCGTCACGTTCTCCGAGCCTTTCTGACGATATCTCGTGTTCTCCCATGACAGAGACATACTTCACGTAGCTGCGCCGGTGATTGTTCTTGCGCAGGAAGTCGATGGCCTTGTTTTTCACTATGGCATAGAGATACCTCTTGGCGCAGTCCTTTTCTATGGAGGCATAGTTGTTCCACACGCTCTCGTAAGCCGAACTTACGATATCGTGGCATTCCTCGTCATCGCAGATAAACTGATGTGCGAAATGGAAGAGCGGCTCATAGTACTGCCTGAACAGTTCGTCGAAATCTGAAGTATCTGTCATTGCGCTTGCAAAGTTAACCCTTTTTATTTGAAAAATGCAACATCAATGCAATGTTTTTTTATCCTGCCATGCTGTTTTTGCACCGAAAAATAAATAAATTTTAATCAAAAAGCAATATTTTTCACACAATTCGTAACCTTTTTGCCCGTTGTAACGTAATAGGGAGTAAATGAAGCTATTTTGATTAACCCCTAATAACAATCGCTTATGAGAAGAATTATTTTCGCCATGGCAGTCTTTATCCTCTCGGTCATACAGGCGAGTGCGCAGGACAACGGCACGCGCCTCACCATGACTTTCCGGAATGAAAGCCTGCCATCCGTCTTCCTCCGGCTGGAGAAGTCGTCAGCCTACAAGTTTCTGTTTACTTATGATGATGTGCAGAACTACAAGGTCAACGGAACCGTGAAGAATGCAAGATTCATGGAAATAGTGGATTTCATCCTCAAGGACAAGCCTTTGGACTACAAGGTGGATGGAAAGTTCATCACGGTGAAGCTGCGCAGCAACAAGAAGAACTCCGGCAAGCAGATGACCTATGGAGGATATGTGAAGGACCAGCACGGTGAGCCTGTGATGGGTGCTCAGGTGAAGGTGCTCGGCACTCAGGTGATGACAGTCACCGACATCGACGGTGCCTACAGCTTTCCTTATTACATGGCCGGTGACATGAAGATCCAGGTGTCCTACATAGGCATGAAGACTGCCACGCTCCCTCTGCGCCAGGACATGACCATCACTCTCATGGAGGATGCAAAAGAACTGTCTGGCGTGGTGGTGACGGGCATCTTCAACAAGGCGAAGGAAAGCTACACAGGCGCTGTCTCCACCATAAGCAAGCAGGACCTCGAAGTGCACAGAGGCCAGAACCTGCTCCAGACGCTCAAGAATGCGGACGTATCTCTCAATTTCGCAATAGACAATCTCAATGGTTCAGACCCGAATAATCTCCCTAACCTCAACATGCGAGGCAACTCTTCGCTCCCCACATCCGTGCAGGAGTACAACATGAGCGCCTCCAATTCTTCCAACACTCCGCTTGTCATCGTTGACGGATTCGAGATTTCACTCACCAAACTGATGGACTACAACGACGACGAGATAGAGAACATCAACATCATGAAGGATGCTTCCGCCACGGCCATCTACGGTTCGCGCGGTGCAAACGGTGTCATCGTCGTGACAACTAAGCGTCCGGAGAAAGGAAGGCTGAAGGTACAGGCAGAAATCGGTGTCCAGCTTGAAGTGCCGGACCTCACCTCCTACGACCTGCTCAACGCTTCGGACAAGCTCGAACTGGAGCGTGCCATAGGTCTGTATGGCGCAGCAAAGCAGGAGACTCAGCTCAAGAGGCAGCAGGCTTACGCTGACAAGCTCGCCCTCGTGCAGTCAGGCATCGACACAGACTGGCTGTCAAAGCCTGTGCATACCGGCATCGGACAGAACTACAAGCTCCGCCTGGAAGGCGGTGCCAACGAATTCCGATGGGGCGTCAGCCTGTCATACAATAATGTGACTGGCGCAATGAAAGGGTCAGAGCGAAACAATTTCAGCGGTGGCATCACCCTGATGTACAACAAGGACAACATTTCCATACGCAATTATACCTCAATAGGATACAACAAATCAAAGAATTCACCATACGGCACATTCTCCACATACGCAAGGATGCAGCCTTATTATTCCCCTTACGACAGCAACGGCAACATCATCAAGTATCTGCCGGACTTCTACATGACCAAGAACGACAGGGAGAACCCTCTCTATAATGCCAGTCTGAACATCAAGGACGAAAGCGGATACCATGACATATCAAACAATCTTGCAGTGGATTGGACCATCATCGACGGACTGATACTCCGCGGACAGTTCGGCATTTCATCCACATATACGGACACAGACAATTTCCTCCCTGCCGGACACAGCAAGTTTGTCAATTACACCGGCGACGACGTGGTGCGCAAAGGCTCGTATTACAAGCAGTACGGACGCAGTTCCATCCTCGACGGCACACTGACCTTGTCATATAATAAGGTGATAGACGACGTTCACCAGCTCTATGCTGGACTCAACTATGAGATATATTCCAGCAAGACGAGCTATGAAGCATACAGCGCAGAAGGCTTCTTCAATCAGAATCTCAACAACATAGGCAATGCGGTGCAGTACGCTGAAGGCGGCAAGCCGTCAAGTTCCAATGACAAGACCTACCGCCTCGGCTTCACCTGCAACCTCAACTACACTTACGACAACCGTGCATTCATCGACTTCTCTTACCGCATCGACGGCAGTTCGGAATACGGCACGGACAAGAAATACTCCCCTTTCTGGAGCACCGGACTGGGATGGAACCTCCACAATGAGAAGTTCATACGCCATCTCAACGTGGTCAGCAACCTCCGTCTGAAGACCTCTTACGGAGAGACCGGATCGGCATTGTCAAGCAACAGCGGCGCTGTCACATCATTTACCTACGACACCACCAACAGATATTACCTCTGGAACGGTGCTATCCTCAACGGACTCGGCAATCCCGACCTCACCTGGCAGACCACAAAGCAATTCAATGTGGGAATGGAATTCGGACTGTTCGACAACAGAATCAAGGGAGAATTCAATTATTACGACAAGACCACCAGCAATCTGCTCTCCTATATGAACACCCCACTGGCGCTCGGCGTGGCACAGTATGCCGCAAACATAGGCGAAGTGAAGAACTATGGCTGGGAGGCAATGCTCTCCGGCTACATCATCCGCAACCATGAGAAGCAGCTGAACTGGATGGTTTCCACGCAGTTGACCTATAATCACAGTGAGATATCCAAACTTTCAGAGGCCATCAAGGAACAGAACGAGGCATACATGAAGACCGGTGCCGACGTTTCCTCGCTCTTCTTCGAGGGCTATCCGATGAACGGAATATATGCAGTCAAGTCAAACGGCATCAATCCAGCCACCGGTGAGGAAGTCTTCGTGAAGAAAGACGGTTCGCTCACCAACGTATGGAGCGCCGCCGACAAGCAGTATTGCGGACAGGCAGACCCGAAATACCGCAGCCTTATCAATTCACTCGTGCAATGGAAAGGCTGGCAGCTGAACGTGGCATTCTCCTGTTACTGGGGCGGACAGATGTATAATTCCACCTTGCTGGACAAGGTTGAGGTAAACTGGTCGGACATCACAAGTGGCAATGTCGATGCACGTGTGCTCAAAGACCGCTGGATGAAGCCAGGCGACAATTCCTTCTATACAAAGATAGGCTACAACAAGCCAAAGGCCACTTCACGCTATGTCTTTGACAACAATTCCATTTCGCTCTCTTCCGTAAGCCTGCAGTATCGCTTGACATCCCATTGGCTGCGCAAGGCAGGACTGACCAGTGTCACATTCGGAGCCAATGCCAGTGACCTCTTCTATATTTCCACTGTCAAGCAGGAACGCGGAACATCCTATCCTTACGCACGAAACATCCAGGGATACATGAAGCTCATCTTCTGATCATGCCCTGCAATCCATGCACCATTAAAACATCAATAATCATGAACATAACAAGATACATAAACAAAGCCGTCCTTGCATCATCCGCTTTCTGCTCCATCGCGGCAGTAAGCATCGGCACGCTGGCCAGCTGTGACGACTTTCTCGACGTGAGAAGCGAGACCGTGGCAAAAGAGAAGGAACTCTTCGAGACGAAAGAAGGATTCCAGGATGCGCTAACAGGATGCTATGAGATGCTGGGAGCACAGAGCGCCTACGGCAGAAACCTCACCTTCTACATGACGGATGCGCTCGCCAATTACTGGAATCTCGGGCTTTCCATGTCATCATCGCTTGATGTGCTGAAGAACATAGAGAACTTCAATTACACCAATGAGGAAGCAAAAGAACTGATAAAGAACTCATACCAGCAGCTGTTCAGGACGATACTGCAGTCAAACATCATCCTGAAGAATCTGGAGACCAACGGCAAAGTCATCGCCGACCCAGCCCTCCGTGCCGTCATCGAGGGCGAAAGCCATGCCATCCGTGCCTATTGCCAGTTTGACATCCTCAGGCTTTTCGGCCAGATACCGCAGAATGCCACCAAGCAGATCTCACTGCCTTACAACGAGAGCACATCCATCTACGACCTTCCTCCTTACTACACCTTCGCGGAATATGTCGATAAACTCAAGGCTGACCTCGCCAAAGCGGAAAGTCTGCTGAAAGACAATGACCCGGTATATACCACCTATTCATTCGACCAGACCATGCAGATAGGCAGCAATGTGCCGACTCTTCAGGAGGAATACCTCTACTATCGCCGCATGCGCCTCAACTACTGGGCTGTACGGGCCATGCAGGCAAGGCTCGCCCTCTACTGTGGAGACAAGCAGAATGCCCACGACATCGCCATGGAAATAATCAATGCCAGAAATGACAGCGGCGAGAAAGTGGTGGAACTGTCCGGTCTTTCCAATCTTCCCATGGAGGCAAACGCCACTGCTTACCCATGCCTGCCGGGCGAGAACCTGTTCTCACTGAGCAAATATGACCTGTTAAGCTATGCAAACCAATACTTCCCGCTGGCAAGTATCACTCAATATGCGCTCGCATTGTCCGTTGCCCAGTTTGACGAACTGTATTCCGGACAGGCCATTGCCTCAGACAACCGCTATGCCAAGTGGTGGCGCCAGTGCACCAGTGCGCAGGGCGCACAGGGCAAAGTGCTGACAAAATATTACTGGAACTCCAATGCCGAGAACGGCACCACGGGGAATATAAAATTCAATCTTCTCATTCCGATGATACGATTGTCCGAGATTTACCTCATGGCAATAGAGACATCTACAGACCTCAGCGAGGCAAACAGGCTCTACACGGAATATATGCGCTCCCACAACGTACTGCTGACGACTGACGCTTTCACCTCATTGGAGCAGATACCTGCCGTCATCCTGGCGGAATACCGCAGGGAGATGATAGGCGAAGGAGCGATGTTCTACGTATATAAGCGCCTTGGCAGCAGCACCATACTATGGCATAGCAATACGGTCTCCGAGAAAGATTATGAGATTCCGCTGCCTGACACGGAACTGTCTGACGACAAGCAGAACGGCAATGCCAGGTAATCTCCTGTAATAACTTAAAAATTCCAACAGTCATGAAAATATCAAGATATATCAGACCGTGCAGAATCGCGATGCTGTCCCTTGCCTTCTGCAGCGTCATCTCAATCCTTTCCTGCAGCGAAGACCTCCCGTTGTATCAGGATTCGGTGGCCCGTCTCAACTTCGACCTCGGTGATGACGACATAACTTCCGAGAGCCGCATCCCCGTGGAGGCTTATTCCTTCGTCTATTCAGGCGGACTCCAGCAGGACACCATCTGGGTGAAGGTCACGCTGATGGGCAAGCCATCCGGCAAAGACCGCCCTTTCAGCATCGCCCAGGTGATGGCGAAGAAGGACAGCACCGGGGTGGAGAACTACAATGCCGTGGCTGGCAAGCACTTCATCGCCCTTGACGACCCGTCATTGTCACGCTATTACGTCCTGAAAGCGGACAGCGTGTCAGCCACTTTCCCCGTTGTGGTGCTTCGCGATGCCAGTCTTGCGTCACAAGTATATAAGCTTTACATCGGAATCACGGAGAACAGCGAGTTCCAGAGCGGTTTCCCTTTCTATCAGGTGAAGAGGATTACCATCTCCGACATGCTTGCCAAGCCTTCAAAGTGGGATGAACGATACATCAATCAATACTTCACCGACTGGGGACCAGTGGCACATCAGTTCATGATCGATGTCACCGGACAGCCTTTTGATGACGATTTCATCGAGAAGATAATGTCGTCCAGCGACACCAACTACGTGTTCTATCTCGCTGAGAAGGTGGCACGCGCCAAGGTGAAGTACAACAAGGAGCATCCTGACGCTCCGCTCACCGAGGCTGACGGCACTCTTATCAAATTCAAGTGGGAAACTTATCTGTAACATCTAAATCCTTGATTATATGAACATATCATCAGCATATACCGCCAAAGCCTTCGCCGTGGCAATGACAATCAGTCTTGCCGCCGCGCCATGCTTCACGTCATGCACCGATGATGACAGCACCGTGGCTACGAAAGACCCTGGAAGCATCCTCATCAGCGGCATCGACAAGAAAGGCTATACCGCCGTATCATATTGCGGACATTTCCTCGACATCAAGCCGGAAGTGAAGTCATCATTCGATGAAAGCGAACTGAAATACGAATGGCTCCTGTACAAGAACTCCGAGAACAGCAACATAGATGATTCGTATTACGACATATATCACGGTACGGGGAAGGACTTCAAGACCGGCAAACTGGAACTCATCTCCACCTCCCGCGACCTGCACTATGAGGTAAACCTGCAACCGGAGGCTTACACCATCGCATTGCGCATCACGGCTCCCAACGGCATCCAGACCTACATGAAGACAAGTCTCCAGACCACCACGACCCTGTCCGACGGATATTACATCCTGAAGGAGACGGCGGACGGCAACACCGACTTCGACATGTGCACGGATGGCGACCATGCCATGAGCGAGAACATCATAGCCGCCGTGCAAGGCGAAGCGATGAAAGGCAAGCCATTGGCGATGGGAGCGGCGTTCAATCACAGCTATACCGACAAGGACGGACAGTTCCAGTCATGCCACCTCATCTCCGCCACTACCGAAAGCGGTGATTTCAAGGCATTCAGCACCAATGACTTCTCCGAGATATTCAATCGCACCAACATACTCTATGCCGGCAGTCTGGCTGACGACGAGATACCTTACGGATTCTCTTCCGGTATGTTCAGCATCTTCTTCACCACCAGCAACGGAATACGCTCTCAATATTCAGCCTCCATTTTCGATGCCGGATCGGGATTGTATGGCGACTCCCCGATCAATGGCGGAAGCCGGTTCTATGTGGGCGGCACAGCTTGCACCGTGGTATGGGACGAGAAGCACCATTCCTTCTACTACTCCGACTACAACGGCAGCACATTCCAGACCGACATTGCATACCCGGAATTCAAATGCATTGACTGCGGAAGAAACAGTTCGGAGCAGGCATTCTTCATCCTTGAGGACGCTTCCGGAGCGCGCAAACTGATAACCATATCCATGACGTATTCCGGTGCTTCGCTGGAAAGCGACGTGGATATCGCCCCTGATTCCCATTTCGCAAAGGCTTCCGACTTCACCGTATGCTATTCCGGAGCAAGCTTCATCTACTGTCTTGACGGCAACAGAATCTACTCCTACAACATTGCTGACGGAGCAGAGACCGAACTGTCATTTGCCGGACTGGACCAGAGCGAGAAGATTTCGTACATCTCATGCAATGCTTACGGCAACACGAAGAACATGCGATTCATCATCGGAACGCAGGACGGACAGCAATATTCCCTCCGTTTCTATCCCATGATCGGTGGCAAGCCTGACGGCAATCCGGACATCACGTGCCGTGGAAAGGGATATGTCAAGAGCGTGCGCCACACTTCCATCTCGCAGACAGGCGGCACGGAGCAGGATTAAATGAGTGGTTGTTGGTTGTCGGTTGTTGGTTAGTTAGTGCTATACAACCCACAACCTAAAACCCACAACCTAAAACCTAAACCCCAACAAACCCAATGAAAAAAATTACAATGTTTTTCGCTATGGCGATGCTTTCACTCGCAGCCATGGCACAGACCAATTTCCGTCACATCTCGTTTGCTGAAGCACAGAAGGCGGCCCAGCAGGAGAAGAAACTCATATTCGTGGATTTCTACACCTCATGGTGCGGTCCATGCAAATATATGGCAAACACCATCTTCCCACAAAAGGCAGTGGGAGACTTCATGAACGACAAGTTCGTTTGCGTGAAATACGACGCTGAAAAGGAAGAGGCTGACCTCGTGAAGCGTTCCAACATCCAGGCATACCCCACATTCATCATCTTCAATGCAGACGGAACGGAGGTAAACCGCAAAGTGGGCGGTGGCTCGGCAGAGTCGTTCATAGCCGACATGGACCGTCTGCGCTCTACTGAGTTTACGCCAGAGAAGGTGCGCCAGCGTTACGCCAAGGGCGAGCGCACGCCGGGGCTCATCAGGGCTTACGTTGCTCTGCTGGCAGAAGAAGGCGCAATGTCGTATGAAAAGCGCAGGGAGAAGATGGACCAGATAGACACCATCATCGTGCAATACTTCGATGGTCTCAACGACAAGCAGCGACTCTCTGCCGACAACTTCTTCCTCTACAAGTCCTACTGCGACAACACTGCCGACAAGAAGATGCAGTACCTCTTTGCCAACCGCGCGAAAGCCGGCAAGTCAGTGCGCGCTGACGTGGACTCCATCCTCGCCAAAGCATACACCCGCGAGGCAGCAAGCATCCTGAATTTCCACAAGCCTTTCAACGCAAGTTCCTACGCACGCTTCCGCCAGCAGGCCATCACTCTCGACGCATTCCAGAAACCTCTCTACGAAGGTTACCTGGAAGTGTGCGATGCCTACGCCAGCGGAGACATGAGCAAATATGTCGATGCAGTGGAGAAAAACATGACGACGAAATGCAAGGACGACAACTTCTCACTCTTGAATGGCATGGGCTCTGCGCTCACCAAGGCTGACCCAGCCTTGAAGCAGCGCGCTGCCAAGATCATCCGCAACAGTCTCATTGACATGCCGGGCAACAACATCTCCTTCCTGGGGACTGCTATCATGAAATTGGAAAAAAACTGATGATACTCAATAATTTGGTATTAACGCCAACACACACTTGAAACTACGGGACCGCTGGTTATTATGTTGTTTGATCGTTTTGTTGTCTTGTTGAATTACTATACTGCCAACAAAACCACAACACACAACATAAAGCCAGCGGTCTTTCGTCTTGTCGTCTTGTGGCTTATTACTCCGGTTGCTTTGTCAATTGAAGTCTTAGCCCTAACGGTACATCCGTTCCATCCTTGTCATCCGTGTTCAGAAAAACATATCAGCAGTGAGCAGAACACGAATCGCACGAATAAGCAAGATTTGCCTGGAAGGCAATACCGAGCAAAAATTGATGTCAGCGGTGAAAGCATAGCTTTTACCACCTAATAGCATAGATATTACACTGCAATTAGGGTGTCCAGTTCCATGTTCTAGTTTTTGATTACGTTTTAGCAACTTAAAGTATTAAGAATCAATAAACTAAGTGCAAAATGCAAGGCAATTTTTGCTATCAAAAAAACTGATGTAGATTCGCACAAGATTATAGTTTACTTAGTGAATGATTATCAATGGCTTAGATGGTTATTATACTGTTTTTGATACTAAAAATAGGAACACAGAACTGGACACCCTACACTGCAATAGCATAGCTTTTACCGCCCAATAACTATGCTTTTACATGAGCCCTCCCCACCCTTTTAACATCTATTCACAGCTTTTCAGCTGTAATCCGCAGAAAAATAATTTATTGCGAAAGAAGTTCCACCCTTCCACCCTGGCGATGTTATACGCCTGGAATTCAATGTGTTGGGCAAGGTGGAACTATGGATGGAATTAGGGTGGAACTTCATGTAATTCCACCCTAATTCCACCCATAGTTCCACCTTATATAAACCTCTGATTATCAAAGTGGTAATAGCACTGAGGTGGAAGGGTGGAATTACAAACCACAAAAATTATTTTTTCCGGAAAAGGGTCGGAAAAGTATTAACAACCGTTAAAAAGATCACATATTAAAGGACTGCGGTGCACATAGCGAACGATTCGAGCACTTCAACGCTTAGGGGTTTCTTGACCACTTATTTGTTTTCAAGGAACACGAATGTCATTCCAAGTATATGGTGACTGGGTGCGAAAACAAATATAAAACCGGTAGCGGGGCATTCCATCTTACTACTTGTTGAATTCCAGAAGGGTTTTGATCACTGATTTGGGGTTAAGATGGATAAAGGCTACTAATATCAAGGCAATCTATCAAATTCCGCATAGCATGTCATTATAAGATATGACATCGCTGTTTGGAAAACAATCGAGAAGAATTATGTCTGACAGCAATGGGGAGATGTCAAATTAGAGTGGAGTCTCAGACTGCGGTTGATATGGTACTGTCTTCCAGACAGCCGTTTTTGTCTGGTTTATAAATTCCGAGACTTCGTCCCGGGTTACTCTCGCTTCGCTCGGTATTGCCTTCCAGGCAAATATTGCAGAAAAGGCTATCCGTTTCATCCGTGAAATCCGTGGTCAGGCTAAAATAATTCATAATGCGCAATTAGTTGAAATCCGTAGAAATCCCAGCGCCCGACAGGCGCATACTATCCGATGCAATAGAATGAAAATCCGTGAAAGAACAAATCTGTTGCATCTGTGCTATCCGCTTTGAACGCTTGTGATTGCCGCAAACCGATGAGCACATCCTCGTTCTACAAGATAGTCACATCCAAGCTGGTTTTTCATTCGCTATCACTGGTTCCTATGGTCACTCCGCAGTCCCACATATTCATTTGTCCGTAAAATTCAAGCGTAAGCCTGTAGAAACCAAGGTGTTATTGGGTTATGTCGTCCACTCTCGGCAACTCGAAATTTTGGTATTAGGGCATGAATCGGCAGAAAAGATTTTGGTATTAGGCAGTATTTTGGCAAAATAAATTTTGGTATTAGACTTTTTTTATGTAATTTTGTGGGCAAAAAGGGAATTATGGCAGATGTAATATTCAAGCGAAAAATCTATTCCAAGCTAAAGGAATGGAAAGAGACCTCTAAAGGCAAAACAGCATTGCTTTTAGAGGGAGCGAGACGTATAGGAAAGTCTACCATTGTGGAAGAATTCGCTAAAAAAGAATATCGCTCATACATTTTGATAGACTTTAATGAAGCCTCGAAAGGAGTAAAGGGACTGTTCGATGATCTGATGGACATGGATTTTATTTTTCTGTACTTGCAGAATATCTATAAGACCACATTGTATGAAAGAGAGTCTGTGATTATCTTTGATGAAGTGCAGCAATGTCCAAAGGCTCGCCAGGCAATCAAATATCTAATCAAAGATGGCAGATATGATTATATTGAAACAGGATCCCTTATTAGTATCCGAAAGAATACCAAGGATATCAGCATACCCAGTGAAGAATATCGACTTGAAATGTTCCCATTGGATTATGAAGAGTTCAGATGGGCAATGAATGATGATACAACCATGCCTCTGATGCAAAAGTTCTTTGAAAGAAAGATGGCATTAGGTGATAGCTTGAATCGTCAGAAAATGCGCGAATTGAGGTTGTATATGTTGATTGGAGGAATGCCACAGGCAATCAATGCCTATTTGGACACGAACAATTTGCAACATGTTGATATGGTGAAACGACAGATTATACAACTATATGCAGACGATTTCAGGAAAATAGACCCTACTGGTAAAATTTCAAAGTTGTTTATGGCTATACCGTCACAGTTGAGTCGAAATCTGTTGCGCTACCAACCAACACCTGTAATCGGGAAAACGGGGGCTGACAAAATCGACGAGATGATTCTTTGCTTGGAAGACAGTAAGACTGTAAACGTGGCTTATCATGCAGATGATCCCAATGTCGGAATGTCGTTGACAGCTGATTATGGAAAATACAAGTTATATATAAGTGATACAGGATTGTTCGTGACATTGGCATTTTGGGATAAAGATTTTACGGAAAATATCATATACCAGAAACTGCTCAATGATAAATTGTCTGCCAATCTGGGATATGTATATGAAAATCTGATTGCGCAAATGCTTCGTGCTTCAGGCAACAAACTGTTTTACTATACTTTTCCTAAAGATGATACCCATTCTTATGAAATTGACTTTCTCTTGTCAAGAGGCAACAAACTTTGCCCTGTTGAAGTAAAATCGTCTGGATATAAGACTCATGCTTCGTTAGATGCTTTCTGTCTTAAATATTCAGATAGAATAAGTCAGCCATATCTGCTTTATACGAAGGATTTCCATAAAGACGGGAATGTATTGTTAATGCCAATTTATATGACTCCATTGCTATAAAGTTCAAGAGACAGTAGGATGTTTTTTTGCTGAAACGAATGTCTTGGTACTGTCTTATAGACAGACTAAACCAAAAAATATCAATGGATAAAAACAACAAAAAATATTTTTATCCATTGATATTTTGTTTTTATGTATTGTTTAAAAAATAACTTCCGCAATTTCCATATTGCGTTCTTTAGTCGATGTTATTACCAAATGCCTCAATAAT
>CAKQPF010000041.1 GCA_934256705.1 uncultured Prevotella sp.
TGTCAGTTTTTTGGCAATTGAGCTAAACATAAACTGCAACAGAAAAATTGCGGAAGTTATTTTTTGAACATTACTTATTATGAAAAAAAACTATAACTTTGGAATTCAAAGCAAACAGAGTTGTCTGTCAAGACTGCAATGCCCTGACAATTAGTTTTTGATAGCGGCCAACATATACAATAATATTTCTCCAAAATGAATAGAAACACTTGGACACATGATGAATTGGTGCTTACTCTGGCACTATACTTCCAACTTCCGTTTGGAAGATTAAATCGCTGTACTCCAGAGGTAAAAGAGCTGGGAAGACTGCTTGGAAGAGGAGAAAACTCAGCAGCAATTCGTCTTACCAACTTTGCAGCTTGCGATCCATATATTCTATCTACTGGTCGTCATGGAATGATGAGCGGAAAAAAAATCTGTATGCCCATATGTGAAGAATATGCAAACGATAAAGAGAGACTATTCAAAGAGGCTGCAGAAATCAAAGCCCGCATTCAGCAAAAATCCATTGAGCACTCACTCGGCATCAAAGATACAGATATTATCGGCACTACAAAAGATGTGATTATACGTCAAAGGGTCAATCAATATGTATTCCGCACAATGATACTCAACAATTATAACGGACAATGCGCCATCACTGGAATAAATGATTCACGCCTTCTGAATGCCAGCCACATCATTCCTTGGTCAGAGAGAGAAGACACCCGGCTGAATCCGGAAAACGGCATATGCCTATCTGATCTTTACGACAAAGCCTTCGATAAAGGTCTGATAACCATACGCCCTGACGACTATACCATCATGATTTCCCCATCTCTACGTGACAATCTCACTCGTGATGTGTTTGCAGTGCATTTCGGAAAAATAGAAAACAGGAAAATAAATCTTCCAGAAGAACATCAGCCCGACTGCCTGTTCCTGCAATATCACGCAGAGAATATCTATATAAGATAATACGCCTATTCTGTAGCCTTACAGAGAACAATGAGAAATAACACTGCAGAGTGTTATAATCGGGCAATTCCAACCATTACCTATACACCATCCATAATGGACAAAATGACGAAGGAACAACGTCATCACTGCATGGCGTCAATACGGGGAAAGAACACCAAACCGGAAATCATGGTGAGGAAATTCCTGTTCAGCCGAGGGTTTCGCTATCGGCTGAACCATCCACGTCTCCCAGGTCATCCGGACATAGTGCTTCGCAAATACAGGACATGCATCTTCGTGAATGGCTGTTTCTGGCATGGGCACGAAGGATGCAAGTATTATGTGATTCCAAAGAGCAATACTGAATTCTGGAAAGCAAAGATTGAGCGCAACCGTAATCGTGACATAGAAAACCAGCGCAAACTTGCCACGATGGGATGGCATTGCATCACAGTCTGGGAATGCCAGTTGAAGCCTGCTGTCAGGGAACAGACTCTGGAGTCTTTGGCTTTTACGCTCAATCGCATCTTTCTCAACGACCATAGCATCAGGCGTTACGCACTTCCAGAAGATGATTACGCTGTGGCAGCGGAGCCTGAATGCGAATAGGTTTGACAACTTGAAAAACATTTCTGTTTATGCCGTTTTTCTATAGAAATGTTGTAATTTTGCAGTCGGATTTCGGCTCTATCTTGCCATTTTGTCAGACGTTCCTTTGTATAGGACTTAAAATCATGCAATTATGAAGTTGTGGAATTTTTTCAGGAAGTTTGCATTACCTTGTTCTTTGGTAATGGGCACAGTGGGATATTTGATTTTTGCAAATGTTCCTTTCCTTGAACCATTAGGTGGAACTGTCGGACCATACTTGATTGATATGATGCCTATAGTGATGTTTGCATTGCTATATGTCACGTTCTGCAAGATTGAGATAAAGGAAATGAAGCCACAAGGCTGGCATTTCATATTGCAACTAATCAGGACTTCCCTGGCATTGCTGATGGTGGTGCTGATATTTGAGTTTGGCAGCAATCCCAATGTCAAGCTTGTGATCGAGGGAGCCTTCATCTGCTTCATCTGTCCTACAGCGGCTGCGGTGGCAGTGGTGACGGAAAAGCTGGGAGGGTCTATCGGCTCGCTTACCACCTATACCGTGATAGCAAATATATTCACGATGGTCATCATCCCTTCACTTTTCCCTATGGTGGAGAAGGGAGCGGACGTTTCCTTTCTCTATATGAGCATGATGGTATTCCGGAATGTCACTACCGTCCTGGTGGTGCCTTTGTTCTTGGCTCTGCTGAGCCGCAAATATATGCCGAAGTTTGTAGATAAAGTGAAGGGCGTAAAGGATTTGGGCTTCTATATGTGGTGCTTCAACCTTACCATATTGATGGGCGAAACGGTGCGCAATCTCCTTCATGCCACGGTGTCCGGCTGGACTCTTGCCCTGCTTCTGATAGTTCCGCTTTTCGTCTGCCTTATCCAGTTTGCCATCGGCAAGGCAGTGGGAAGTCATTATAATGCGCGAATCAGTGCAGGACAGGCTCTCGGTCAGAAGAACACCGTCGTGGGCATCTGGCTTACTCTCACATTCCTCAATCCACTTGCAGCGGTAGCTCCTGGAGCTTACGTCGTATGGCAGAATCTGGTGAACGGATGGCAATTATGGTACAAGGAAAAATATGGCAAGCTAAGGTGGTAAGTGTCGCTGTTTTATGATGTAACGTCTATGGTCCTTTGATCGGGATTGGAGAATTACATATGCCTTTTTCCAAAGAAGAACAAAAAAAGTGCGGGATAATTGCTCTGTAACGCATTTTTTTTTGTAATTTTGCAAACAGCATAAATGGCTATATCCGATTGGGGGATGGCTATGCAATGAATTTAGTACCAACAAAAAACATCAGACAATGGAAGTAAAGGAAGGATTCATGCCCTTCATGGGCTATCAGACGTATTATCGTATCGTAGGAACTACGGAAGAAGGCAAGAGCCCTATTATCCTCTTGCATGGCGGTCCGGGCAGTACTCACAACTATTTCGAGCTTCTGGACAGAGTGGCAGAAACCGGCAGAGCAGTCATCATGTACGACCAGTTGGGTTGTGGACAATCCTTCGTGGAAGGTCATCCTGAGCTATGGACTCCAGAGACATGGCTCAATGAACTCTGTGCCCTCATCGACCATCTCCATCTCGACCATTTCCATCTCCTTGGACAGTCATGGGGCGGTATGCTTACCATCATCTATCTGATGGAGAGACAGGCAAAAGGCGTGAAGAGCGCAATCCTCAGCAGTACCCTTTCGAGCAGCAAACTGTGGGGAAGTGAGCAGCACCGCATGATAAAATTCATGTCGGAAGAAGACCAACGCGCCATTGCCGAAGCAGAGACAACTGGCAATTTCTCAAGTGAGGCTTACCTCAAGGCGAATGCGCATTTCATGCTTCAGCATTGTGCTGGAGAGGTGACAGAGGACAGTCCTGAGTGTCTTCGCAGGAAGAAGCGTACCGGTGCCGAGGCATACCTTTATGGCTGGGGACCAAACGAATACAACCCTACTGGCTCGCTCCGCGATTATGATTACACCGACCGCTTGGGCGAAATCAAAGTGCCTTGCCTCGTGATGAGCGGAACTGACGACCTCTGCACTCCATTGGTGGCAAAGACCCTCTATGACGGCATCCCTAACTCCAAGTGGCATCTCTTCGTAGGAGCCCGCCACATGCCGTTTGCCGAGCAGAACGACGAATACTGCAAGGTGCTTGAAGAATGGCTTGAAGAGAAAGACTGACAATAAGTAAGGTGGGCAGATCTATTCTGACCACCATCTCCAGATGCGTCATCCGTGGACGGTATTCCCAGGCGGGATTACCGTCCACGGATTTGTTTTTACAGTCTGTTTCAAAATGTCCATCCCGACAATCATTCCGATGGACATTGTCTGCACAAGCGCGGTCCGAACCTTTTTCTTTCCTTGCTTACATTTCCCTATGAATGACGCTGCCACTTGCCTGATGGGTTGCGAGGATAAGGACTTCAGCAATCTGGACATGCTTTGGAGCCGAAGCCGCATAGAAAGCCACATCCGCGATGTCAGCACCTGTGAGAGGCTTGATGCCCTTATAGACATTCTCTGCACGCTCTTTGTCACCATGGAAACGCACATTGCTGAAGTTTGTCTCTACAAGTCCAGGCTTGAGATTGGTGACACGCACGGCTGATTCTGCCACATCAATGCGCAGACCGTCCGTGATAGCCTTCACCGCTGCCTTCGTTGCGCAATAGACGTTTCCGTTGGCATAGGCAGCATCGCCGGCTACACTTCCCACATTGATTACATGGCCTTCGTTGCGCTCCACCATTCCAGGGACAATGAGGCGAGTCATCGTGAGGAGTCCCTTGATGTTTGTGTCTATCATCGCGTTCCAGTCCTCTGGGTTACCCTCATACTCTTTCTCAAGACCGAGAGCGAGTCCGGCATTATTGATGAGCACATCTATCTTCTGCCATTCCGGGGCGAGTGACTCAATGGCCGCCTTGGCAGCCTCTGCATCACGGACATCAAATACCAATGTCTCCACTTTCGTCTTTTCAGACTCCAATTCCTGCTTTATCTCCGCCAACTTGTCAGCACGACGGGCTGTGAGAATCAAGTCATAACCGCCCTCTGCAAACTTGCGGGCGCATGCCTCTCCGATGCCGCTTGTGGCACCTGTAATCAGTGCTATTCTATTCATTGCATTATAATTGTTTTTATGGTTTTTGTCAAATTTTCTTTTGCCACATCTGGCTGCATCAGTACAGAGATGGGACGGTTGTCGTTCTCATTGATGCTTCTGATGAAATCAAAACTATGGGCGAGCATACCGGATGTATCTTCTATATCGCCAGAGAGTAACCACACCGGCACATTCGCCTTTCTGCAGCGTTTCAGCACTCCATGCGGCACTTTGCCCATCAATGTCTGCTCGTCAGACTTCCCCTCGCCCGTGATGACGAGGTCAGCATCTTCTATCGCTCCGTCAAAGTCTGCAAGGTCGAGCATGATGTCTATGCCGGAATGCAGTTCTGCCTTGAGATAAGCAAGGAGAGCATAGCCTAAACCTCCGGCGGCTCCTGCTCCGGGGTAATCCGCCAGTTCGGGACTGGCAATGCCGGCAAGCTCAGTCTCTTTAGCGAAAGCCCTGAGCTGTCTGTCCAGCAAGACGACTTGTTCAGCATTTGCTCCTTTCTGTGGCGCGAAGATATATGCGGCTCCGTTCAAGCCAAACAGCGGATTGTTCACATCGCAGGCAGCTATCACATTGCATTCGGGATTGAGGCAGTCATTATCTTTCAATGCCTCTATCATGCCACGTCCACCGTCACAGGTAGCACTTCCGCCTAATCCCATGACGACAGTCCTGCAACCATCCTTTACTGCATCTGCAATCATCTCGCCTACACCATAAGTGGTGGTAATCATCGGGTTGCGCCTATCTTGTGGCAATAGCGTCAGCCCACTCGCAGCAGCCATTTCCATATAAGCCGTCCTACCATCTATGGAAACCGCATAATCTGCCATTACATCTTCCATAAGTGGTCCGTGAACCTTGACGCTTACGGTCCGGGTGGGCAAAATCTGGCGCACGCATCTCACGAGCCCTTCCCCACCATCGCTCAAAGGCATCCTGACAACGGTAGTATCCGGGAAAGCAGAAAGCACACCTTCTGCAGCCGCATCGCAAGCCTCCTTTGCCGTGATGCAACCTTTGAAAGAATCGAAAGCGAGAACTGTCTTTTTCATATTCCTACCGTAATCTTCTTTTCTTCATCCGGAACCGTTTGCAAAATTCATTGTTTGATGGGCAGTCGGAATTAACACATCATCAATATTCATTGCCTTCTGCATCGATGATGCTCGGCCCATCTATCAGTTCGGGTCGTGGTGCGTTTTTGTTCATGTCACCATACGCCTTGCCCAGGTCGCTCATCGTGATGCTTACCTTCTTGTTCACTGGTCTGTTCTTGTCCGCCAGGCTATGCGAGAAAAGCCATTCGTATGTCTTTTTCAGATAAAAGACGCGGGCTGGCGTGCCATGATTGGCACCTTTCCACCAGTCGTATATCAGTCGGCTGTCCTTGCCTTCCTGTTCCAGTTTTTCCACTACCACCTTCGATTTTCTGATCGGTACGGCTCTGTCTGCTGTGCCGTGGATTATCCAGAACGGCAGGTCGCCCAGTCCGCTTACATCCTTTAGCGAACAACCGCCGCAAAGAGCCATTCCGGCAGCTATCCTGTCAGGATAAGTGGCGCAGACATCCATCGTGCCATACCCGCCCAGACTCATGCCGAGAACATAGACTCTGGTGGAGTCGCAAGGGTAATTCTTCTTCACCCAGTCGAGCATATCCATAATCTTCTTCGGACTCCAGGCTCCCCCGGGGTTCTGCGGAACTATGGTAAGCGCATCGATAGCCCTTCCTTTTACGATGGCATCAAGCGGACCGTATCTCCTTACCCTGTCCAGATTCTTGCCGCACAGGCTTGCGCCGTGCAGGAAAATGATGACAGGAGTATGCTCCTGCGAATAGAAATAATCCACCGGCGTATAGACCCAGAAATTGTATCCACCAGGTATCTCATCTTTCACTGCCCGCAGAAAATCGTATGCCGACATCTTGCATACGAAAAGGCTGAGTAATATGGATAATAATATTTTCTTCATTTCTCTTTAGGGTGGTTCCTTTTACCTTCCCAGGAGTCAGGCTCCCGAATCCTTTTCTGTTGTTTCAAAAGACAAAAGTAATAAATTATCAAAACAACGCCAAATAAAGTCTCCCCTATTTTTTATTTTTTATCCAAAAGGATGAATCATTTAAACTTCTTTATATGGTAATGCCTATATCCCATGAATGATATGCGGACATAATTCCGTCAAGTGAAGAATGAAGAATCAGAGTATTGTTCATATTCTTGCGCAGGATCTCCATCAAGCGACAATGCTAATTCCCATTCTTCATTCTTCATTTAAGAACAACCAGACAACATAATGCATAATTCAAAAATATGGTTCAGAAGCGTTGCACGGCAATGCGATGAATCGTATTTCCAAGTTGTCCTTCTCTATTTTTCTTTTATATTTATCTGTTGATACTTCACGTTTTTGCGCATTTAGTCAATATTTTAACAAATGAAATCCACGCCAGAATTTCCGTCCGCAAATATGCGATTCTCGCTGATTTTGCAATCCTCTGACTATCAAGATATTATAAAAATCAGCCATAAAAAAGGCTGTTTTTGAGGCGAAAAAAGGCGGAAAATCGGGGGTAAAAGCATAGATATCGGGAGATAAAAGCATAGTTATCAGGCGGTAAAAGCATAGATATTGCAAGGTAATAACTAAGCTATTGCGCTCGCGGAAGAAATTATTCGCATTTTTCTTCCATTTTCTTCCTCTAAAAGCATAGCTTTAACATATTTTCAAGTTGTCGCCACGGATGTTTTTCGTCTTGCTTTTAACGGTTGTGAAAAAGTGTTTAAGATTCAAGTTCGATAGTTCGACGAACTTTCTACACAGCCCCATACATTACTCTTGCAAACTCAATATAATATATAATATATTAAAGACAAATTCAAGTGTGATAGGGTGTGTGTTAAAGGTTCGTCGAACTATCGAACTTGAGCTGTTTGTAGTTTCTCTTTGCTGAACAAAAACTCTCGAACTGTATGGTCGATTTTTTTCCAATGCCACTTTATTTTACCGTAATCGACAATTATTGCCCGGAAAACTTGGTAATATCATGATTATTGCCTAATTTTGCAACTACATAATAACTTGGAAAAAACTATGAACAAGACAGTATTCGTGACTGGTGCCAACAAGGGCATCGGATTTGGAATAAGCAAATATCTCGGTCTCAGCGGTTGGGACGTGATCATAGGCGCTCGCAATAAGGAACGTGCCGATGCGGCTGTCAGCGAACTGAAATCGCTTGGCGTGAATGTAATAGGATGGGTCTATGTGAATCTCAAGGACCTTGACAGCATTTCCCGTGCGGCTAAAGAGATAGAAGACAAATATACATCACTCTCCCTCCTCGTGAACAATGCCGGTATTCCCGGCGATATGGCTGTGACAAGTTGGGAGACACAGATGAAGGATGTCAAGGAAACGGCAGACGTAAACTATTACGGCACCTTGGCAATCACGCAGGCTCTGCTGCCTGTCTTAAAGGCAAACAAGGGAAGAATCGCCAATATCACCGTGCCGAGCGAGATAAGCCCTTACTGGCATCCGCTGGCATACGTAGCAAGCAAGGCTGCACAGAATGCCATGATGGGAGTGATGGCCATGGAATTCCAGCAGAACAATGTGCCGGTGGAGATATTCAGCGTCCACCCTGGTCCTACGACAACTGACCTGAACGGCAATATGTCCATGCCAGGCTTCCACGACATCGACACTGTGGGCAAATCATTTGCCGAACTCATCAATGACGACAAGGCGCACAATGGCGAGTTCATCGAGCTTTATCCTATCGTGAAAGAGGACTAACCAGCAGGAACATTGCAGATGAAATACCTGATAGTTTCAGACATACACGGTTCGCTGCCGAGACTTGAGAAAGTAATCCGATTCTTCCATGCCAACGGTTACGACATGATGGTAATCCTGGGCGACATCGCAAACTACGGTCCGAGAAACGGATTGCCGGAAGGAATCGATGCAATGGGAGTGGCTGAAAGCCTCAATGCCTTGGCTGACAGAATCGTGGCAGTGCGTGGCAACTGCGATTCGGAGGTCGACCAGATGTTGCTCAAGTTTCCTTGCATGAGCGGTTACAACATACTTGTGGCAGAGGGAAAACGCATTTTCCTTACCCACGGACATAAATACAACGAGGAAAAACGGACTCCTTTAGGCATAGATGCCCTCTTCTATGGACACACGCATCTATGGAAACTGGAGAGAAATGCGGACGGAATACTCGTCTGCAACACCGGAAGCATCACATTCCCGAAGGGTGGCAATGTCCCCACATTCGCCACAATAGAAGAAGACCTGACGGTAAATGTCAGAGACCTCGACGGAAACGTCCTGCAATCTGACAATTTATTTACTTAAACATCAATAATTATGAAAAAGAGAATCATGTTTTTAGCAGTCGCAGCCGTAGCACTCATGGCATCTTGCGGAGACAAGAAGACTGCACAGAATGAAGTAAATGCAGATAGCATCAGCGTGGCAGACACCACCATGTCAGCACTTGACCTCACTGCAGTGGCTGGTACCTATGAGGGAACACTGCCAGCTGCTGACTGCCCGGGATTCAAGACAGTCATCACCATCAATGCCGACAGCACCTATCAGATGCAGCAGGATGCCATCGACCGCAAGGACGGACACGATGAGGCAAGTGGCATATTGGAGATAAAGGACGACAATCTCCTTGTGCTGGTGCGCCCTTCAAGTGGTGACCGCACTTACATCAAGGTGAAGGATGCCGACAGCATCGTCTTGACAGACTCCGTAGGCAATGAGCCAGAAGGAGAAATTGCCAAACTCTATGTGCTGACAAGGAAGAAGTAGTTGGCTTGTGGTTTTGTTGTTTAGTTGGCTTGTTGGCTTGTTGGCAGTCAAACCGCAAGCGGACTCTGCAACCAACTAAACAACTAAACAACAAAACAACAAAACAACAAACCCACATCTAACCCTTCTTAGGAAGCACCACCGAAGCACCGATGCTGACGAGCAATACGAGAATGATGAATATCAGCGAACTGACAGCGTCTATCTCGAAGATATCATGTATCAGCATCTTCACACCGATGAACACCAACAGCACACTTACGCCCACCTTCAGATAGCGGAACTTGTCGGCTATCGCTGACAGGAGAAAGAACAGAGCTCGCAAGCCGAGGATGGCGAAGATATTGGAGAAGAACACCACGAACGGGTCGAGCGAAACAGAGAATACCGCCGGGATGCTGTCGAAGGCAAATATCAAGTCGCAGAACTCGATGAACACCACAGTCATCACCAAAGGTCCCAGATGAAGGCGTCTTTGCATGAACTTCACCACGGGATGGTCGAGGGCATTGATTTCCTCACTCTTGTTTCTGTTCAGGAACATCTTTGCGCCACTATAGACCAGGAATCCTCCAAACACGAGCAATATCCATGCAAACCGGCTGATGAGAGCCGCGCCGGCAAAGATGAAGACAAAGCGAAGCACGATGGCTCCAAGGATTCCCCAGTTGAGCACATGCTGATAATCCTTCTTGTCCACTCCAAACGAACTGAATATCATCATCATCACGAAGAGATTATCCACCGAGAGCGTCTTCTCGATCAGATAGCCGGAGATGTAAGAGACGGTCATGTAGTGACGATATTGCTGTAGGCTCGCCTCATAGTCGTCAGGATCAAGCGTGAGATGGGAAGCATAGCGCGAAGCAATCAGTTTGAGGTCATCAAAGTTCTCTATGCCGTGCACCATGTCGCCGTGGAAATAGATGAACACGGCAAAGGCGAGAGCGAGAATGATCCACACTGCCGTCCATGATCCGGCTTCCTTGATGGAGACCACATGTGCTTTGCGGTCTATCACAAGCATATCCAATACGAGGATGGCGGCTATGAATATCACGAAGCCCACCAAAAACATTGATTCAGTAAAAACGTGTTCCATTTTTTGATTATCTGCTTTTCTTTATATTATATACATTGATTTGATTATCGTATTCGTTTCTCTGACGGAAATTTTGACGCAAAATTAGGAATAATATCCGAAATAGCGATGAATTGACGTACTGCGTTAAATGTATTTAACTTGAAAGGCAGAAATGTAACACGTTTGTAATATCGGGGTGTTGTTTTGTTGTCTGGTTGGCAGTCAAACTTCAAGCGAACTCTGCAACCAACTAAACCACAAAACAACAAAACGACAAGACAACTAAACCACAAAACAATCATGAAATTATTAACCACAAGCGATTGGCATATAGGTAACCTTTTTCATGGAAATGACCGTCTGGAAGAACACAAGCATTTCCTGAATTGGCTTATTGACAAGATAGATGAAGAGCGACCGGACGCATTGTTAGTGGCAGGAGACGTGTTTGACAACGGCAATCCATCTGCCAGTGCACAGTCTGCCTACTATGCCTTCATAGCAGATGCCACCCAACTCTGTCCTGATATGCAGATTATCATCACGGCAGGTAATCATGACTCTGCCAACAGACTTGAGGCTCCCCGGGCTTTGCTGACGCGTCATAAGGTGGAGATACGTGGTATGGTGCATCGTACATGGAGACAAAGCGATGATGGAGGGAACTGGGTGATAGACTTTGACGACCTGATGATTCCCGTATATGATTATGATGGCAATCAGATTATAGTGTTGGCGGTGCCTTATCTCAGAAGCGATGTGATACAGAATGTATGCTACTCGCAAGGAGTTAATGCGTTTCTGCGCGAACTGACAAGTAAGGCTCATGAGAAATATCCAGGCAAGCCGCTCGTGATGATGGCTCACATGTATGCCAAGGGAGCAAACATTGCACCGAAGGACGCAAGCGAGAAAATCGTGATAGGCGGACAGGAAGAGGTGAACATGGAAGGATGGGCAGACCATCCTGACTACTTGACCTGCGGTCATATCCACAAGCGTCAGCATATATGGAGCACAGATTGGGCGCGTTATACCGGCAGCGTCCTCCCTATGTCGTTTGCAGAGATTGACTATAAGCACGGTATAGACATCGTGGATATAGATTCCAGCGGCAAGGTCAGTGTGCAATTCCTCGAATATGAACCTCAGCACAAGCTCCTCATCCTGCCAGAAGACGATGTGGCACTGACACCAAAGAAACTGCAGAAACTGATAAATGAAAAGCTTGACGACAGAGTGGACGGAAAGCTTGATGATGATTTCGTCTATCTCGTGCTGAAGATAAAACTGGAAAAAGTAAGCAATGATGACATCAAGGAACTGGAAGACCTGATAGACAAGAAGAATGCGGTGCTTTGCAAGATACAGAAGATTATCCCCGCAATAGACCTCTCGACCATTAGCGGCAACCAGCAGATACATAGCATTGAGGACATCCTCGACCGCGACCCTATCGACACGCTGAAAGAGGCTTTCGCTGTAAGGAACAACAAGGCTATGAGTGAGCATCAGGAAAATATGCTCCGCAATCTGTTGACTTCAATCTAAAATAAGAGAAACGTATGAAATTCATTAAGCTTGAAATACTCAATCTTGCTTCGCTCGACCGCCAAGACGGAGAAATAATCAGTTTTGAGGAAGGAGCATTGGGCGACAGCACCATCTTCAGCATCGTAGGTCCTACAGGTAGCGGTAAGTCAACTATCCTTGATGCCATCTGTCTGGCGCTCTACAACCGCGCTCCACGCTATCCCCGCAAGAAGGGCGACCGTAACCAGAACATTGAGATATACGGGGAACCGGAGGACGGAGAGAAGAACAGACTTGCCCCAACAGACTCACGCAATATTCTTACACGAGGCAAGAAAGAGGGCTACAGCAAGTTGACATTCCTTGCCAACAACGGAAACGTATATAGAGCGGAATGGTATGTCCACAAGAAAGTCAAGAAATATGATGAAGCCATAACATCGCTCTACAAACTTACGACGACAGACGGAATCCCTTCTGAGGAAACTGCAGAATGGAACGAACTCCCGAAAATTATCGGATTGGACTATGAACAGTTTCTCCGAACCGTTCTCATTGCACAGGGTTCATTTGCCAATTTCCTCACTGCCAAGGAGAACGAACGCTATGAACTGCTCGAAAAGCTCATCGGTTGTGAAGAGCTTTACACTGACATTGCCTCAAAAATAAAGCAGAAGAAGGATGAAGTCTCAAAAGCCTATGAACTGATCTCCGCCAATTTCTCTGCCCAGGAAAAGGATATTATCCCGGAAGAGGAACTGTCTGTCCTTACTCTTCGCATCAGCGAACTTGAAGAGCAGGAGAAGAAGGCGAAGGAAGAAATAGGCAAGATAACGGAATTGCTGAACTGGTACTCCACTGATGAGAAATTTTCAGAGAAAATTGCAAAGTATGAAGTTGAGTTCAATTCTGCAAAGAGCAGACTTGATACCATGAAAGACCAGGCAGAACGCCTTTCGCTCCATGATGCTACGCTCCCCGCAGTGGCTTTATTAAAGGACATAAAGACTGCAGAAAGCAAAATCGTGGAATGCAATAAGAATCTGTCCAAACTCAAAATGGACATCGAGAACAAGGAAAAACAGATCAGAATAGAAACTTCCAAACTCGAAAATCTCACGCAAGCCCTGCTGAAAGCAAAGGAAGAAATCGAGCTGCAGAAACCGCACATCAACAAGGCACGCAAGATAAAAGTGGAGATTGACACTGCAAAAAGGAATGCCGACGAGAAGAAACGGACTTTAGCCGAAGCTGAAAATGCCGATAAGAAAGCGAAAAAGGAACTCAATGACAATGAAAATGCAATAAGGAAAACAAAGGAAGAACTTCAGATTGTCAGTCAGAAACGTGCCACCATCGTAGAGAATTTCGATTCACGCACCAAGGAACTAAAGGAAAAACTCAGCAAGTCTGTAACTTTGTACGATGAAGAGTATGCAAAACTCGAAAGCAAGGATGCCAACAAGCTTCAGGAAGCAAAGACCAAAAGCGAAAAGATGCTGAATGACATCAAGGAGGCCATCCGCATCCAGAGTGAACTAAAAGAGAAACGTGAAGTCATCGAACACAATACCAATGATATAAAAGGTTTGGTCAACAGCAATGACGATATCAACGAACGACTGAAAACCTTTGACATTGAAGCGTTGGAGAAAGAATATGACACCATTTCCCAGTCATACACTCTGATGACAAGCGAGAATTGGGAAAAACATCGCAATGACCTCGTGGAGGGAGAGCCATGCCCTCTATGCGGTTCCACCCAGCATCCATTCCATAGCAAAGAGAATGTCTTACCGGTAATTGATAATCTGAAAGAACTCGTAGATTCGAAAAGGCAGAATCTTGAAGCCAAAAGAAAGGAGAAACAGAACCTTACCGAGAGCCTCAGCAAGAACCTCGGAAAACTGGATGGCATGAAGACAGTCTTGGACGAGGCGGAGAAAAAGTGCGCTAAACTCAAAGAGACATGGAGCAATATTCACGATTCCTATACCGTCTGGCCAGAAGATGTCACATTGCTGCAAGATATAGAAAAGGACATTACCGAAGAGACAAACCGTGCTACGCAGGCTCTCAAAGACTATAATGCCCTTTCAAAGAAGGTCGATAGACTTCGCAAGGACAAAGAGGCGGCAGAAAAGGCGGTGCAATGCTTTGCTGACGAATCTCTCAAAAGGAAGCAGGATGCCGAAAAGAAAGTGCAGGAAGCAACCACTGCACTCGCTAAAGAGACTGGAAAGACTGAGAATCTCGTCAATCAGAGCAAGGAGAAATCACAGGCTTTGCATCTTGCTTATGAGGCATACAGGCAAGCAACGAAGGAAGTCAAGGACAAGTCTGAAGCTCTGAAGATGGAGATAGGGGATAAGGATCCCGATGATTACGAGCGTAGTCTCAACAAGGCGAAGGATGATGCTGATAATTCTGTCAAGGCAAAGAACAATGCTATCAGCATTCTCCGTGAGGAATTGAAAGGACTGCAAGGCAAAGACTCTACAGTCAAGGAGCAATTAGACAGTGAAAAGGAGAAACTTTCTTCGGCAAGCCAATCGCTTGAAGACTGGCTATCAGACTATAACAGCGAGAAAGAAGGTCAAAGGCTTACCGATGAAACTATTTCAATGATATACTCTGCCACAGATGATTGGGAAGGAATCAGATTGCAACTGAAAGGTCTTGGCGATGCATTGACAAAAGCCGAAACAACTCTCACCAACGAGAAGACGGCTTGCCAGGAACATCAGACCAAAAAGCCAGAACGATCCAAGGATGCGTTGACACGGAGAAAGGCAGAACTGTCGGAAATGACATACACGGAACTCGTGGATGCCAAAGCTCGCCTGCAGAGACATAATACAGCTAAACAGCAGATGGGCAATATGTTTGAGCAGAAGCAGGAGGCTGAAATCCTCAAAAAGGAATGGGAAGAAATCACTGATGCCATTGGCAGTGATGGAAAGACACTTCGAAAGATAGCTCAATGCTACACGCTGCGTTTCCTCATTGAGCATGCCAACGTGGAGATTCGAAAGTTCAACAGCCGTTATGAACTTCAGCAGGTGAAGAATTCTCTCGGCATACGCGTCATAGACCACGACCGCGCTGACGACATCAGAGATACCACATCCCTCTCTGGAGGCGAGACTTTCATCGTCTCACTTGGGCTCGCTCTCGGTCTTTCAGCCCTTTCCTCACGAAACATTTCATTCGAGAATCTGTTTATAGATGAAGGATTTGGTACGCTTGACCCTGACACTCTTGCCACAGTCATTGACTCATTGGCTATGCTTCAGTCGTCGCAAGGAAAGAAAGTCGGCGTAATCAGCCACACCGACACAATGTACGAGCGAATAACCACTCAGATACGAATCATCAAGAATGGCAACTCGGGCAGCAGCCATATAGAGATTTATCCTTGATTTTTGTGGTCTTGTTGTCTGGTTGTTTGGTTGCTGGTTGTTTTGTCGTTTGTATTATCTCCAGCAATACAGTCAATCAACAAGGCAACCAGACAACAAAACCACAAGACATCCAGACAACCAGACAACATACATCACAAATCATACCCGGCATTCTGGGTCAGTTTCTTGTTGAGTTCGAGGCATTTCTGCGGGATAGGGAACACCGTAGTGAAGCCGGTCTCTTCGTCTTTGACAGGCGTGCGCTGGTCGTATGCTTTATTATATTTGCCGAATCGGATGAGGTCTTGCCTTCTCCATCCCTCCCATACGAGTTCCAGAAGTCGCTCCTTGAGGATATTGTCCATAGTGGCTTCCACCCAAGGCATTCCCACTCTTTCCCTTACGGCATTCAGTTCTCGCGAACCGTCTTCGCCATTGCGCACCTTTGCTTCTGCCTTCATCAGCAGTGCGTCAGCGTATCTGAAGAGCACGATGTCGTTATCCACCTGCCTTCCATCGGAATAAGCGGTGCGATCTACCTCGTATTTACCCACTCTTGCGCCAGCTGTCTGCTTGTATGGGCTGTCGGAAAGGTCGAGCTTTAATTCCAAAGGCATATATACCAGAGGCTTGCCATTGTCGAGCATCACTTTCTTTCCATCTACATAGACTGTGTCTGCATAGAAATTGATATGGAATCGGGTATCTACATGCTTTGTACCGTAACCGAATGCCTTGACAGTAGAGACGGTGGCACAGGTGCCATTCTCGGAAGAACCGCCGTAAGCCTCGCCATGCTTATAGTGGCGTGAACGGAAGAGATAATGATATTCATTGAGATAGAGGTTTTTGTCCAAAGGAATAGTGAGGATATTCTCATCAGAGTTTTCATTATGCACGGCGAAGTTTGTAGCATAATCACTCTCCAGTGTGTAGCCCACGCTATTCAGTTGGTCGCAATACCAGATGCAAGTCTCCCAAGCATTCTTCTTCACTCCATTGATGTCAAAGAAGATGGTGCGTCCATCCATCTGCTTGCCATCGGTCCAGTTGTCGTCAGAATAGATTTCGGCATTCAGTGCAAGCTTAGCGAGAAGGAAGTGTACGACAGGTCGGGTGATTCGTCCATAGTAGTCGCCAGCCTTGTTTGAGCGTGCATCAGCAAGCAGAGGAGCCGCCTGCTGGAGTTCATCGACAATAAACTGAAACACTTCACTCCTCTTGTTTTGCACCACTTGTTCTAGTTTTACATTATAGGAAGTGACGAGAGGAATGTTTCCAAACATATCCATAGCATACCAATAATATAATGCGCGTATAGCCCTTACCTCGGCAGTATAGCATTTGTATTGCTCATAAGACAATGCTCCCTTGTGGCTTTCGATGTCATCCAGCGACTTGTTTGAGAGCATTATCACCTTGTAGAGGTATTTCCATGTATCATAAAGGTACGTGTCATTGGCGCTCCATTTGTGCTGATACATGTTTTTCCATAATCCTCCATCATACCAGTCGCCGCCTCTTGTCGGAATCATCGCCTCGTCGGTGGTCAGAGTGTTGTAATCATAGAGTCCTCTGCACGTGCCTTGAAGTCCTTCAGAGTTCTGATGTCCGCCGAAATAATTATATAGTGAAGCGACGGCATTGTTGTAGATGTTGCCGGCATTGTCGTATATGGCGTCCTGATCGAGCTGGTCTCTGGGGTTTTCGTCCAGGCATCCGCTGACGCATATCAGCATTGTAATGATGAATATGTGGGATAATATCTTTTTCATGATTGTCATTGTGTTTAGAATTGAACGCTCAGTCCCAGTGAATAAGTGCGGTAGAGAGGATAGTTACGCTTGTCGTCAATGCCCATTGTGCTGTTGACCACATAGCTGTTTATCATAGGAGTCTGTCCGCTGTAACCGGTAATCGTTCCGAGGTTGCTGACGTTGCAGGAGATGCGGAGCGAGCGGATTACGTTGCTTCTCAGTGGAACGTTGTAACCTACTGTCAGGTGTTCGAAGTTGATATAGTCGCCTTTCTCCAGCCAATAGTCGGATACGCGCTGGTCCATGATGTTCTTCTTTGGCGCACTCTTCAGCACATTGTAGTCAGGGAAGCAGGAGAGGTTGTCGTAAGCCAGTCCGGTGCCGTTGAATATCTTGTGTCCGAAGGCACCGTTAATCTGCAATGCCACGTAGAAGTCCTTGTATCTGAAACTGATGTTCGAGCCGAGCGTCAGCTTAGGCGTAGCCTGTCCGGCGATGTATCTGTCACCTCCGTCGCTGAGGTCTATTTCCCCGTTCTTGTCAATGTCCTCGATGCCGTAGATATAACTGCCGTTTTCATTCTTCACAAGACCCTTGCAGTGAGGCAAATAGAACACTCCGAGAGGCTGTCCCACAATCTGATAGACCACATTGTTGTCTCCGCCGTTCTGTCCGGCACCGTCAAGGGCACCGATAGCAGTGATATTTGCGGCAGACATGTTCATTCCCTTGTAGTTTCCGCTGAGTGAAATCAGCTTGTTGGTCTGGAATGAGAGGTTCATGTTGATGTTCAGTTCCATGTCTTTCTTGCTTATCGGCTGTCCGGAGAATCCAAGTTCAAGTCCCTGGTTTGACATCGAACCGATATTGGCAAGCAGAGTATTGAACACGAAAGGCGGTACGGGCACCTCATAGGCATAGAGCATGTCTGATGTCTTGGAGTAATAGTACTCGGCAGTCATCATCAGTCGGTTGCTGAAGAAGCCGATGTCGGCACCGATATTAAATGTGGTCTTGGTCTCCCATTTGAGGTCAGGATTGTTGTTTCTGACCATTCCGAGAGTCACTGTAGGCGAACTCTTGACCGGCACTATGCCAGTCTGCCTTACGGTGTTCATGGTTGTGTAGGCGGAAATGCCGCCGAGATTGCCGGCCTGTCCGAATCCTGTGCGCAATTTGAGCAGAGAGATGGTCCGTGAGTCAGCGAGGAAGCTCTCCTTTTTCGCATCCCAGTCGAACGAGATGGAAGGGAAAAATCCCCATGTATGGTCGTCGCCCACCATTGAGGAACCATCTCCGCGGGCATTGAACGAGAAGGAATATCTGTCCATGAGGCTGTAAGTGACGCTTCCCATCACTGATGCCAGAGACTGGTCCTCGAATGTGCTCTCCGTGCCGCCATACGGACGTGCGGCAGTAGCACCGATGTTTTCGTAATTGAATCCGTTTGTAGGGATGCCTTTCGCTGAAATCCAGAAAGCGGTCTTTCTGAGTTTGCGGTATTCCGTGCTTGCGCTGGCAGTGACTTTATGTATGCCCATCTCTTTGTTGAAGTCGATGGAGACGTTGCCGAGCCATTCTTCCTTCTTGAATTCCCCACGATATACGTTGCCCTGTGCCCACACCCATGTAGGGCAGAACTGTGAAATCTCATTCGAGCCGTAGAGGTAGGAGCCGAACGTGGAGATGTTCCATTCCGGCGACAGCGAATAGTTGAGCTTGATATGTGCGTCGAAGTTCAGGTCTTTCGAGTCGTTTTTCTCATGCAGAACGGCGCTTGGAGGGTTGATGTGCGTAGCCACTTCGTTCTTGTTCCAGTTGCCTTTGGCATCCGTTGCGGCAGGGAAAGTAGGGTTCTGGCAGGCTGCTGAATAGAAGAGCATCTGGGTATCGTATATGTCATGGTTTCTGAATGAGGAACCGAATACACCGAAGTCGCCGGTAAGCCGGTCGTTGAATGCTTTCTGCGTGACGTCAATCTTGGCTACGAAGTTTCCGTAGCTCATGTTCTTGATGATCGTGTTGTGGTCCATCAGTCCGAAGGAAGCGCGGTAATTGGACTGTGGCGTTCCGCCGCTGAAGGCGAGATAATGATTGTTTACCATACCTGTGCGGGTGATAACCTTGTAGAAATCAGTGTTGTAACCACCGTTGTTGCAGTATAGTCCCAAGGCTTTTGCCGTGGCAAGATAACCGTCTGCGTCGAGCATGTCGAGATGCTTGTACATCTGCTCGAATCCTACGTTTCCCTCATAGGAGATCTGGAATCCCCGTCCGGTGCCTTTCTTTGTCTTCACCTCGATTACTCCCGAAGCGCCTCGCGAGCCGTACATGGCAGTCTCGGCAGCGTTTTTCAGGATTCTGAAACTCTCTATGTCAGCGGGATAGATGGTGGACAGGGTCAACACGTCAGAGGTCACACCGTCGATAAGCACCAGTGGGTCGTTGCCGCCGATGATGGATGTGGTGCCTCGCACTCGCACACTGTTGAGCATAGCCATGCGGTCAAGACCGTTGGAAGTGACGTTTACGCCCGCAGCCTGACCGCTCAGCACGTCGAGGGCAGTGCTGACACCAGCCTTTGATGAATGCGTATCCCCCATTTTGATAAGGCTGTTTCTGTTGTCGATGGAGTCTTTCAGTCCTGTAGTTATTTGCTTTTGTGCATAGGACACAGAACTGCAAAAGAGCGCCAAGAAAAGTAACGAAACAGGTTTTATACTCTTTCCCATAAGATTCTCTCCGTTTTAAGTTTTAGTTGTTTGGCGCAAAGGTATGAAAAAACACGGACAAAAAGTCATCATAACAAGAAAAGTGCTTACGAAACCCTCCGATTTAACTCTTGTTAACGGCAGAAACACATTTGTAAAGCTTTTTGGAACGCTTGACGCAAACATAATCTTTTGGGGCAAAAAGCCAGGGAAAAAGCTTGTTGGAAAAAGCTTTCTGAGGAAGGGAAAAATGGAACAAAAAGATGATTGTCGGGCTATCAGAGGATGATTGCTGAGCTTTCACGGGCTAAAAGCATAGATATCGGACTGTGAAAGCATAGATATTGCGTTGTAAAAGCATAGTTATTGCACCGTAAAAACTATGCTTTTGCAACGCTTTTATTTTCAAGCATTTACGCAATATCTTCCCGTCTGCATCCTTTCAGCGGAAAAATCGGACAATTTACATCCCGCGTTCCTTATATATACGCTCCTTTGCCTCTGCTCGATTTGTCGAAACATGATGTCACTTCTTCAGGGTAATATCCAAAAAGTGAACTCTATTTCACTGCATAAATCATATAAATATCGCAAAATGTGCTATGATTAAATAATATTTTTGTAATTTTGTAGCCTAAACAATCGAATGCTGAAACAAAAACAAATCAAAACCATACTGGCTGAACATGCAGTTTTGCAGACAGATTATGGCAAAATCAACAGGCTAAAGGCTTTGGTAACGTCAAAGGATGCCATTGCTCGATGAGAGTCAGTAAAAGGCTGAAAAGTTACGTTGCCACGAGCTTGATATGCGTTCAGAGCCACAGAAAGGAGAATAGCTGATGAGCAAGAAAGATAAGGATATAGCCCTCTTCGTAGCATTCTGTATAGAAGAATATGGAGCAGCGAAGGGAATGACTGGCAAGCAAGTGCTTGACCTGTTCGCCAAGTATGGTCTGGTGGATTATCTCAGCGAATGCTACGATGTCCTTCATACCCAAGGTCGCCAGTGGCTTATAGAAGAAATTGACGAGTATATCGAAATCAGAAACAAGAAATAGGGAATAAGCATGAAGTTATATCACGGAAGTCTGGAGGTGGTCGAACACCCAAAAGTTCTCAAGCCCAATCGCTTGCTCGATTATGGTCAAGGATTCTATACCACGACCTCGGAGAGGCAATCCAGGGAATGGGTGGAAAGGCGTATGCGTGAACAAGTAAGGAATTTTGGCAACGTTAATACATACGAGTTTGACAACGAAAAAATGCAGGAACTGAAATGCCTCGTATTTCGCGAACCCACCAAGGAATGGGTGGATTTCGTAATGGCTAACAGAACTCAAAAGGGCTTTACCCACGATTACGACATAGTGTATGGTCCGGTGGCAAACGACAGGGTGTATTTGCAATTTGGACTGTATGAAAGCGGAGCAATCGGTGTGGAGACGCTTATTCGTGAACTCAAAACCTACAAGTTGGTGGACCAATACTTGTTTCATACAGACAAGGCTCTGGCATACCTACATTTCATTGAATCAACAAAAATAGTGAAATAATATGTTCCAGATAGACCAAAGCAATCTCCATCTGCTGTTGCCGGGCAAAATCAGCTGGCTGGTGGAATATCTGCACGATGATTACGGTTTCACTCTCCAAGAGAGTCTGGAACGCATCTATCGTTCAGAGCTTTATAAGAAACTGTCAACGGCAAGCACCAAATATTGGCATTTAGGTCCTGTTGACTTGTATAATGAACTGAAAACGGAGTTGTAATAATAGCCTGTTTCTTTGGTTGTGGGTTGTCGGTTGTGGGTTGTCGGTATGTTTGTACTATACTACCAAAAACCGACAACCCACAACCGACAACCCACAACCAAAGGATCCTTGGAATTTACATCCCGCGTTCCTTATATATACGCTCCTTTGCCTCATTGATTTCCTGCATCTTCTTCTTGGCGGCTTCGCGGACATCATCGCCGAGAGTCGCCACTCTGTCGGGATGATTCTTGCGCACGAGGTCACGGTAAGCACGACGCACCTCCTCGTCAGTGGCTGATGGCGGAACGCCAAGCACGCTGTAGGCATCCTCAATGGAGGAACCGCCGAGGGAGAGAAACTGATCTACCACGGAAGCGTTGATACCCAATGAACAGCAGATGGAACGGATGGCTTCCACCTCTGCCGGATGGATGACACCGTCAGCCTTGGAGAGTTCGCATAGGAAAGCCACGAGCTGGAGCCTGTGCTCCTCGGGCATCACGCCGCGCATCTGTCTGCACGCCTCCTGCATCTGTGATTCCCATACTCTGTCACCGTGGGACTTGCGATATTCGAAGAGTCGAAGGATGATGCTTTCGCCCTGCGTGACAGCTATTTCGCCAAAGCTCCGGCGCAGGAAAGCGCGGAGATAATTCATCTCCGAGTGCATTATCTTCCCGTCAGCCTGTATGACGTGGGCTGAGAGCACGAGCAGAGAGAAGAGGAATCCGTTTCGTGCTCCCTCCATCTGTGCCTCCTGCGAGGCGTAGTATGAGTTACTGCTGTCGGCTGACGACGTGTAGCCAGCACTGCCTTGTTCGTCGGAGGATGTTCCTCCCACGAACTTGTCAAGCAATGCTCCCAAGGCATATCCAGCCAGAGCACCTATTATTCCGCCGTTAAGTCCGCCTAAAAAGGCGCCTATCCATTTTGCTATTGGCATATAAGGTTTTTGTCTTAAAAACAATGAATATTAAAATATCAATGGATAGAAACATGGAAAAATATTTCAATCTATTGATTTTCATTTCACAACCGCCCCTACTGCTTGGGGCTTTTTCTAAGTCCAGAACTCTGATTCACCACTTGCAAACATCGTGCCACCGCATTTCGGACAAGTCTTTTCATCCCATAAAGTGATATTCTGACTCATGCAGTTGGGACAAAGTCTGCCATATTCTGACGAAAAGGACGGTGCTACGTCAGCGATGATGCCACCGACTGTAATCTGTTGGACGGTCTTGCAGGACATACATACTACGGACGAAATCTTCTGTCCGAAGAATCCCCGCCCTGTATAGTGCTTGCATTCGTATCCACATGAAGCGCATTTGTATGTCTTTATTTCTGACATTGCTGTTTCTTATGGTTGTGGGTTGGCGGTTGGGTTGTTTGTACTATACTACCGAAAACCAACAACCCACAACCGTCATCAACTTACTTCTGCTTCAGACTGATATGGAGCATGTCGAATCCATCCTTCAGGTCGTCGCTCAGAGTCCTGACTGGGAATCCGAGAGTGCGCTTGTCCTTGTCTTTGACAAAACTGAAAATGGAAGTATGTTCCTCAGGAATGATGTCCACCTGGATGATGCGGCGAGCCAATCCCTCATTGTAGAAGCGGTCACCATAATCAGCTATTTTGGTCTCGCCAATGCCGGAAAGCGTGTCGATACGCAGCATAGCGCGACCCGTAGAGCCCTTGTCCTCCTCCGTGACAGTCATCATGGCATCCTCAGAATGAGCGATGGAAGCGAAGATAAGGTTTGCTCCCGTATAACGTGAGTAAACGGTGCGGTCGTCAAACTTCAATATCTCGCCCATCGGCACCTTTGCCACATAGCCGTTGTCATAGACCATCACGAGATAGCCATCGGCATCCTCGTCATATACGGCGAGCATCAGAAGGCTTGGATCCCAACTGTAATCCGTCGTCTTGCGGAACTTTCCATTGTCGAGGAACTGCAGGTAAGCGATCGTAGGTCTGAAATCTTCCGCATATTCCTCACATACATTGAATCGTATCTCGCTCGTTGGGATAGTCTCCATCTGCGGTGCGGAATGCACGGTTTCCTTGACCGTTTCCTTGGCTATCGGCTTTTCTTCCTGTACTTCAGGCTGACTTTCCTCCGCAGACGCTTGGACAGGGATGATGCGTTCGGAGTTCTTGTATTGGGCAAACTCTGCCTTGTCGAGCATTCTCTTGGTGCTTCCTATGCGCACATACCATGCACCGTTATATTGCGCCCCTTCCTTATAAGGGGTCACCTTCACGAGGCAGACAGCCTTTTCATTCTCAGGGTCGAAGCGCACATCCACATGTGTAGCCACCACTTTGCCGAAGGCTCCCACCACGGCATCGGTGATGGTGCGGGCATATTTGTCCTTGTCGCCGTTGAACTCATAGTAAGCGAGGTCGGACTCCAGTCCCACTCCCATGCCGCAGTCATTCACTCCGATATACAAAGTGCCGCCATCCGTGTTGAGGAACGAGTCTATCACGGAGAGGATTACCTTCATCTGCTCCTGCATGTTAGGGATATCCACCGTCTTGTCGGCAAGATAGACGATGCTGGTCTTGTATTCCGTGGTCTTGTCCTCCACGCCGGTGCCATAGAGTTTCAGTCCCGACTCATAGCCTTTGAGGCGCAGCGTCTGCTTGATACGGTTGTGCACGTCCGTAGCTTGGCTGTCCATATTGGTGGAAGTCATCAGATTGTATGACAGAACGAGCGAAGCCAGTTCGCGGATAGCCTCGTAGCTGTCGCGTGAAGCCTCCCAGAGGTCAGCGTTATGGTCCGGTTTTCCGAGATAACTGACCATCTGCAACTGACGGAATCTGCCTTGCAGCACCACGTTGCTGCTGAAGAGGTCGGCGTTCATGCTCTCCAGTTGGGCAAGGCTTTCCTCGTTCACCTTGTCATTGATGGCAAAGTCGTGGAGCATGAGGATGATGTCCATTCTGCCTTTGTAGTAAGCGGCCTGTTCCTCCCATCCTATCAGCAGCGAGAGCATACGGGCAAAACCGAGGTAATTGTATGCCTTGATGTATTCATTGTCATTATTGTCGAGCGTGGCGATGCGGTCGATGATGTAGATGAGCTGACGGACATAAGAGATGTCGAGTATGCGGTCCGACTCGACGTTGCCTTCCGTTTCGGCAAGAGTGGAATCCACTTCGCCCACAGCCAGTTCCTTAAGCAGGAAATGGAAGGACTCATTGAGGTTGAAATATTGGTTCACCACATACTTGGCTTTCGCCTCGATGTGGAAGTCTCTTTGTGAAGGTCCTATCAGACTTGCAGCCACAAGGTCGCCCTTCTTCAGTCCTGAGATGTCCTCCAGTCCCATGATCTGCACGCTTATGCCTTCCTTTGTCACGCCAGGGAGATAGCCGTAGTTTCCAGTCTGGTTGAGAGACACGAAGCATATTATGTCTTCGTCGTCGTAATAGAAGTTCCGGGCTTCCTCGTCGATGTATTCTTTCATGGAGAAATGATATTCCCCGTCCTCCATATCAATGATTACGGCATCGAATATCAGCCTGTTGCCATTGTCGGAGATGAAGTGTCTCACTGACGGGGAGGCGAGCTTATAGAGCACTATGTCATTTATATATATGAAGCCTTCGCCCCCTGTGGAGTCCTCTATGTTGCAATAGAATTTGTAAGGGTCGTTGGCATCCTGCCTTACGATGGAGATTCTCACCTCATCATGCACCTTGTGCACGCTCTTTGCCTTGCCGGCAAGCTTCTCCGGCTTGCCCGACTCGAAGAGGTCGCGCTCTATGCTTGTCCACAAAGCGCGGTAATGAGCAATTCCTTTCTTGGAAAAGAGGTGGTCGGTGTCGGGCTTTGATTTCAGCATCACCTGGAGATTGTTCCATAATGAGAGGTCTTTCGGGATGGCTGGCTTGACATTGTTTGCCGTCGAACCGAGCACTATGCCCTTGTCGGACACCGTGAGGCGCACGTTGTTGTGGGTATAAGTGCTTATGGTGTCAATCTTTTCGTCCTGATGGAAAGCCTTGCTTGAGACGAAGAACGGGAAACGGTCGCTGCCCACTGTCTGGAGATTGTAGGCTGGCAATGCGATATTGGAACTCAGGAGGTTATACAGTGCAAGGTTAACGATCTCGATGGGATTCGACATATTGGCATACGAGACGAGATTGCAGAGCCGCGAAGCATTGAGACGATAGTCGATTATGTCGGTGTCACCGGCGTTGGCATCGTGCAAAAGGAGCTGTATGGACAGTGCCTGGATGGTGTTGCTGATCAGCATCGCATTGTCCTTGGTGTTGTCTATCAGTTTTTCGTTGCCGGTAACATATAGTTCGAGCACCTGCAACAATGCGGAGCGGAAAGGCTCTTTCTTCCATTGCAGGATGTCGCGCTCCTTGATGACGGAGAACATACGCTCGATATTGCCGTTCATCAATGCCGGTTCGAGGACGAAGAGGCTGGAAAGGATATTGAATGCCTTGCGGGGATGATAGACGTATCCTGACGTTGTCAGTTTCCTCAACAGGTCTTCGATGAATTTCTGCGCATCGCCTTCAAACTCCTGCGACGTGGCCTGGAGGAGGTCTTTTGCCACGATATAGAAACCTATAAGCTCAATGATGATGGTAAACCTCTCCTGATACATCTCGCGTTCGGACGGACTTGAACTGTCAAGGAGATTGGACAATTCCAGAATGTTCTTGCAGTCAGTCTTGATGCTGCTCAGGTCTTGCTGCATCTCGATTAGTGTCTGGATCCATTGGTGGCAATGCCGGTCGAAGGAAAGGTCGTTGTCGTCAGTCAATATCAATTTGACAAAGTCGCGGGTGGACCACGTGATGCCCATCTCTGTAATTATCTTGGTCAATATTTTGTCGTTGACCATATTGTCCTTATGGTCAATGTCGCCGTAATTCAGCAGTTCAATCTTAGGGTGGTCTCCGGCATTTGAAATCACCTTGCATTCCAGAATCTGCCCTTTCGCAAGCCTGAGGTTCTTGGTGTTTTGAAGATAGGTCACAGTATAATCATCCTGCAACTCGCAATAACTGCCAAATACGCTTTTCACCCTGAATTGGTAACTTTCTCCGATAATGTAATCTTTTGTCTGATTCATAATGAATAATTTTTGTTTAATGATGATATTTGATAGGTCAATATGACCTTATGTCAATGTCCTAATGGAATCGCCAGCCCAATCCTATCATCAGATTGTTTGGAGTCTTGAAATCCACCAGACTATATCCGATGTGTACCATAGCCCGCCGGCTGGCATGTATTTTCAGAGCCAGCACCTCATACACTCCCCTGAAATTGTTTCGGTTGCCCAGCAGATAGGTGCCCACACCGAAATTGATGCTGAAATAAGGCATGGCAAACTCGCTGCGTGCCGACAGTCCCAATGCCACCTGCCGTCTGAAGGTATGGTCAGGCTCTTCAGTGTAATCATTCTCCCTACTGGCAGACCTGTCATAGACCCCATCGAGCGAAGCGCCAAGGCTGAGCCAGGGATTCAGCCGGTACATCGGATTAACGTTGAAACCCATCACTGCATATCGTCCCGGCAGCAGATAATATTCATCTCCATGATGACCAACGCCCAGCTTCCATGCACCATACAATATCACATCCGTGTAAAGTCCACGGCATGAAGGATAGCTTTCGCGCACCACGGGCGTGGCAGGAGGCATCTGGCGATTGATGTAATAAGCCAGTCCCAGGCGGATGCCGCAAGTGTTGAGTCCAAGGTTGGGATAAGTGGTGTTGCCATTTGAGAAATGGCTCAATGAAAATCCCGCATTGAAGTCCAGATACTGCGACATCATCCATCGCAGATACATGTCCACGTCAATATAAGCCGTCACCTTCGAGCCGATCACCTTGTTCTCGGGATTCGTCTCCTCGTCGTAGGCATTCCATCCGAAAGCCATGCCCAGGTTCCATTCATAGTTGAGCGAAACCCTTCGCGAGAAGTTTATTATCGGTGCACCCTGAAACAGATAGACGGAAATGGGATTCGAGAGCCAGCGGTTGAACTCATGTCTCGCCAATCCCACGCCCTGATAAGCGCCCTGATGGATGGAGCCGGGGCGAACCTCGTCATGATTCATGAAAGCATACTTCAGCGTGAAAGTCATGTCATGATTCATGGTGCGTGTCTCTTCATTTCCTCCACGCAGGAAGTCGTTGGTATGGAAGATGGTCGCAGGCACGGCATCGGCAGCAATGCGATGGACGGTCTTGAGGCTATCCTGTTCTTGTGAATAGATAGGTAAGATACAGGCGATTACAATGTATGCGACCAATATACGTAAATTCATTTTCTTCTGTAAATATTTCCTTGAAACTTAAATTCATGGCAAAGGTAAGTAAAATTCATGTAAAGGTAAAGAAAAACCGGCTCTGTAACCCTGTTTTTAGATAATTTAACCCACATCACTAAGTCTGATGCAGTTTTGTAGTCTGATTGGGGCGTTCGGGAATTAAAAACACCTCATTCCCGACAATTTCCGGCTTTTCATGGCTGAATGTCACGGATTTTGATTACCTTTGCACTTCGTACTCATGGAGAATCGGCGGCAAGTGAGGAAAAAATCACTCCTGCAACGTTTTCTCATAATAAGCACAAGAAATCAAAATATGATCACAGTTGATGGATTGACCGTCGAGTTTGGCGGCACCACCCTATTCAAAGACATCTCCTTCCAGATAAACGAGAAGGACCGTATAGCCCTTATGGGTAAAAATGGCGCTGGCAAAAGCACGCTGCTGAAGATTATTGCAGGCGTACGCACTGCCACACGCGGCACCGTTTCCGCCCCGAAAGACTGCGTCATCGCTTACCTTCCGCAGCATCTCATGACCGAAGACGGACGCACCGTATTCGAAGAGGCATGCCAGGCGTTCGCACATCTCCACGAGATTCAGGCGGAGATAGACCGCATCAACAATGAGTTGACCACACGCACCGACTATGAGAGCGACGAATACATGCACCTCATAGAGAAGGTGTCCAGCCTTTCCGAGAAATTCTACGCCATAGACATGACCCACTTTGAGGAAGATGTGGAAAAGACACTGCTCGGACTCGGCTTCGAACGCTCGGACTTCGACCGCCCTACCAGCGAATTCTCCGGCGGTTGGCGCATGCGCATCGAGCTTGCCAAACTGCTGCTCAAGTCGCCTGACGTGCTGCTCCTTGACGAGCCTACAAACCATCTCGACATCGAATCCATAGGATGGCTTGAGGATTTCATCTGCAACAGTTCGAAAGCAGTGGTAGTAATCAGCCACGACCGCAAATTCGTGGACGACATCACCACGCGCACCATCGAGGTGACGATGGGAAGAATCTACGACTATAAAGCCACATACAGCCACTATCTGGAACTGCGGAAGGAACGCCGCGAACAGCAGATGAAACAATACGAGGAACAGCAGAAGATGATAGCCGAGACAAAGGATTTCATCGAGCGGTTCAAAGGCACGTATTCCAAGACCTTCCAGGTGCAGAGCCGAGTGAAGATGCTCGAGAAACTACAGCTCATCGAAGTGGATGAAGAGGACACAAGCCACCTCAGGCTAAAGTTCCCGCCAAGCCCACGCAGCGGTGCCTACCCTGTGCAGATGAGCGATGTGGCAATGTCGTTTGACGGCAAACAGATATTCAGCGGAGTAAACCTCACGGTGGAGCGAGGCGACAAGATCGCCTTCGTGGGACGTAACGGTGAAGGTAAATCGACTTTGGCGAAGTGCATCATGGGGCAACTGCAGAATGAGGGCAAGCTCGAACTGGGCCACAACGTGCAGATAGGCTACTTTGCCCAGAACCAGGCTTCGCTGCTCGACGGTGAACTCACCGTATTCCAGACGATAGACGACGTGGCGAAGGGCGAAATACGCAACAAGATACGCGACCTCCTCGGTGCCTTCATGTTTGGAGGAGAGGACTCCACGAAGAAAGTCAAGGTGCTGTCAGGTGGCGAGCGCACACGTCTTGCCATCCTCAAACTGCTGCTTGAGCCGGTGAACCTCCTTATCCTTGACGAGCCTACCAATCATCTCGACCTCAAGACGAAGGACGTGCTCAAGCAGGCTCTTCTGGATTTCGACGGCACTCTCATCGTGGTCAGCCACGACCGTGACTTCCTCGACGGACTTGTCAGCAAGGTATATGAATTCGGCCACGGCAGAGTGCGTGAGCATCTGTGCGGCATCTATGAATTCCTGGAGTACAAGAAGATGGAAAGTCTGCAGGAACTTGAGAAAAAATAGTCCGCCGGGGAGAAGGGGGTTGTTGTTTGGTTGTTTTGTTGATTGGTTGTTTTGTTGATTGCCAATACTGTCAACCAGACAACTAAACAACCAGACAACAAAACAACAAAATTAGGCTGGAAGCCTATACCGAGCGAAGCGAGAGTAACCCGGGACGAAGTCTCGGGACTACAAACAAGAAGAATATGTCTGTCTGGAAGACAGTACCTTAACAGTAGAATATATTATAGGTACAGTCTTCCAGACAGTAATTTTGTATTGTCATAATTCCGGTTATAATAAAATATCAATGGATAAAAACATAGAAAAACATTTTTGTCTTTTTTATCTTATTCTTATCCATTGATATTTTTTATACGAACCAAACAAAACATCACATAGTCCAGCAGTCCATCAGAATTTTCTCGTCCTCATGTGGCAATAAGGCTCACCACCCGTTTTCTCATAATAATTCTGATGATAGGCTTCGCCGATATAGAAAGGTTCCTCGGGCAAGAGCAATGTGTTCACTTCGTCTCCCTTGTCACGGAGTATCTGCATCACTCGTTCAGCCGTTTCCTTCTGATTTTCATCACAATAGAAGATACAACTGCGGTATTGCGGACCGATGTCAGTGCCTACTCCATCCGTCTGTGCCGGGTCGTGAATCTCGAAGAAGAGTTTGCAAAGACTCTCGTATGACACCTTTTTCGGATCATACTCCACGATGATTGCCTCCACATGATGCGTCTTGTGGTCACGCACATCAGCATAGGAAGGGAAAGCCTCCTGTCCTCCTGTGTAGCCAGCCAGTGTGTTCAGCACGCCAGCCTGCTTCTGGAAATGATGCTGCGTGCCCCAGAAACAGCCACAGGCAAATATTCCCACCTCTACGTTTCTGTCGGAAGGCGCATGATAGATGTCCACCTTTGAGCATTCCTCAATGGCGGCCTCGACCATCTCCAGCGCCTTGCCGTGCTTCTGCTGAAGGTCTGGATGCGCCTTTCCACGTTCATAATTGTGCTTGAGGTCGTTGTATTTCACTTGCAGCGCGATAGGATTACCCGAGTCTATTATGCTCTGGATGTAATCATAGTAATCCGTATCTTTCCGATGGGTAAGCAGCCGGAGCGCATTCACCACGCCCACAGGGATGCCTTCATCCAGCATATCTTCAAAAGTGACTGACGAATCCTCCGCTACATCATGCAGGAAGCCCGCCATTTTCTCTTCATCAGTGTGTCCCATCAGTCCCACAGTCAATGGATGGAGAATGACGGGATAGCCATCGCGGTCCAGCTGTCCAGCGTGTGCAGCTGTAGCGATGCGCAGTGCAATGTCAATTGTATTCATGTTATTATCTATTCTTTCGGTTATATCTCATTTGGATGCAAAGGTACGAATTATATTCAGTAAAGCAAACATATCACGGCGAAAAGCACGAAAAGCGCCACCTCCAAACCTTTCTTTTGCAGAATTTTAGCATTGTTTATGCAATTTGTCATGGAAAAAGCGTTTTATTTCGAGAAAAAGTTGTAATTTTGCATCGTCTTATGCTCGCTGAAACCCTAAAGGGTGGAAGTGGGTATGGATGCATTTACATAAAAAGGCGTACCTTTACGCTTTGGTTTTGACAACTTAAGAATCTCGCAAATTCTCTTCGGAATAGCTCTATGCTTATACGAAATCAGTCAAAAAACAAAGCAACGGGAACGCCCCAATGGGTGTATTGTATGCCATCGTTGGCTCCGGACGCTTCGTGCGCCCCATGCTGATGCTGGCTCTAAATACACAGTGTGGGGCTTTCAGCGTTGTACATAGCAAGATGATATTTCTTATTTGTTACCTACTTGATTATCAGCAGGTACACGAT
>CAKQPF010000042.1 GCA_934256705.1 uncultured Prevotella sp.
GAACTGGGTTACGGAACGGACCAAAACGCTCAAGAATGTGAGCTGAAATTGGTACAACGAACTGGACACCCTAATTGATAATCGCATTTGCCATAAAGGCAAGTGCAAGGGAGACATGCGCTTTAATTTACGAGGAAAAGGCAAACTCCCTTGTTTTAGTTACCTTTGCGAGGGAAATCATTTTCGTTTTATAGAGGAAAGATAATGAATAAAATTCATATCTCTATTAGAAAAGGTGCATTTCTTTTGTCTTTTGCTCTTCTATATAGAAGAAACCATAGGGCAAAAAGGACGATTTCAAATAGGAACAGATAGGACAATAATCAAGGCGAATAGGAGTAAATAATCACAAACTCGAATGAATTGGCGTTTTTGTAGGATAAAACCATTATTTTTCTTCATTTATTATTACCTTTGCATGATGAAGAAACATTATAAATATAATTTAAGGAAATGATTAGAAACTATAATAATATTGCTATCATCTCAGGAAAAGATAATATCAGTTATCCAGAACTCAACGAGAGAATAGCCTTTTATTCTCTACATACTCCAAAGCAGAATAATGCCAAAACCATCATAATCAGTGAAAACCGGCTCGGTTGGGTCTATGCGTTCTTCTCCATCTGGTATAATCATGGTGTCGCTGTGCCAGTAGATGCCTCAGCTACTGTGCAGGATGTGGCTTATATTCTCAACGACTGTCGTCCTGAGTTTATCTGGACTTCAAGAGAGAAGGAGCAGACAGTAAAGGATGCCCTGAAAGAAGCTAACCTCGACATTCCTTATCTCTACATAGAGGATTATGAACATGCTTCCATGGCTTTCTCAGAAAATGCGCCTTCTACTGACGCTGATGATGATTTCATGATAACACGAGGTAATGACGTTGCCCTGATCATCTATACTTCCGGCACTACAGGTTCACCAAAAGGAGTGATGCTTTCATATACCAATCTCAATGCCAATCTCATAGGAGTATGCGACCAGGTGCCAATATTCAATGCACATCGCCGCACTATGATGCTTCTCCCTGTTCATCATGTGCTTCCACTTATGGGAACTATTATCGCTCCAATCCTTACTGGAGGAGGCATAATCATATGTCCGTCAATGACAGGTCCAGACATAATGGACTGTCTTTGCCGCGGTAAGGTCGCAATATTCGTTGGAGTGCCTCGCCTTTGGCAGACGCTTTATTCTGGCATAAAGAAGAAGATAGATGAAAAGGCTGTGACAAGAATGCTCTTCAATATTTGCCGTAAGGTAAATTCAAGGTCTCTATCACGCTTCGTTTTCCAGTCTGTCAGAAAAAAGATGGGTGGCAACATCTATTGCTGCGTGAGCGGTGGAGCCGCATTGGACAAAGAGATTGGCGAAGGATTGCGCACACTCGGTCTTGACGTTCTTGAAGGATATGGAATGACCGAGACCGCTCCGATGATTTCTTTTACACGTCCAGGAGATATTATCCCTGGCTGTGCAGGCTTGCCACTCCCGTCTATGGAGTGTAAAATCGTCAATGGAGAACTTCTCGCCAAGGGTCCAAACGTAATGCTCGGCTATTACAACAGACCAAAAGAGACGGCAGAAGTGATTGACAAAGACGGATTTATCCACACTGGCGACCTTGCAAGAACGGACGAAAAAGGAAGAATCTACATCACTGGCAGATCCAAGGAAATCATCGTGCTCTCCAATGGCAAGAACGTGCAGCCTAACGAAATAGAATATAAACTGGAGAAATATGACAAGAGAGTGAAGGAAGCCGCTGTAGTGCAGGATGGAGATATGCTCCGTGCAATCATTGTCCCGCAGGAGACATGGGCTTCTTCCCTTGATGATAGCGAAGTGGAAGCACAGCTCAAGAAGGAGGTAATCGAGCCATACAACCTTTCTGTGGCAAATTACAAGAAGCTGATGAGTATCTTCGTCTATCGTGATGCCTTGCCAAGAACTAAGCTCGACAAACTCCAGAGATATAAACTAAAAGCCATAATCGAGAATGCCGGCAAAAAGGCTGACACCAATGGAAATGATTCCGATTCTGTGAAAACAGCCCAACTTGGTGCTGAATACAAGATCATCAGCGAATATATAGAGCAAGAAAAGAAGATATCCGTCAAGCCTGAAGACCACATTGAGACCGACCTTGCATTCGACTCTCTGGATAAGGTGGGGCTGCAAAGTTTCATCGAGAGTACATTCGGTATGGAAGTGACTCAGGATAAGATTATTGTCCTCGGTTCTGTCAAGGGAATTGCTGAGTATATCCACAAGCAAAAGACCAAGATGGAAGTAGGAGAAACCGACTGGAAAGCTATTCTTTCTGCTGACAGCAAGTCACTTGTCCTACCTGAGACTTCACTGCTCTATACCTTATATGCGAAGTCTTTCAAGGGATTCTTCAGACTTTACAATCGCCTGGCTGTCAAAGGAGTTGAAAATATCCCTGCCAATGGTCCTTTCATCATAGCTCCAAACCATCAGAGTTTCCTAGATGGACCGCTTGCCGTGACTGGAATGAACAGCAAGACTATTCGTGATTGTTACTTCTACGCCACGGAAGAACATGTAAAAGGCACCGTAGTCAAATATCTTGCACGACATAATAATATCATCCTTATGGAGCGTCGTAATCTCAAGAACTCAATATTGAAACTATCAGAAGTGCTGAAACAAGGAAAGAACATAGTGATTTTCCCAGAGGGTTCTCGCACACACAACGGCAAACTCTCTGCTTTCAAGAAGACTTTCGCCATCTTGAGCAAGGAAATAAATGTGCCTATCGTGCCTGTCTGCATCAAGGGAGCGTTTGAGGCAAACCCACGTGGCAAGAACACTTACAAGCCACACTCCATCTCTGTTGAGTACCTTTCCCCTATTCAGCCTACTGATCAGGACACTTACGAGAGCCTTACTGCAAAAGTCAAGTCTGCAATCTCTTCCTGTCTGGAAAACTAAACTCATATATTATAAAACTTTCGACTAATCAGAAGCAATAATACAAAATGTCTGTAAGACAGCGCCTTGTATATCAAATGCTTGTCATTCTGCATTCAAGTATTTATGAAGGTGCAATCTTACAGACTTTTTTGTACCTTCATAAATTTGAACGCTCAAATCAGCCAATTGATATACACAAAAAATCCTCCATAATCACCGATGGACTATGGAGGAAATATGACAGTCTCTAATTCAGAGATTTCAGATTACTTCTTGTTGAGGAAGAGGTCTGCCTGTACTGCACAAGCTACTGTGCAACCTACCATTGGGTTGTTACCAATGCCGAGGAAGCCCATCATCTCTACATGAGCAGGAACTGAAGAAGAACCAGCAAACTGAGCATCAGAGTGCATACGACCGAGTGTATCAGTCATACCGTAAGATGCAGGACCTGCAGCCATATTGTCTGGATGGAGGGTACGACCAGTACCACCACCAGAAGCCACAGAGAAGTATGGCTTACCAGCGCGGATACGCTCCTTCTTGTATGTACCAGCTGTAGGATGCTGGAAACGTGTTGGGTTGGTAGAGTTACCAGTGATGGAAACGTCAACGTCTTCCTTCCACATGATAGCAACGCCTTCACGAACGTCGTCAGCACCATAGCAGTTTACTGCTGCACGTGGACCATTTGAGTAAGCGATACGCTGTACCTCATGAAGCTCACCTGTGAAGTAGTCGAACTTGGTCTGAACGTATGTGAAACCATTGATACGAGAGATAATCATGGCAGCATCCTTACCGAGACCGTTGAGGATACAACGGAGAGGCTTGTCAGCAGGCCTTGACTTGTTTGCCATCTGAGCAATCTTGATAGCTCCTTCAGCTGCAGCGAAAGACTCGTGACCAGCAAGGAATGCGAAGCACTTTGTCTCTGGCTCAAGAAGACGAGCAGCAAGCTCACCGTGTCCGATACCTACCTTACGGTCGTCTGCAACAGAACCTGGGATACAGAAAGACTGGAGACCCTCACCAATGTAGTTGGCAGCCTCAACAGCGTCCTTAGCCTTTTCCTTGAGAGCGATTGCAGTACCTACTACGTAAGCCCACTTAGCGTTCTCGAAACAGATCATCTGAGTCTCCTCACATGTCATATATGGATCAAGACCAGCAGCATCACAAATCTGATTAGCCTCTTCAATAGAAGCGATACCATACTTATTAAGGCAAGCGAGGATCTGCTTGATGCGACGATCCTGTGATTCAAACTTAACTTCTCTAATCATAATAATGTATCCTCCTATTAGTTTTTACGTGGGTCAATAAACTTAACTGCGCCGTCCTCTTCCTTGGTGCGACCGTATGTACCGGTAACACTCTTGAGAGCTTCATTAGCGTCAACGCCTTTCTTGATAGCATCCATGAACTTGCCCATGTGAACGAACTCATATCCGCAAACCTGATCGTCCTTGTCAAGGTACTGCTTTGTGATGTATCCCTCTGTAAGCTGGAGGTAACGTGTACCCTTAACCTTTGTGCCATAGAGAGTACCACACTGTGAAACGAGTCCCTTACCGAGGTCCTCAAGACCTGCACCAATCATAAGACCACCCTCAGAGAATGCAGACTGTGTACGTCCGTAAACGATCTGGAGGAAAAGCTCGCGCATTGCAGTATTGATAGCATCACAAACTAGGTCGGTATTAAGAGCCTCAAGAATAGTCTTTCCTGGGAGAATCTCAGAAGCCATTGCAGCAGAGTGGGTCATGCCTGAGCAACCGATTGTCTCTACGAGAGCCTCTTCGATGATACCTTCCTTTACATTGAGAGTGAGCTTACAGCAACCCTGCTGAGGGGCGCACCAACCAATACCGTGTGTAAGGCCAGAGATGTCCTTGATTTCCTTTGCCTGAATCCACTTTCCCTCTTCCGGGATTGGAGCTGGACCATGGTTAGGACCCTTGGCTACACAGCACATTTCCTGTACTTCTTTAGAATAAACCATTTTTTATAAAATTATAAATGTTAATAGTTAAAGTTCTGGTTACTTTAGCGGCACGTTTTTAACATGCGCACCTTAACATGAGTGCAAAATTACTAAAAAGTTTAGACAATTACCTAATATTGATGATGTTTTTTCACATAAAAAAGGCAGTTTGATACTTTTTTTGCTATTTTTCGTGTATTATTACATTCTTTTTTGTAACTTTGCCAAATAAACTTTGCATTTTCATAGTATGACATATATTATTAAGGACGAAACGTTGCGCAAAGCCGCAGGTGAAGGAATGGATGCTTTCGTAGATGTAATTGTGCAGGCAATCAAGAATGGTGTCGGTGGAGAATTGTCTTCTGACACCATGCAGAAACTGACAAGCCAACAAATTACATTGCTCGGCTATGTTGCCCTACGTGACGAAGTGATGGATGGCGGTTTCATACAGTTAATCTATAATGGATATGGGCCTTTCTTCTTTAAGAACCCTTTTGACACCGCTATACGTCAATGGGGACTGATTGAGCTGTGCAGACTGATGCGTCATGTGAAAAAGGCATATAACAGAAACCGCGAGGCGCTGGAATGTGAGCTCACTGACGAAGAGTTTATGGCCCTCTATGAGAAATTTCCGGAATTTGATGAATTTGATGATGAATTCGTCTCTCATGAAGAAGCGTGGACCGGGATGGTGGCGCATTACCTTGATGAACATCTTGACGAATTTGTCGAAATCGTATAACTTAATACAAAGCGGGGGAAAGACCTGCAAACCGACATGAACAAAGAACAAGAAATGCTAAGAAAGAAAAGTCCAGTGCAGATAAAGAACAAGAAAGCTGCATTCGATTATTTCTTTATAGATACATATACTGCCGGCATAGTGCTGACAGGTACAGAGATCAAGTCAATACGCATGGGCAAGGCTTCCCTTGTTGATGCGTTCTGTTATATTCATAATGGAGAAATATGGGTAAAAGGAATGAATGTTTCTCCATATTTCTATGGATCATACAATAACCACGAGGCTAAGCGTGACCGCAAACTTCTGCTCAACAAGAAAGAGATAAAGCATCTTCAGGAGGATACGAAAGCAGTTGGCTTCACCATCATTCCTACCCTTGTCTTTATAGATGACAAAGGACGTGCAAAGGTAGATATTGCTTTATGTCGTGGCAAGAAGGAATACGACAAGCGCGATACGCTAAAGGCAAAGCAGGATAAGCGAGAAATGGACAGAGCAATGAAGCACTTCTAAGCACTCAGCGTTCAATAAGCACACAAGGCTTTAGTTTGTTATCTTCGTAATTCAAGAACGAAGGCAACATATTCAATAATAAAAGAGGTCTCTCCTATCTCAAGGAAAGACCTCTTTTATTATTCTCTTACATTATTTTATCCGAGATATTTCATAAGTATTTTTGCATTGCCACTGTCACGAAGTTTCGTGATGGATTTCTCACGAATCTGGCGTACACGTTCACGAGTAAGACCAAGTTCATCACCGATTTCCTCAAGACCCTTCTCGTGGCATCCAATACCAAAGCATTCACAGATGATAACTCTCTCTCGTTCCTTAAGAACTTTGTCGAGCACGTTCATCAGCTCCATAGACATTGATTCATGATCCACATGGCGGTCAGTACGGGAATCATCACCGGAAGCCATCACGTCGAGCATACAGTTTTCCTCACCGTCCTGGAACGGAGCATCGATAGAAACATGATGTCCGTCAGCACCAAGACTCTGTCCTATCTTTTCCTCCTCAATGTTTGTAGCCATTGAAAGTTCCTGAACGGATGGACGTCTTTGATGCTCCTGCTCGAATTTATTGATTTCGTGGTTTATTTTGTTGAGCGAACCGACCTGATTGAGCGGGAGACGCACAATACGGCTTTGTTCAGCAATAGCCTGAAGGATGCTCTGGCGAATCCACCATACTGCATAAGAGATGAATTTGAATCCTCTTGTCTCATCAAACTTCTGTGCAGCCTTGATCAGTCCGATATTTCCTTCGTCGATAAGATCAGTAAGAGTAAGTCCTTGGTGCTGGTATTGCTTTGCAACAGAAACCACGAAGCGGAGGTTTGCGGTCACCAATTTATCTTTAGCACGTTCACCTTCAGGACCGCCTTTTCTGATTTTCTGGGCAAGTTCAATTTCCTCATCGATGCTGATTAGCGGTGCACGACCGATTTCAACGAGGTACTTGTCAAGGGCTTCACTTGAACGGTTGGTAATACTCTTCTGAATCTTTAATTGTCTCATCTAAGAAAGTGATTTTAATTTAAATGATTGATGTCAAAACATTTAAGCGCACACTTAGCGCAATATAATCGAAAAACGTAGCAAAGTTACGAATTATTGTGTTGACAACCAAATATTTTTGCACTTTTTTCATTTTTTTTAGACAATTTCTTGATGTATAGCAGTTCATTTGCAAATACAAGTCCGATACAAGGAAGTCGGTATGACCCAATCAGCAATTAGTCACGCGTAGATGATATTTCTTATTATCATACGAGACAGACATAAAACCTTGCCGGCAATTTATCTTTGAAGAAATATCAAGAGCCACCAGCCCCATCGTCCTGCGAAGATTCACCTCTACACAAGGATTTACCAGAAATCCACCATCCTCCTTTTTTGCCACAATCATCATATCCACTCCAAGACAGATAGAAAGATTGCCGAGAGGTGCCAATACGGATGACAGTTCTCTTTCGAGACGCAGCAATATTTCGTCAAACAAGTCGAGATCTATAAATCTTGAGATTATCTCGCGCTTCGCTTCCTCCGCAGCAAGAAGACTACCAGTGTAAGCTCCGCTTCGAGTTTCAAAGAGAGACAAGCCAAGGAAATGGACAGTCCCGTCAGAGTTGCGAATAAATTCCGCTCCGAAATCTTTCACCTTATTATATATAGGCTCCACCATTATGCCTCCCTGATTGCGAATTGTATTGGCAGTCCAGTTGCAGGCATTTTCAGTCGCTTTACCATCAAAGAAATACCTGATTCCCCTACCGCTGCTACTCCAAGGGGCTTTGGCTACAATATTTCTTTCCTTCAACAAAATCACGTCAAAACCCTCTTTGTCTGTGACATAGGTGCTTTCACCGCAAGTGTGTCCTTCAAGACCGTTGCGAAGAGAGACAAGCATATCGGTCGTAATACGTCTGTTTGACAACTGTCTGACTTCTTCTATCTGTTCTTTTGTCGGTAAAAGTCTTTCCGGAACTCCCGATTTCCGGAATTGAAAGCGTAAAGCCTTGTCCCATCCCCATGCATCTATTGCATGAAGAAAAGCTCCACTTTGCTGAGCTACATGGGCAAGCTGGTCAAATGTGCAGAATTCCACATCCGGCGTCTTTATCTTCTTTACGTTTTGCAATGAGGAATATGCACTATCCACATCTTCGACCACCACGATGTCGCCGTCATCAGACCAAAGTGCGGGCAAAAAAGAAAGATCATTACGCAGTTGGCGCCCTGCATGTGGAGGGGTAAATCGTTCTTGGTTTGCCGCAAGCGCAAGGTCGTGGTCGGGATTGAATATTCTAATTGTCATCGTTATTCTGATAATTTTTGTGCAAAGTTAAGAAATTATATTCGTTATTTTCTGCTTGCAAATCGTTTTCTATCAGTTAAAAGTGCTAAAAAATGTAAAATATCTTCTTTTCTGTCAACTTGACTTTGCAATTTGGAAAATAATAAGTAATTTTGCACAAGTAAAAATACATATCTAAAAAACTAATTTAATGGAAGTTTTCTTTCGCACTCATTCATATCTTGTGGAGCACACCAATGCCACACTCCGTCGCAGTCTGATGGACGAAATCGACTGGACTGACCGCCTTATCGGAATTAAGGGAACACGCGGTGTGGGCAAGACGACTTTTCTTCTTCAATATGCGAAGGAAAAATATGGTCCGTTTGACAAGCGTTGCCTTTACATCAACATGAACAATTTCTATTTTCAGGGACGTGGAATCTCCGATTTTGCAGGTGATTTCTATCGTCGTGGAGGCAGAGTATTGCTCATAGACCAGGTGTACAAGCAGAGTGACTGGAGTCGTGAATTAAGGTCTTGTTACGACCTTTACCCGGAACTTCAGATTGTCTTCACAGGATCGAGCGTTATGCGCTTGAAGGATGAAAATCCGGAACTCAATGGAGTAGTAAAAAGTTACAACCTCAGAGGTTTTTCATTCCGTGAGTTTCTCAATCTTGAAACCGGCAACGATTTCCGCGCTTACACCCTTGACCAGATCATCCACAATCATGAGCACATCATCAAGGAGATACTGCCAAAGGTAAGCCCGGCACAGTATTTCAAGAAATACATAGAGAAAGGCTTCTACCCTCTATATCTTGAACATTCCGACTATAGGGAGAATCTGCTCAAGACTATGAACATGACCACTGAGGTGGATATACTTCTCATCAAGCAGATAGAACTGAAATACCTCACGAAAATCAAGAAACTTTTCTACCTTCTTGCTGTTGACGGACCAAAAACCCCAAATATCAGCCAGCTCGCCCACGAGATACAGACAAGTAGAGCCACGGTGATGAACTACATCAAATATCTGGCAGATGCACGTCTTATAAACATAATCTATCCTGTAGGACAGAGATTCCCTAAAAAACCGACAAAGGTGATGCTCCACAACTCCAACCTGCTTCACGCAATCTATCCTATCAATGTCGATGAGCAGACCAAGATGGAGACATTCTTCGTAAATGCCATGTGGAAAGACCACAAAGTAAACCAAAGCCCACGCGATACATTCTATTATGTAGATGGAACCAAGAGATTCCGCATCTGCAACGCAGAAACAGAGCGCAAGGCAAGGTTCAACTCCGACATCATATATATGCGCTACAATACGGAAGTGGGAAAAGATAATCTAATACCTCTTTGGCTTCTCGGCTTCATGTATTGATGCCTTGTGGTCTGATGGGCCTATCCGTAAGTGCCGACATAAAAGAAAGCGACTAACTTATAAGTGTATAAAACTATATTATAACATTTTTTCTAATTATAAAACAAAAATGGCTAAAGAAAAGAAATTTATCACATGTGATGGTAATGAGGCTGCTGCTCATGTAAGCTATATGTTTACTGAAGTAGCTGCTATCTACCCTATCACTCCATCTTCTCCTATGGCTGAGCACACAGACGACTGGGCTGCTCGTGGCCGTAAGAACATGTGGGGACAGGAAGTACTCGTACAGGAAATGCAGTCTGAGGGCGGTGCTGCTGGTGCAGTTCATGGTTCTCTTCAGGCTGGTGCGCTCACTTCTACCTATACTGCTTCTCAGGGTCTTCTCCTCATGATTCCTAACATGTACAAGATTGCCGGTGAGCTGCTCCCATGCGTATTCAATGTTTCTGCACGTGCACTTGCTTCTCATGCACTCTGCATCTTCGGTGACCATTCTGACGTAATGGCTTGCCGTCAGACAGGTTTCGCAATGTTCGCTTCAAGTTCAGTTCAGGAGGTTATGGACCTCACTGCTGTTCCTTACCTTGCTACTCTTGAGACAAAGGTTCCATTCATCAATTTCTTTGATGGTTTCCGTACTTCTCACGAGTATCACAAGATTGAGGTGATGGACATGGAAGACATCAAGGCTATCACTCCAATGGAGTATGTAGAGGAGTTCCGTAACCGTGCACTCACCCCAGAGCGTCCTGTTACCCGCGGTACAGCTGAGAACCCTAACGAGTTCTTTACACATCGTGAGGCTTGTAACTCTTACTATGATGCTATTCCAGACGCAGTAGAGAAGTATTGTCAGAAGATTACCGAGATTACAGGTCGTGAATATCACTGCTTCAACTACTATGGTGCTGAAGATGCTGAAAACATCATCATTCTCATGGGCTCTGCTTGTGAGGCTGCCAAGGAAGCTATCGATTACCTCGTTTCACAGGGCAAGAAGGTAGGTATGGTGAACGTTCACCTCTATCGTCCATTCTCTGTAAAGTATCTCCTTTCTGCTGTGCCTAAGACCTGTAAGAAGATTGCAGTACTTGACCGTACCAAGGAGCCAGGTTGTGAGGGCGAACCTCTCTACCTCGACGTAATGGCTGCTTACTATAATGTAGAAAACCGTCCTCTTATCGTTGGTGGACGCTTCGGTCTCGGTTCTTGCGAAGTTACTCCTGCAAAGATCATCTCCGTTTATGACAACCTCGAGCTCGACCAGCCTAAGAACCACTTCACATTGGGTATCGTTGACGATGTAACGAATCTCTCTCTCCCTGCTGTAGAAGAAATGCCTCTCGGTGGTGCTTCTATCCAGGAGTGCAAGTTCTTCGGTCTCGGTGCTGACGGTACTGTAGGTGCTAACAAGAACTCTGTAAAGATTATCGGTGACAATACCGACAAGCACTGTCAGGCTTATTTCTCATACGACTCAAAGAAGTCAGGCGGTTTCACATGTTCTCACCTCCGCTTCGGTGACGAGCCTATCCGCTCTACATACCAGATTACAACTCCTAACTTCGTAGCTTGTCACGTTCAGGCTTACCTGAACATGTACGACGTTACACGTGGTATCCGTGAGAATGGTTCATTCCTTCTCAACACCATCTTCGACGGCGAGGAACTCATCAACTTTATCCCTAACAAGGTAAAGCGCACATTCGCACAGAAGAACATCAAGGTTTACTACATCAACGCTACAAAGATTGCTCAGGAGATTGGTCTTGGCAACCGTACCAACACTATCCTCCAGTCTGCATTCTTCCGCATTACTGAGGTTATCCCTGTAGATCTCGCTGTTGAGCAGATGAAGAAGTTCATCGTCAAGTCTTACGGTAAGAAGGGTCAGGACGTTGTTGACAAGAACTATGCTGCTGTTGACCGTGGTGGCGAATACAAGCAGTTGGCTGTAGATCCAGCATGGGCTAACCTCGCTGACGATCCAGTTAAGGAGGATAACGCACCTGCATTCGTTAAGGAACTCGTTCGTCCTATCAACGCTCAGGCTGGTGACCTGCTCAAGGTTTCTGACTTCGTTAAGCACAACACCGTAGATGGCACATGGCAGAACGGTACCGCAGCTTATGAGAAGCGTGGCGTAGAGGCATTCGTTCCTGTTTGGAATGTAGAGAACTGTATCCAGTGTAACAAGTGTTCTTTCGTCTGCCCACACGCAGCTATCCGTCCATTCGTACTCACTGACGAAGAGAAGGCTGGCTATACAGGTGCTACTCAGGACATCAAGGCTCCAGCAGCCCTCAAGGGTATGCACTTCGCTATCGCTCCATCACCACTCGACTGTCTTGGCTGCGGTAACTGTGCTGACGTTTGTCCAGGCAAGAAGGGCGAAAAGGCTCTCACTATGGTTCCTTACAACCCAGACGAAGAGAAGATGCAGACTCTCGCTAACGAATGGGAATACCTCGTTAAGGAAGTAAAGACCAAGCAGGATCTCGTTGACATCAAGCAGTCTCCAAAGAACTCACAGTTCGCTACCCCACTCTTCGAGTTCTCAGGTGCATGCTCTGGTTGCGGTGAGACTCCTTATGTCAAGCTGATTTCACAGCTCTTCGGTGACCGTGAGATTATCGCCAATGCTACAGGATGTTCTTCTATCTACTCAGCTTCCATCCCTTCAACTCCATACACAACCAACGAAAAGGGTCAGGGTCCTGCATTCGACAACTCTTTGTTCGAGGACTTCTGTGAGTTCGGTCTTGGTATGGTTATCGGTAACAAGAAGATGAAGGAGCGCATCGCTCTTCTCTTCAAGCAGGTTATTGAATCTGAAGAGGCTCCAGCTGAGTACAAGGCTGCTGCTGCAGAATGGATTGAAAAGCGTGAGGACGCAGATGAAACAAAGCGTCTTGCTGAAATTCTGAAGCCATTCATCGCTGAAGGCGCTGCTAAGGGCTGTGAGGTTTGTAAGGAGCTCAAGACTCTTGACCACTACCTCATCAAGCGTTCACAGTGGATTATCGGTGGTGACGGTGCTTCTTACGATATCGGTTACGGTGGTCTCGACCACGTTCTCGCTTCTGGTGAGGACCTCAACATCTTCGTAATTGATACTGAGGTTTACTCTAACACCGGTGGTCAGGCTTCTAAGGCTACTCCTCTCGGCGCTATCGCTCAGTTCGCTGCTCAGGGTAAGCGCATCAAGAAGAAGGACCTTGGCATGATTGCTACTACATACGGTTACGTTTATGTAGCTCAGGTTGCTATGGGTGCTGACAATGCACAGTGTCTCAAGGCATTCCGCGAGGCTGAGGCTTATCATGGACCATCTCTCGTTATCGCTTACGCTCCATGTATCAACCACGGTCTTAAGATCAAGGGCGGCATGGGACGTTCACAGGAAGAGGAGCGTCGCGCAGTAGAGTGCGGTTACTGGCACCTCTGGCGCTTCAACCCAGAATTGGCTGAGAAGGGTGAGAATCCATTCTCTCTCGATTCCAAGGAGCCACAGTGGGATAAGTTCCAGGACTTCCTCATGGGTGAGGTTCGTTATCTCTCTGTCAAGAAGGCTTATCCTGCAGAGGCAGACGAACTCTTCGCTGAGGCTCAGAAGATGGCTAAGCGTCGTTACCAGTCTTACGTTCGTCAGACTACAATGGACTGGGCTGAGGAACTCTAATTTGAGTTTGAAAGCTAACAAATAAATGATAATCCTGTCATTCCTAAGGTTTTAATCACTCTGGAATGACAGGATTTTTTACTTTTATCATTATTGTAGTTAGATTGAACAAAACAAAAAAAAATGTACAATGAACATTGTCGTCACTTTCTTTCAATTGAGATCAAGAATACTACCAATAGGAGAATTTCGTCATTTTTGTAAGTAACCAGACAAACTCCTACCCTTATTCTGTACCGCATTGATAAACTAGCAAGATGTAACGACTATTACCATAAATAGTTGCTTGTTTTACATCCAAACTGCACAATTCATCAACATTTTAACAAAAATTTTGAACGAAAATATTTCTGTACGTAAATACGCGATTCTCGCTCTTTTTTAGAAACCATTGAATTTCAGACAATTACAAAACAAGGCATAAATAACATGGCGAAAACAACGTAAATATTGCGTAAAAATGCTGCAAAAGCTATGATATTGGGAGGTAATAGCTTAGTTATCGGAAGGTAAAAGCTAAGATATTAGGAGGTGAAAGCATAGATATTAGGAGGTGAAAGCATAGATATTAGGCCGTAAAGTCTTAGTCTTTATGTGCGAATAGCTTTCAATTCACTTTTTTCTGCCTTTTTTCTCACTGCGCATCACTATTCAAGCTCCGTTTTTCCTTTGTGAGGTCGGAGGTTTTTTGTTCGGTTTTTAACAATTGCAAAAAAAATACAAAAGGAGATGGTCAACGCTTCTTTTACATTGGAAAGAGACTTCTTCCAACAAAAAAAATGGGGTTTCGACAGTATGGCCAGAAACCAACTTGACGAAAACCCACAATCGAATATCGAGTATTTCTCTGTTATTACTTAGTCGCGGCGGAAAATATCGCGTGTATAAACCTTTCCTTCGACATCGTCAAGACATGAGTCGTAACGATTAGCAATGATGGCATGTGACAAAGACTTGAACTTAGCAAGATCATTGACCACCTTACTGCCGAAGAAAGTTGTTCCATCTTCAAGCGTTGGCTCATAGATGATTACTTCTGCGCCCTTAGCCTTGATACGCTTCATTATACCCTGAATGGCAGACTGACGGAAATTGTCTGAGTTTGACTTCATTGTCAGGCGATAAACTCCAATGGTACATCCGGATGACTCCTTGGCATATTGTATGTTGCTTGAGTAGTCGTACCAGCCAGCTTTGCGCAATACTGCATCGGCAATATAGTCTTTTCTGGTGCGGTTTGACTCTACGATTGCAGACATCATATTCTGCGGAACGTCCTGATAATTGGCAAGGAGCTGCTTGGTGTCCTTTGGAAGACAATAGCCACCATATCCGAATGAAGGATTATTGTAGTGGGTTCCGATACGCGGATCAAGTCCCACACCTTCGATAATAGCTTCGCTGTCAAGTCCTTTTACTTCAGCGTAAGTGTCGAGTTCATTGAAATAGCTGACACGCAGAGCGAGGTAAGTGTTGGCAAAGAGTTTTACAGCCTCCGCTTCTTTCAGTCCCATGAACAGTGTGTCAACATTCTCCTTGAGCGCACCTTCCTGAAGGAGCTTGGCAAATATTTCTGCAGACTCCTTCATGTGGTTGCCCTGAATCTTTCGGATAGCTTCATCTTCTGCCTTCCATTCATCTCCCATCATTTTTGGATAACCAACAATGATACGGGAAGGATAGAGATTGTCATAGAGGGCTTTGCTTTCCCTGAGGAATTCCGGAGAGAAGAGCAGACGGAATTCCCTGCGTCTGCCGTCAGACAATGGCGGCATTGAGGCGAATTTCTGTGCATACTTCACATAAAGTGAACGGCAATAACCTACAGGTATAGTGGATTTTATCACCATTGTGGCTTCCGGGTTGACTTCCAGGACGAGGTCAATCACTTCTTCCACATGACTGGTATCGAAATAATTCTTGACAGGGTCATAATTCGTAGGAGCAGCAATAACCACGAAATCGGCATCTCTGTAAGCCTCCTTGCCATCAAGGGTGGCTGTGAGGTTGAGTTGCTTTTCTGCAAGATATTTCTCTATATACTCATCCTGGATTGGAGAAATGTGGTTATTGATTTTTTCCACCTTTTCAGGAATGACATCTACTGCAGTCACATGATGATGCTGAGCAAGAAGAGTCGCAATACTCAGTCCGACATAGCCCGTTCCGGCTACAGCCACTTTTATATCATTAAATTCACGCATGTTTATAGTTTTATAATAATTATAGAGGTTGTCCGTTTGCTTACTAAAGCGTACTCGTTTTAGCATACTGCATACAAAGGTACTGCTTTTTTTCGTATAATCATTATTTTTTCGCTAAAAAGAGTAATGTAATGAATGAATTCTTCTTTATGTCAGTTTTTTTTGTTACTTTTGCATGGCAATTCCAAATCACAACACTTTAGATATGCTAAAAGGCCAAACACTATTTTATCTTCAGGCGATTCTTGCCGGTGTCCTCATCGGACTTGGTGACATCGTCTATGTTGCAACGGAGAACCACATTCTCGGATCCTTCCTTTTCTCACTTGGACTGCTCAGTATTCTCATTAAAGGTTATCCTTTATATACTGGAAGGATAGGCTATGTGGAAGCTTTCAAGGATTTGTGGAACCCGAGAAAAGGAATGCTCTCCATAATTCTCTTCAACTTTATCGGAATTGCCGCTGTCTGCGCATTGGCGAACATGAGCCGACTTGACCTTTCTGCTGTAGATGCAATGGTCCAGACGAAATGTTCGCAAACATGGTACAGCGCACTGTTTCTCTCATGGGGTTGCGGAGTAATGATGTATCTTGCAGTAAACGGATGGAAGAAAACGCAGAATCCTCTGACCGTCATAATGCCTATCATGTTCTTCATCCTCTGTGGATTTGAACACTGCATTGCCAATTTTGGCTATTTCTGGATGTGGATAGCAGGCGACGGCTTTGCTCATATGGCAGAGAGAATCGTGGAATTACCGCTCGGATTCTGCTGCAATCTGCTGATAATGATTTTCGGAAATGCTATCGGAAGTCTTTGTTTCTCAAAGATTTGACATAACATCCAAGACTATGGCATAGAGTCTCGCCACCTATGTATTTGCACACATATATTGACCAAGAAAAATAAGCTATGATCAACTACGATTTGAAGAAAATAACGACAGTGATATTCGACGTTGACGGAGTATTGAGTGCCAATACAATTCCGATGGATTCCAACGGCAATCCTATCCGTACCATGAATATCAAAGACGGTTATGCCATCCAATTAGCAGCAAAGCAAGGCATTCGTCTCGCTATCCTGACTGGAGGCAAGGACGATTCGATAGTGTATCGTTACTCCAAACTTGGCATGAAGGATATTTTCATGGGCGCAGCAGTCAAGATTTCCATCTATGAGGACTACTGTAAGAAAAACGGACTTACAGATGAGGAAATAATATATGTAGGCGATGATATTCCCGACTATGAGATAATGTCACGCACAGGATGCCCTTGCTGTCCGTCAGATGCCTGCAGCGACATCAAGCTTATTTCCACTTATGTCAGCCCTAATCCTGGCGGCAACGGATGCGTAAGGGATATATTGGAGCAAGTACTGCGCGCCAAAGGCTTGTGGCTCAGTTCGGCAAAGGCTTTCGGCTGGTAGGCTTTTGTTCATAATTCATAATTCATAATTCATAATTCACAATTCATAATTCATAATTATTGGTTCTCTAATTTATAATGAAACTGATATTAGCAAGCAATTCTCCAAGAAGACGGGAACTTCTCGGAGGTCTCGATATTCCATACGAAGTGCACGTAATCAAAGGCATTGACGAGAGTTACCCTGACTCTCTGCCTGTCAATGAGGTCGCAGGATTTATCGCCCAGAAAAAAGCCGCCCCTTATAAAGACTGGTTTGCCGACACGCAATCCGTGCCATCCGACATAAAGATGACAGACGATACTGTCATAGTAACTGCCGACACCGTAGTCGCTGTAGATGACAAGATACTCGGTAAACCCGTGTCAAAGGAAGATGCCCATAGTATGCTTAGAATGATAAGCGGCAGGACCCATCAGGTCTATACAGGAGTATGCCTGATGTCAGCCAAGTGCGAAAAGCACTTTTCGGTCAGCACAGATGTCACCTTCAGGGAACTGGCAGACGAAGAGATTTATTATTACATTGACAATTACAAGCCATTCGACAAAGCAGGAGCTTACGGCATCCAGGAATGGATAGGATATATTGGAGTAACACGACTGGAAGGCAGCTATTTCAATGTGATGGGACTTCCAGTACAAAGGATAAACGACGAGCTCCGCATGATGGCACAGCTTTTGTAAGTACACTCGTATATGACATACAAATATACAGAACAATTAGCATCGCTACTGAGTCGCACCAGACAATATGCCACTCAGATGCATAGCCATACCATACGACCGGAGCATCTTCTCCTCGCTATGATAAAGGATAAATGCGACTTCCCGCATCAGGCAATGAGGAAACTCAATGTGGATGAGCAAGCCATTGCAGACCGACTCATTGACACTATCCAGAACATCTACAATCGGCAAGAGGACAATATCTCTGCTGTTGGAGACAAGCCGATAGATTTTAACGACCAGGCAAACAGCATATTGCGCCTTGCCAACCTTGAAGCGAGAATGAGTCACGACCATAATGTTGACGTCAAGCACGTTCTTCTGGCAATGCTCCACGATGGTATCAACAGTACTGCTAAAGAGATTATGGAGGAAAACAACATGAATTACGACGACGTACTCAACTTCAGCGAACAATATGCTTCCGCTGAAGAAGATAAGCCTGTCACTGACGGACTCGACCTTACAGAGGACGACAACGAGGAAGAGCAGGCTAAAACCAATGATAAAAGCACCCAGACCACAGACAAGAACAGTGCTCATGGAAACAAGAATGGAAGAAAGACTCCTATCCTTGACAACTTTTCCATAGACTTGACACAGTCAGCGACAGAGGGAAAACTCGACCCTTGCGTAGGTAGAGAGAAGGAGATACAGCGTATCACCGAAATACTTTGCCGTAGGAAAAAGAACAATCCAATTCTTATCGGCGAACCTGGTGTGGGCAAAAGTGCCATTGTGGAAGGACTTGCCCAAATGCTTAGTGAGAACAAGGTTTCACCTATATTATACAATAAAAGGCTGGTTTCACTTGACCTCGCTGGCATGGTAGCCGGTACAAAGTATAGAGGACAATTTGAGGAACGCATAAAAGCACTCGTAAAGGAACTGGAAGAGAACCCGGATGTCATCATATTCATTGATGAAATACATACCATCATAGGTGCTGGCGGAGGTGCCGGATCGATGGATGCGGCCAATATGCTCAAGCCTGCCCTTGCAAGAGGAAGAGTGCAGTGCATTGGAGCTACTACCCTTGAGGAGTATTCCAAATCCATAGAGAAAGATGGCGCACTCGAAAGACGTTTCCAGAAAATCATCGTCCAGCCTTCCACTTCTGAAGAAACATTGCAGATTCTGCAAAATCTCAAGAAGAGATACGAAGAGCATCATCACGTACGTTACACAGACGAAGCCCTGAACGCTTGCGTCAAACTGACAGAAAGGTATGTCACAGACCGTGCCTTCCCTGACAAAGCTATTGATGCTATGGATGAAGTCGGTGCCCGTATGCACTTGAAGTTTACTGACATACCACAGGAAATCATTGATATTGAAAAGAAGATTACCGAAGCAAAAGAGAAAAAGATAGAATCGGTAAAGAATCAAAACTTTGAACTTGCTGCACAATATCGTGACCATCAGAGCGAACTGGAAGACCAACTGGATAAATTCAAAGCGGAATGGCAGGCAAATGCTTCACCGGAACCGAAGGAAATAACGGCTGACGACGTTGCTGATGTCGTGTCAATGATGACGAACATACCTGTACAAAGGATGGCAGAAAGCGATATGGAACGCCTTCGCAATATGGACAAGGTACTGAAAGAGGCTGTCATTGCACAGGATTCTGCGATTGAGAAGATGGTGAAAGCCATCAGAAGAAATCGCATCGGTTTACGTGACCCTAATCACCCGATTGGTGTATTCATGTTTCTTGGACCTACCGGTGTGGGCAAGACTTTTCTTGCGAAAAAGCTTGCAGAACACATGTTTGGATCAGCAGAGGCTCTCATACGTATTGACATGAGCGAATATACTGAAGCATTCAACACCTCCAGACTTGTCGGAGCCCCTCCAGGATATGTCGGCTACGAAGAAGGCGGTCAGTTGACTGAACAAGTTAGACGCAAGCCTTACAGCATTGTGTTGCTTGATGAAATAGAGAAGGCGCACGGAAACGTATTCAATATGCTCCTGCAAGTGCTCGACGAAGGTCGCCTTACCGATGGAAACGGCAGATTGGTGGATTTCCGCAATACTGTTATCATCATGACTTCAAATGCAGGAACGCGTCAATTGAAGGAGTTTGCCCATGGAGTCGGTTTCACCGCCAGCAACGGACTTTCCGTCAATATGGATGAAAAAGACAAGGAATACGCCCGCTCTATCATCCAGAAGAGTCTGAGTAAGCAGTTCGCACCGGAGTTCCTTAATAGGCTTGATGAAATAATCACTTTCAACCAGCTTGACCTCAAGGCGATAAGAAAGATTATCGACATCGAACTGGCTGGACTCATGAAGCGAATGAAGGCACTCGGCTACACTATCCGTATAGAAGATGATGCAAAGGACTTCGTTGCAGAAAAGGGCTACGATGTACAGTTTGGCGCACGACCTCTTAAACGTGCGATACAGACATACATAGAGGACTCTGTATGCGAGAAGATACTTAGCGAAGAAATCCACGAAGGTGATGAAATAGTCATTACCAAGGAGGAACTTCTGTCTGGTATTTGATCCCAAATATGATTATCATCTGATAGTGGAAACAGACAGATCAAACTCTGACTTATCCACACTAATATACAAAAATAATCAACAGACAAAATCGAAAATAAAGGTAATCCATTCCATTTGTTTTTTGTCTGTTGATTTTTTTATTAGCCTATTGCAATATCATAATAACGTTTTCTAATTGAAATCAGCAAAGAATGAAATACTCATGTTATATATTTGACCTCGATGGCACATTGCTTTATACATTGGAAGATCTTGCCAATAGTGTCAATTATGCAATGGAGCAAAGCCACTACCCTACCCACTCCATTGATGAAGTGCGCAATATGGTAGGTAATGGAGTAAAGGTATTGATAGAGAGAGCCTTGCCTTCAGGCACTTCCGAGGAAGAGACTCTTCGCGCGCTTTCCATTTTCCAGCAACATTATCTCATTCATAATCAAGATACAACCAGACCATATGAAGGGATTATGGAGATGCTGAATGCCCTAAAACGGACAGGAAAGAAAGTGGCAGTAGTAAGCAACAAATTCGACAAGGCGACAAAAGCCTTGTGCGATAAATACTTCCCAGGGCTTATAGATATTGCCGTGGGAGAGAATGAAGCTGCAGGCATAAGGAAAAAGCCTTATCCTGATATGGTGATGGAAGTAATGCAGGAACTTGGCGTCTCTGCCGACGAGTCTGTCTATATAGGAGACAGTGAGGTGGATATTGATACGGCTCGGAATGCTTCCTTGCCTTGCATCACGGTGTTGTGGGGATTTCGTGAAAAGGATTTCCTTAAAGAAAAAGGCGCTACATGCTTTGTTACATCCCCATTGGAGATAAGCGATTAGTGAATTAGCCGTCGAAAAAATCGGAAATCCAATTGACGACAATCTTCATGTAAGCGTACTAATCACCCATATTTCACTATCCTATATTTACGAGAAAAGGCAAGAGAAGATATCTCTTGCCTTTTATGTTTGTTTGGAATAAGTTTTGAATAAGTTATTATGCTTCAGCAGAAGGTATTACAGATACCACGCTCTTGTTGAACTTTCCTTTGTGGAAGTTTACTGTTCCATCAATGAGAGCATAGAGTGTGTCGTCCTTACCCTGAGCAACGCCTGCACCTGCGAAGTGCTTGTTGCCACGCTGACGAACGATGATATTGCCAGCAATAACTGACTGACCACCGAAGATCTTAACACCAAGTCGCTGAGAAGCTGATTCACGGCCGTTCTTAGAACTACCTACACCTTTTTTGTGTGCCATTTCTTACGTTCCTCCTGATTTAAGCTACTACTGATTTGATTACTACCTGTGTGAACTGTGCACGATGACCGTTGCGCTTGCGCTCGTCCTTACGACGCTTCATCTTGAAGACAATCACCTTGTCACCCTTTACGAGTGGCTGAACAACTTCACATACTACTTTTGCGCCCTCTACAGTTGGAGCGCCTACTGTGATAGCACCCTCGTTATCTACGAGAAGTACCTTCTCAAACTCAACGGTCTGACCTTCCTGTGCTTCCTTGATGTGGTGCACGAAGAGTTTCTTGCCTTCTTCAGCCTTGAACTGCTGGCCGTTGATTTCTACAATTGCGTACATTTACTTTTATTATTGTAAAATGGTTACTTCCGCCAGGCGAATGACACCGCGTCATTGCTTTTTCGAGCCCGAACGGACTAAATCGGATGCAAAATTACAAAAAATATCTCAAACAGAGACACTTATAGCATACTTATTGTCAAATATTTAATTTTGTTTAACATTCAATACTACCAATCAGCGTATATAAATAAAATTACCGGGACTTTCACATACATGAAAGCCCCAGCAATTATTATTCAATAGTACAATTTCTTTACGTTAGAAAGATTGTGAAATCAATCATTTATGTCAACCTTTATCTTGAGTTCATCCAACTGCTTTGCATCAAGATAACCAGGAGCATCAAGCATTACGTCTCGACCTGAGTTATTCTTAGGGAATGCAATACAGTCGCGGATAGAATCAAGACCTGCGAAGAGACTTACGAAACGGTCGAGACCATAAGCAAGTCCGCCATGAGGAGGCGCACCATACTTGAACGCATTCATGAGGAAACCGAACTTGGTCTGTGCCTGTTCTGGTGTAAAGCCAAGAATCTCGAAAATCTTCTGCTGCAATTTGGCATCATGAATACGGATGGAACCTCCACCGACCTCAACGCCATTGATAACCATATCGTAAGCGTTTGCACGAACACTTGCGGGATCGGTATCGAGCAAAGGAATATCTTCCGGCTTTGGAGATGTGAATGGGTGGTGCATAGCCATAAGACGATTTTCCTCATCGCTCCATTCATACATCGGGAAGTCAATAACCCAGAGACAAGAGAAATTGAACTTATCACGGAGTCCCATGCGTGTTCCCATTTCAAGACGAAGCTCACAAAGTTGCTTGCGCACCTTCATAGCATCGTCACCAGAGAGGATAAGGATAAGGTCGCCCACCTTTGCATTCATCTTCTCCTTGAGCACTTGCAGGGTTTCCTGTGTATAGAACTTATCGACGCTTGACTTTACCGAACCATCTTCCTGCACACGGGCATATACCAATCCCTTGGCACCTACCTGAGGACGCTTGACGAAATCAGTGAGCTGGTCGATTTGCTTGCGTGTAAGCACAGCCTGTCCTTCGCAACAGATACCTCCGATATAAGCCGCACCGTCGAACACCTGGAAGCCTTCCGGGAATATAGACTCCACGATTTCTTTTGAAGCATTGTCTTTCTGAGTGGTTTTGAGTTCCACGAACTTCATTCCGAAGCGTGTGTCAGGCTTGTCTGAACCGTAATATTTCATTGCATCAGCCCATGTCATGCGAGGCAACTGAGGAATATCCACATTGAGAATGGTCTTGAAAAGATGACGACTCATTCCCTCAAACATCTGAAGAATGTCCTCCTGCTCTACAAAAGACATCTCGCAGTCAATCTGCGTAAACTCCGGCTGGCGGTCTGCACGAAGGTCTTCATCACGGAAACATTTGCAAATCTGGAAATAGCGGTCGATACCTGCCACCATGGAAAGCTGCTTGAGAGTCTGTGGAGACTGAGGAAGAGCATAGAACTGTCCTGGATTCATACGAGAAGGTACGACGAAGTCACGAGCACCTTCCGGAGTGGAATTAACGAGGATTGGAGTTTCAATCTCAAGGAATCCCTGCTGATCGAGATAACGGCGCACTTCGAAAGCGAACTTATGACGGAGTTCAAGGTTCTTACGCACGATAGGACGACGCAGATCGAGGTAACGGTATTTCATGCGAAGGTCATCACCTCCATCGCTCTCGTCCTCAATGGTAAATGGAGGGACTTCTGAAGCGTTGAGGATATTGAGTTCGCTGACGAGGATTTCAATATCACCGGTCGGGATATTCTTGTTCTTGGAATAACGCTCCGTAACTACGCCACTTGCCTGAATGCAATATTCACGACCGAGCTTGCCAGCCATCTGACGAAGTTCTTCTGGAGCATCCTCATTGAATGCCAACTGAGTAATACCATATCTGTCACGAAGATCAACGAAGGTAAGAGCGCCGAGATTATGGATGCTCTGTACCCATCCGGCGAGAGTGACCTTCTCGCCTACATTTTCGATGCGGAGTTCACCGCAGGTATTTGTTCTGTACATATTATATTATTATGACTGTTTGTATTCTTACTCTATCATTTCTGACAAGACGCCAATATCTTATATTGTTCCAACTGGTCCAGAACCGTTTGCACATCAGCTTTGCATGTAGCCTCGTCAACATCATATTCCGCCATTACAGCATCAACGATATCCTCTATTCCATTGACACCTTTCTCCAGCACTCTCCAGATCAGGAGGGATGTCTCATTGAGAGCGATGACATGAGAGAAATCAATGTTGTGCTCTCCCATGGCAACCACGATGTTTTCTCCACATACGTTTCTTACTTCGAAACCAGAACTTAATTTCAGCATATATCTTATTCCTATCAATATTATCAAGATGTTATTTCAAATCCTATAGGAGTCTGTTTCGCAGTCCCAAAGGCATTCGTCTCCAAAAGGCTAACAGCCACCGTCTTATCGGGGTCAGTTTAACCCATACTTTGGAATACAACCGAAAGCGTTTGCCGTCCACGAAATCTTTCTTCCCGCTGTTCTTACGTATAAAAGCCTTGGCTATGAGTTTCACATTCCCGACAGGAATGACAGGATCTGGATTGATATTACCGTCACCGAGCATCTGAACCTGCCTATCATCGGCATATATAATGCGGTGTAAAGCATAAGTGCCTTGCCTTATTTCTGCCAACACGACATCACCGATACAAAGTTTGCGGTCTATCTTTACAAGTATTGCCTTGTCCCTCCTGTCCTCCAGAAACGGCCGCATACTGTAACCTCGAAGCGGAATGGTCACTTCATGTCCGGCATTTGCCAATTCTATCACGTGAGGCAGGAACTCCGCATTGTTCAGGAATTTGACTCTCACATTCTTTTCTTCATGTCTCATATCTGTTACAATCCTTTCTTCATACCTTCCGAAGCCACCAATGCCGACTCCCTATCAGGCAGACAATGAAGGGCATATACAGGTATTCGCTCAAGCACTTTTGAGACCGTATCGCCATTGGCACGATACACCCGTTCGTCCCATTTCATTGTGGAGCAAGCAGGAAGAAGGGTTACAAAAGCCTTTATGGGCTTTAACCTCTCAAGATAATTGCTGTTGTCGCGATGTATCAAAGCCATTGCGCCAAGCGGAGCTTTCACATTACGGTAACAAGGCGTCTTGCCACTCCATGGAGAACCGTAAACAAAGACTCTGTCATCCTTTATGCGAATCACTGGATTGTCATCATTCATGAGGTCGCAATCTGGAATATAGCGCAACCAGTTGCTGACTTGTGTACTCTTTCCTGTACCGCTCTTTGCGGTGAAAGCATAGCCTTTCCCTTCATGCCTTACCAACGAAGCGTGAACAAGCACCGTATCAAGCGATGCCGTGGCGAAAGCGAAGCAAAGCATCACCAAGGAATTGAGAGCGAAATTCCGACGCACTTGGTCGCCTCTCAGCGCACAGTAGCATTGGCGGAAATCCTCATTTGCAATGAGCAAGGCACATTGAAACCCGGTAATGTCACAGATGACAAACTGATAGCCATTAGGTTTTCCAGACGGAGTTTCCAGACGGAGCACCTTGATAACGCCGTTTCCAGTATCCACATCGCGTATCAACCGCCTCTCATTCCTGCTTACAGACTTCAGACTGTCATCTACTATTATATTTATAAGAGGTGCATTATCTTCTTCATCATCCACGAGGAACGGTGCAAAAGATGGAAGCAAGGAATCATCCTGGTAAGAATCCCTGAATGTAAGGCGCAGTCTATGTTCGGCTATTTCGTAAAGCATAGCAGACTATTCTTCTTCGCTTTCCTTTACTGGAGTGAATGAAAAATCCTCTTTAGTGATATATTTCACCACATATCCGTCCTTTACAAAGCGTTCCTTTATTTTCAGATAACGCTTTTCAGCTTTCTTTTTCTTCAGGTTATACGACACGAGCGTGGTCATTCGTCCTTCTCCGATTCCACTTATATACTCCGAGAGCTGGTTTGAATACTCGCGACGGTCCACGAGGAACTTTGTCTTCTTCTCCACGGTTACTTTACAAATCTCCTGCATATCGGTCATATAGACTATAGAGTCCGACACTGAGATTGCGACGCCAAAGATATTGATGTCAGTCTTGATTTTTGCTTTTTCCGCAAAAGCCCCGCATACGAGACTGAGGAACAAAGCCAATATAGTAAGTTTTTTATTCATAATCTTTATGATGGTTGTCGATTTATGGTTGATGTGCGGTTTGTATGTCCGGACGGATCAATGATGTTCCTTCAAAGGCTTGCGGAGTTTACGCTCCGCTTTATGTCTGATCTGACGGACGCGTTCGCGCTTGAGATTCATCCGCTCACCGATTTCCGACATGGTAATGGCATCGCAATCAAGACCATAAAAAAATCTGATCACTTCCTTCTCACGTTCGTTCAGCACGCTAAGTCCCTGCGAAAGTCCGTAGCCGAAGGAAGAGAGGTAAGCCTCCTCATGGGCATTCCGTCCATCGTGGTCACGCATACGGTCGGCATAAGTGGTCAATCCGCCAGCCTTGCAAGGGGCATCTATGGAGACTTCCGCGACGGCATCGGTGCTTACCGCCCCGCTCTGCTGTGCGATTGCGCGCTCCATCGCCTTGCGGATGTCCCAGACGGCATATTGCACAAAGCGTACCCCCTTGTCCGGGTTCCATTTCTGCGCTGCCATCATCATGGCAATGTTTCCTTCGCTGACGAGGTCATCGAGCGACAGCCCCTTGTTCTGGTACTGACGCGCCACATATACCACAAATCCCATGTTTGCAGTAATCAGTCTTTCCAAAGCTTTCGATTCGCCTTTGGCTATCAGTTTGCCAAGCTCTTTTTCCTCCTGCTCTGTAAGCCTGCTTGTAAGTTTATCGTTTGTCGGTTCGTTCTTTTCCTTCATTTTTACCTTTTTGTTATTTCGGAATATAGCGTTCCAAACACAATTCCAAGTGCAAATTTAATACTTTTTCGTGGAAAAGCATAAATCTACGTACTAAAAAAATGAAAAACAGATAGTTTTTGTTTGTCATATCTGAAAAACTTAGTAATTTTGCAAATTGAATAATGCGTATAAGGAAAATAATCATTACAAACTAACAACTAACTATCAATGAAAAAAAGACTACTCACTCTTCTTCTCCTTGCATTGCCTTGTCTTGGTTTTGCTGGCAAGAAGACAGATTTCAGAATGCCTGACGTGGCTCTTCCTGTCATTCCTGACAATGTTGTCACACTGACAGATTTTGGTGCCAAAGGTGACGGAACCGCACTTTGTACTGACGCTTTTGCCAAAGCAATGAAGAAACTCGCCTCTATGGGCGGAGGAAAACTGGAAGTGCCGGCAGGAATATGGTTTACTGGTCCGATACAGTTTGAAAGCAACATCGAGCTTCATACTGCTGTGGGTGCATTGATAATATTCACAGATGATTACGATGCCTACCCTATGACTGAAACCTTATTTGAGGGTAACACTGCAAAACGCAGAATGTCACCTCTTTATGCCTACAAGAAAGAGAATATAGCCATCACCGGACATGGAACCTTCGACGGCAACGGACAGGCTTGGCGCCCAGCAAAGAAGGGCAAGTTTACCGATGCTCAATGGTCTGCATTGGTCAATAGCGGAGGTTCTGTGGAAAAGAATATATGGTATCCGGAAATCAAAGACAGGGCTTTCACCCGCCCTGTATTGCTCGACTTCATGTACTGCAAGAAGATCCTTCTCAAGAATGTCACATTCAGCAATTCCCCTGCATGGAATGTCCACCCTTGCATCTGCGAGGACGTGACCATAGAAGGTGTCAACATCAGAAACCCGTGGTTTGCACAGAACGGCGACGGCCTCGACCTCGAATCATGCAAGCGCGCCAAGATAATCAACACCACATTTGATGTAGGCGATGACGCCATCTGCATCAAGTCCGGCAAAGACGCTGAAGGCCGCCGTATAGGCAAGCCTTGCGAGGACGTATTCATCAGCGGATGCACAGTGCTCCATGGTCACGGCGGCTTCGTGATCGGTTCTGAAATGTCTGGTGGAGCAAGGAACATCCGCATCACGAACTGCGTATTCAATGGCACAGACACCGGAATCCGATTCAAATCCACCCGTGGACGCGGCGGACTCGTGGAGAATATCTTCCTCGACAATATCCGCATGCGAAACATCGCTAACGAGGCTTTCACCTTCAGCCTCTATTACGCAAACAAGCCTGTAGGCGGCAAAGCCGACAAGGACACTTCTGCGGAGGATGCCGTTCCTCCTGTCACCGAAGAGACACCTTGCTTCCGCAATATATTCCTCGACGACATAGTTTGCCACGGCGCCCAGAGGGCTATCTATTTCAATGGCTTGCCGGAGATGCCTATCAGCAATGTGGTAATGAGGAATTCACTCTTCAATGCAGTGACCGGCGCTGACATCAATTACGCCAAAGACATAACTTTCGAGAATGTCAAAATCTCAGTTACGAAAGGCGAAATTCTCACCAAGCATTCTGCCGACGTGAAAATCAAATAAGCCGTTCATTGATGTTCATCCCTCTCTCTCCCACAATCCAAAGGCGAAAAAAAACATAACAATATAAAAATGAAAAAAATTCTCACATTTCTTCTCATTCTCTTTTCCGTCACCACTGCCGTTTACGCTGCCAAAGCCAAGCGCGGCTGGGTCCAGGTAAAGCAAAGCGACGGTTCGTATCTTTGGATACAGGGATATGGAGATGAACATTTACATTGGTACACCACGAAGGACAGCGTCCTGCTCTGCCACATAGGAATGGATTACTATGTGGCCAAAACTGAAGCTCAAGGCATTCTTACATCTACTGGAGTCCTCGCTCACGAACCTGAAGGCAGGTCTGCCAGGGAGATGGCTCTCATCGCTTGCCAGAACAGGGAACTCTTCTTCAGCGCTTTTGTCAGCAACATCACAAGGTCAAAGATGAGCGACCTCATCGGCACCAACTCCGGCTATTTCCCTCACGTGGGCTCTCCTAAAGTACTTGTTATCCTTGCTGATTTCAATGACCAGCGGTTCCTTTACAATGACCGGGACACCAAAGAGATATTCAATGCCTACCTGAATGCTGACGGACGACCGAAAGCTGACTGCGACAACAAGACCAACAAGAAATATGGCGTCAGCGCCAATTACGGTTCCGTCAAGCAGTATTTCAAGGATATGAGTTACGGTGCTTATACTCCTCAATTTGATGTCTATGGCCCCGTTCATCTGTCACAGAATATGGCTTATTACGGAAATAACGGATATAACAGGATGGACTACTTCATTCCTGACGTTTGCAATAAGGCATATAAAAAATTAGGTGTGGATTTCTCTAAATACGACTCCGATGGCGACAAGAAGGTTGACCTCGTGTATGTCATCTTTGCAGGATATTCCGGTTCTATCTCCGGCACTTCCAGCGATTGCATTTGGCCAAAGACAGGAACCCAGTATGCCGGTCCTTACAATGGTGTCACCGTAAATAGATACAGCGTCGCAAATGAACTCAACGGCAATCCGGAAGCAACGGATAAAAACGGATTCATGATAAACGGCATCGGACTGTTCTGTCACGAATTCTCCCATGCCATGGGGCTTCCGGATTTCTATTCCACAAGCAGCGCAACACAAGTTGACAATCAGGGAATGGAAGACTGGTCTCTCCTTGATGGAGGTGAATACGTCCACAACGGTTACTACCCTACCGCTTACACCGCATGGGAAAGGGAGGCCATGGGATGGATGGAGATAGAGACTCTTACCGAAAAAGGAACCTACCTCATCAATTCGCTGACACAAGGCATCGACGGCTCTTCAAACCAATACATCAAAGGCAACGCCTATCGTATCTACAATGATCAGGACCCGAACAGGAATGAGTATTACATCCTTGAGAATATCCAGCGCGAAGGATGGAACTACGCTCTCGGAACCTCCTTCCGTCGCCCGCACGGAATGATGATTACCCATGTGGATTTTGACAGATCACGCTTCTCATTGTCCTGGAATTCCGTCAACTCAACAAAAGGACACCCCCGCATGACCGTACTGCCAGCCGATGGTCGTATGATGTCGTCTTACTCTGACAAGAACCATTATGCAGACAACATGGAGTGCCAGCTCTACCCAGGCAAGTGCAATGTAGATTTCTTCGATTATGACCTCCCTGCACGCACACTCACCACAACAGCAGGAAAAGACACGATTGTGAGTGCTTATCCGAATCCTATCATTTACAATGGTTCGGTTGAGGTAATGGCAAGCACAAAACCAATCAAGAACATAAGAGAAGACACTAAAAACCGGGTAATCTATTTCGATTTCATAGAGCCGGGCATCACGGCAGGAATCAACTCTTCGCTCGTCGTCGAGCACAAAGACAAAGACCTGCGCATATTCTCTCTCGACGGCCGCTATCTCGGCACAGACCTCGACCGCTTGCCTAAAGGCATCTATATCCGCAACGGAAGGAAGATTTCAAAGTAGCCATTCTGCTATAAGGGCGGTTCTATGAAATCACGACACTATAGACATTCATCTGCTGGCAGTATAGCCGTGCGCACGCAAAAAGCACGCCTATACTGCCAGCAATCCGTATAAAGCCCCATCAAGCCCCATCAAGCCCGGTCGAATCCCGTCAAGCCCCTCCCCCATTACAGACACGATTCGGAACCGCCCTTGGTTCCGCACCCACCTACAATCGAGTAGGAGGAAAACGAAGTAGTTTTTCTCCTACTTTCGTTTTCCGACCTCTCACACCACCGTACGTGCGG
>CAKQPF010000043.1 GCA_934256705.1 uncultured Prevotella sp.
TCTTCATGTATCGTTTGGCAACAGTTTTGGGTTAGCATCTGCATAGCGCCCCACAGGGTTTGTCGGGTGCGCCAATTTTGATTGGTCTTGCAAAGGTAGTAAAAAGATTTCATTCTGCCAAACATAACACCAAAATAAAGGTTCTGGTTCCGTAGTTGCGGAACCAAAATCACACACCCTAATATGGCTGAAAGTAATATATATAATATATATATAATATTATATATATATTATATATAAATATAGATGAAGTGGTATGGTCTGTGTTTTTGGTTCCGCAACTACGGAACCAGAACCTTGAACACTTTTTCACAACCGTTAAAAGCGAGAAGAAAAACCTCCGTGGCGACAACTTGAAAATATGTTAACTCAATGCTTTCAGAAGAAGAAAAAGAGAGAAAAATGCGGAATAATTCATCCGCGCGCGCAATAGCTAAGACATTGCATTGCAATATCTATGCTTTTACCCTCTGATAACTAAGCTATTACCTCCCTATATCTATGCTTTCACCCTCGATTTTCCGCCTTTTTCCGCCCGAAAAACGCCCCTTTTTCTTGCCCAATTCCCCAACACCTTGACCATCAGACAATTGCAGAATCAGCGAGAATCGCGTATTTGCGGACGGAATTTCTGGCGTGGATTTCATTTGTTAATAAACATACAAAATGAGCAGAGGATTCCTCTTGTTCCCCTGTAAGGGGGAGGCTGGATACGTTCTTCGCCTTGAGTTCCCCAAAGTGCGTCAGCGCGATTTTTCACTATTCACTCTTCACTTTTCACTAAAAATCATGTTGTCTGGTTGTCTTGTTGTTTAGTTGTTTTGTTGGTTGCAAGAAGTCCCCCAACTGCGTCAGCGCGATTTTTCACTATTCATTCTTCACTTTTCACTAAAGAAACGTAACTCGCATTCTTCATTCTTCACTCTACATTTACTAAGGTCCATCGCTTTTGAACGCTTGAAGTCTTGCTTGTGTTGGTACTGTCTTCCAGACAGCCGCTCATTATGCGGTTATAATCCCGAGACCACGTCCCGGGTTACTCTCGCTTCGCTCGGTACTGTCTTTCAGACAGTGCCAACCGCTGATGACAAATAAACTTCAACAAATAAAATGATTATTTGTTGTCTGATAGGTTTGTTGTCTGGTTGTTTTGTCAAATGCTCAAGCAACTAAATCACAAAACAACATTCTTATCCATTGATGTCTTATTTTTATTTATTGATATTTCCGTGAGTCTGGTACTGTATTCCAGACAGAGGTGACCAACCAATAACCAATAACCGACAACCAACAACCTATTTCCTTATTTTCCACACAAATGCTTGGTGGATTGAAAAGAAAAGATTATCTTTGCATGGAAATAAAATTCATTTCCAGATAACCGTCACATTCAACGAACAATATCTATGTCTTCCAAACCACATTCATCATCTCTCGACTGCAACATCTACGGCTCTGAGGCAAACGGCAACTACTGCGACAGCTGCAAGCTCGACTGCATCAACAAAGCTAAAAAGGCAAAGACAAAAACCGTAGAAGAGGAAGATGATTACTCCATAAGCGAGGAACTGACCGACAACGGCAACAGAATGAATATCCTTTATCTCTTCATTGCTGCAACGCTGATTTTTGCGCTTGTGGTGCTGTTCTCGTGGATGTTCAGCTGATTGGTATGTTGCCTGGTCGTCTCGTTGTCTGGCTGTTTCCAACGGTAAAAGCCGTTGGCACGGTGGCTTTCGTATGGTGGTTTTCCATCGGGACCGCCAAACAACGAAACAACAAGACAACGAAACAACAAGACAACAAGACCACTAAACCACTCCGATGATTTCCTGCACGGAGGAGCAGCCGTGGGAGTCGAGCCACTCGTTGATACCGTCCTTCACCTTGACGGTAATGGCTGGGTCGAGGAAGTTTGCAGTACCGATTTCTATTGCCGTGGCTCCAGCCATGAGAAACTCTATGGCATCCGTGGCGGAAGCAATGCCACCCAGGCCCACTACAGGAATCTTTACCGCTTTGGCCACCTGATAGACCATGCGGAGCGCAACAGGTTTTACGCAAGGACCGCTAAGTCCGCCAGTGCCGATGGAGAGGTTGAAGCAACGCTTCTCGATGTCGATGCTCGTGCCCATGAGAGTGTTGATGAGCGACACGGAGTCAGCGCCTTCCGCTTCTACTGCACGGGCTATCTCCGTGATGTCAGTCACGTTAGGAGACAGTTTGACGATGAGAGTCTTGTCATATCTCCTTCTTACTTCACGCACCACGCTTGCCGCGCCTTCGCAAGTAACGCCGAAAGCCATTCCTCCCGACTTCACATTAGGGCATGAGATGTTGAGCTCGATGGCGCGGATGTTTTCCAGTTCGTTGACGCGTGCGGCGCATTCAGCATAGTTTTCAGGAGAATTTCCGCTGACATTGACGATCATCTGCGTGTCGATGTCCTTTATCTGCGGATAGATATTCTTGCAGAAATAGTCCACGCCCTTGTTTTGCAGTCCGACACAGTTGAGCATACCCTGCGCTGTCTCCGCCATGCGTGGGTAAGGATTGCCCTCACGATGCTGGAGAGTGGTGCCCTTCACGATGATTCCGCCTATCTGTTCGAGATCCACGAAATCCTGAAACTCAATGCCATAACCGAAGGTGCCGGATGCAGTCATCACGGGATTCTTCAGGTTGAGATTACCAATGTTAACGCTTAAATTTGCCATTTCAACTTATCGATGTTTATTACCGGACCTTCTTTACATACACACACATGCCCCTCTGTGGTATCTTCCACACAGCAGAGGCAGGCTCCCACTCCGCAGGCCATCTTGTTTTCGAGGCTCACTTCGCAGGCTATTCCAGCCTTCTTGGCGTAACGTGCCACAGCCATCATCATCGGTTTCGGACCGCAGGTGCTGATCATGTCGAAACGCTCCTTGTCGAGGATGGAATGATTGGTGACGAATCCCTTCTCGCCCTCTGTTCCGTCCTCGGTGGTGACGAATACCTTACCGACCTTCTGGAATTCTTCCATGAGGAGGAGGTCTTTCATTGAGCGTGCTCCGAGGAGGAAATAAGGCACGCCGCCCATCTTTCTGATTTCATATCCCAGATAGAGCAGAGGCGCAACGCCTACTCCACCGCCTACAAGGAGATGCTTGCGCTCTGGCGATTGAGGCATGGTGAAGCCGTTGCCGAGAGGGAGCATCACATTGACGGTGTCGCCGGAATTGAGTTTGCCAAGCTTGCGCGTGCCGTCACCGATGCAGGCAATGAGCAGATGAAGCTCGTTGTTCTCGCGGTCCACATTATTTATAGATATAGGACGTCTGAGGAAGGTGGTCTGCGAGCCATCGACCCTCACTTCGACAAACTGTCCAGGCATCATCTCCGGAAGCGTTTCGGGAGACGTAAGACGCAGCAGTACATACTTTTCGTTGATATGTTCCACCGACTTTACGTTGAGGTCTAAACAATATTTCTTCATTATAGATATAAAAACAATTATAATTTCACCTACTTGATGTCACCCCTCGGTCTCATGGTGAATGCGGGGCGGATTGTCATTTTCAAGATACAAAGGTAATGGAATTATTCGTTTTTCAGTGTTTTTTTTCATAAAACTTTATGTAATGCACCTTATTTTACATGAAAAAAGGGGAAATACCAATATTTAGCATTAACTTTGTGGCGTATTTACAAGTAAGGAATTCATGTCACACGAAAATATAAAAGGACGATTCGCCCCCTCTCCATCCGGGCGGATGCACTTGGGCAATGCGTATGCCGCTTTCCTCTCATGGCTTTCAGCGAAGAGCAAGGGCGGGACATGGCTTCTGCGCATAGAAGACCTCGACCCGCAAAGATGCAGGATGGAATACGCTCTGCAACTGGAGGATGACCTCAGATGGCTCGGCTTCGACTGGGATGAAGGAGGTACAGAGCAGCGGGGCGTCAACGGTCCGTACGTGCAAAGCCGGAGAAACGATATCTATGAGCATTATCTCTCCGTGCTCAGAGAGAAAGGAATCACCTATCCATGCCATTGCACGAGAGCGGAGATAATGGCCACGCAAGCACCACACGAGAGCGACGGACGCATAGTCTATCAAGGCACCTGCCGCCCGGACTATCTCAACGGTCTGGGCACCCTCAATCCATTCCAGCTTCATCCCGTCCATTCTCCTGCCACAGATGGAGAAGGAAGCACGGTGAGGCTGTACGTCCCGGACAGGGAAATCAGTTTCACGGACGGGCACTACGGACCGCAGGCGGTGAATCTCGCTCAGCATTGCGGCGACTTCGCCCTGAGAAGGAAGGACGGAGCCTGGGCTTACCAGCTGGCAGTGGTGGTCGATGATGCGCTGATGGGAGTGACGGAAGTGGTCAGGGGAAGAGACCTCCTGCTCTCGTCTGCCCAGCAGATCTACCTGTACAGCCTCCTGGACAGTCCATCACCCACATTCATCCATCATCCGCTGCTTTGCAATGATGCGGGGCAAAGGCTCTGCAAGCGCGACAAAAGCATGGACATGGGAATCATACGCCAGAACTGCAAAGCGGAGGAAATAATCGGAATGCTGGCTTTTCATGCCGGAATAACCGACCGGATGGAAGCACTCAGCCTGCGTGAAGCATTGCATGAGTTCGACTGGAAGAAAGTGCCTTGTCAGGACATTATTTTAGTGAAAAAATAAAAAATAGAGAGGAAAGGTTGGTGGTGTCTCCTTTTTTTATTACTTTTGCATTAAAATTTGAAAACAGAAGAATGAAACTCGCTATATTGACTCAACCGGCATTTTTTGTCGAAGAAGACAAAATACTCAGTGCACTCTTCGAGGAAGGACTGGACACGTTGCATCTGCACAAGCCCAATTCGGAGCCTGTCTATTGTGAAAGGCTGCTCTCACTTCTTCCAAATTATTGCTACGACAAGATAAGAGTGCATGAGCATTATTACCTTAAGAACGAATACGACCTGCATGGCATACATATAGACGACCCTGCAGAGCCAGTCCCGGAAGGATTCAGAAGACACATCACGCGAAGCACCACTCAGATCTCTGACCTGAAAGAGATGAAGAAGAACTGCGACTACGTATTTCTCCATTCCCTCTTTGACGGGCTTCACGACAAGACGAAAGCCTCTCTCTCCATCCAGGAAATGGAGGTTGCGAGAGACAAGGGACTGATTGACAAGCACGTCTATGCCTTAGGTGGTATGAGCCTCGAAAACATCGCATACGCCAAGGAATTAGGATTCGGCGGCGTATGTATCTGTGGTGACTTGTGGAATCGCTTCCGCATCCAGCACGAGATGGACTTCAAAGCGCTGCTGGAGCATTTCCGCAAGCTGAAAAAGGCTGTAGGCTAAGGTTTTCCCCGAGAACAGACAGGACCATAATCCCCGGCTATTCCACTTATTATAATAGGTGAAAGCACTGACGTGTCCTACCTTAAGGAAAATTGGTAAAGCATATCCAACATCCAACAATAATCCAACAAAATTCATATCGTAATGAATAATTCAAACCCATTCATGGTATTCTCAGGCACTGCATCGAAATATCTTGCCGAAAAGATATGTGCAAGCCTCGGCTGTCCGCTCGGCCAGCTGCAGATTACCAATTTCTCTGATGGAGAGTTCGCAGTTTCTTACGAAGAAAGTATCCGCGGACGCGACGTATTCCTCGTGCAGAGCACATTCCCCAACTCTGACAATCTCATGGAGCTCCTCCTGATGATTGACGCTGCAAAGCGTGCTTCTGCAAGACAAATCAATGCTGTAATGCCTTACTTCGGATGGGCAAGACAGGACAGAAAGGACAAGCCTCGCGTAAGCATCGGCGCCAAGCTCATCGCTGACCTTCTCAGCGTGGCAGGCATCGACCGTCTGATCACCATGGATCTGCATGCTGACCAGATTCAGGGATTCTTTGATGTTCCTGTGGACCACCTCTATGGTTCCGGCGTACTGCTTCCTTATCTCGCAAGTCTCAATCTTGAGAATCCTGTAATTGCCAGCCCTGACGCAGGTGGCGCTAAGCGTGCCAAGACATTTGCCAATTACCTCAACTGCCCGCTGGTGCTCTGCAACAAGACACGTGCTCGCGCAAACGTAGTGGAGAGCATCCAGATCATCGGTGACGTGAAAGGCAAGGACGTAATCATCGTGGACGACATGGTGGACACAGCCGGCACTATCACCAAGGCTGCTGACGTGATGAAGGAGGCTGGAGCCCGCAGCGTACGCGCTTGCGCAAGCCACTGCGTAATGTCAGGTCCTGCAAGTGAGCGCGTGCAGAATTCCGCTCTTGAGGAGATTGTCTTCACTGACTCCATCCCTTACACCCAACGTTGCGCCAAGGTCAAGCAGCTCAGCGTGGCTGATATGTTTGCCGAGACCATTCGCCGCGTCATCAACAACGAAAGTATCAGCGACCAGTATCTTACATAGTCTGATCTTGAAGCAAGGCAATAGGCATTGCCACACAACAGCCTAATTCCTTGTCACTTATAAAATCATAAGACACTTGCACATTCAAATTAAAGGCGCACGCGCCAATAATCTAAAGAATGTAAGTATAGATATTCCCCGAGACCGATTCATCGCCATCGCAGGCGTGAGCGGATCGGGGAAATCTTCACTTGCTTTCGACACTCTCTATGCTGAAGGTCAGCGCCGATACGTAGAGAGCCTGTCGTCCTATGCCCGCCAGTTTCTGGGCAGAATGAGCAAACCAGAATGCGATTTCATCAAAGGACTTCCACCTGCCATCGCCATTGAGCAGAAGGTAATAAGCCGCAATCCGAGAAGTACCGTCGGCACATCGACCGAGATTTACGAATACCTCAGGCTGCTCTATGCCCGCATAGGACATATCTTCTCTCCCATAAGCAATGAGGAGGTGAAGAAACACACCGTTCAGGATGTCATCGACAAGATGCTGGAATTTACCAAAGGCACAAGGTTTCTCCTCCTTGCTCCGCTCATCCTGCCAAAGGACAGGACACTCGGACGGCAACTTGAAATGCAGCAACAGCAAGGCTATTCACGACTCTTCGTGGATAACACGATGTGCAGCATCAATGATTACATCGATTCACACCCTGAAGAACTGAAGTATAACGACAGCCACGGCATTCATATTATCATCGACAGAATGTCGTGCGACGACTCGAAAGACACCATTTCCCGACTCACAGACTCTGCTGAAACCGCTTTCTATGAAGGCGGAGGCACTTGTCGTCTCTGTTTCCTCCCTGCTAACATCATCTTCGAATTCTCCACAAAGCTTGAAGCTGACGGAATGACATTCGAGGAAATAAGCGATAATCTCTTCGCTTTCAATTCGCCTGTAGGCGTCTGCCCTACTTGCCAAGGATTCGGAAACGTAATGGGAATCGACGAGAAACTGGTCATTCCAGACACATCGCTCAGCGTTTACGACGGTTGCGTGAAATGCTGGAACGGAGAAAAAATGGGCGAATGGCGCACAGAATTCATACGAAGGGCTGAGAAAGACAATTTCCCTATCTTCACTCCATACTTCGAACTGCAGGACAAATACCGCAAATGGCTTTGGCACGGACTTCCTTCCGACCGCTCACTGCGCAAGGTCTGCATAGACCGCTTCTTCGAGATGGTGAAGGAAAACCAATACAAGATACAGTATCGCGTCATGATGGCACGCTACAGAGGAAAGACTTTCTGCCCTGACTGCCATGGAACTCGACTGAAGAAGGAAGCCACCTACGTGAAAGTGGGTGGGAAAAGCATCACCGAACTCGTCGATATGCCTATCATCAAACTAAAGGAATGGTTTGACAATCTTCAACTTAACGACAGTGAGAGCAAGGTGGCAAAGAGATTGCTCACTGAAATCAACAGCAGAATAGGTTTTCTCCTGGATGTAGGACTCGGATATCTTACTCTCAACCGTCCGAGCAACACGCTTTCAGGAGGTGAAAGCCAGCGTATCAATCTCACCACTTCATTGGGTTCTTCCCTCGTCGGTTCACTTTACATTCTTGACGAACCTTCCATCGGAATGCACAGCCGCGATACTGAGAGACTCATCTCAGTCCTGCGAAAACTGCAGAAGATAGGCAACACCGTCGTCGTAGTGGAACATGATGAAGACATTCTCCGCGCGGCAGACTATCTCATCGACGTGGGACCTGACGCTGGAACCAATGGTGGAGAAATAGTATTTGAGGGTAAAGCCTCGGACATCACTGTGGAATCCCTCAAGAAATATCCGAAATCCCACACCGTGGAGTATCTCACTGGCGTTGAGAAAATCCCTGTGCCCGAAAGCCGAAGGAGGTGGAACCGCTCCATCATCATCAAAGGTGCCCGCATGAACAATCTCAAAGGCATTGATGTGGAGTTTCCGCTCAACTGCATGACGGTCGTGACAGGAGTCAGCGGATCGGGAAAGTCGTCCCTTGTCAAAGGCATTCTCTACCCAGCCCTCAAGCGTCACCTCGACGAAGTGGCTGACATTCCAGGCGAATACAAGGCTCTGGAAGGCGACTGGAAAGAGATAAAGCACGTGGAGATGGTGGACCAGAATCCGATAGGCAAGAGCACCCGCAGCAATCCCGCCACTTACATCAAGGCTTACGACGCCATTCGCCAGCTGTTTGGAGACCAACCGCTTTCCAAACAGACCAATATCACGGCGCAGCATTTCTCCTTCAACACCGATGGTGGACGATGCGAGGAATGCAAAGGCGCAGGAGTGGTGACCGTCGAGATGCAGTTTATGGCAGACCTTGTGCTCACTTGTGAGTCCTGCCACGGAAAGAGATTCAAGCGGGAAGTGCTCGAAGTGAAGTATGATGGAAAGAACATCAACGATGTGCTCGAAATGACTGTCAGCGAAGCCATTGCCTTCTTCTCGTCACACATAGAGACGGACAAGGCAAACAGGACGACTTTGAAAGCAATAGTCCACAAGCTCGCTCCGCTGGAGGAAGTAGGACTCGGCTACATCCAGTTGGGACAATCCTCTTCCACCCTCTCAGGTGGTGAGAACCAGCGCGTCAAACTCGCTTGTTTCATCTCGCAGGAGCGTCAGCAGCCCACTCTGTTCATCTTTGACGAGCCTACCACCGGACTGCACTTCCACGACATCAAGCGCTTGCTTCACGCTTTTGACGCATTGATAGAGCGAGGCCATACAGTCCTTATCGTGGAGCATAATATGGACGTAATCAAGTGTGCTGACCACATCATAGACATCGGTCCGGAAGGCGGAGAAAAGGGAGGAACGATTGTCTGCAAAGGCACTCCTGAAGAAGTGGCTGAATGTGACGCTTCATATACGGCGCAATATCTGAGGAATTACCTCTAACTCTCTGTCCTTTATCAGGGAAAATAGAGCAAGAGGATACGCCGAACAGATTCTTTTGCATTGCAAAAAGGCAAAGAAAATGATAAAACGTCACTTCTTCATTGCTAAACAGACGATGAAGGATGGCAAAACTATTCTTCACATTTTCTGAGAAGGCAAAAAAATAAAAAAAAGAGTTGAACAGTGATTGTCGTTTAAAGACCTTCATTGTTCAACTCTTTTTATGTTGTTACGGAAGTATCGCAAGTATCTACCAAGCTGACAATCAGCAATAAAATGTCTTGTTGTTTTGTTGTTTTGTTGTTTATGGTAGTAACCTCCAGCAATATAGTCAATCAACTAAACAACAAAACCACGAAACCACAAAACAACAAAACCATCTTCCCCACGACAGAGTGGGGACTGAGGGGCTTATTTTTTTAATTTGCGAAGTTGGTTGCTTTTATTTCCTACTCATACACATCCTCAATGGCAGAGAAATCATCGGCATCAGCTTTGTCGCAAGGATTGAAATCGGCAGGAATATCGAATGTCTCATCCTGGCTGTAAGGCAGCATTCCGTCTCGATAGACCTTCTTGATGAAGTAAGCGTAGATAGGGAGCGCCATTGTCGCGCCTTGTCCCCAAGCCATTGAGTCGAAATGGATGTCACGGTCCTCACCGCCGACCCAGCAACCAGAGACAAGCGACGGAGTGACAGCCATAAACCAGGCATCGGAATTGCGGTTTGTAGTTCCTGTCTTTCCGCCCATCTGCGCTGTGATATGGTAACGATGGCGTATTCTTCCGCCCGTTCCTCCGTCGATTACTCCCTGCAGGAGAACAAGCATCTTGTAGGCGCTTTCCTCAGAAATCACCTCACTGAGCTGCGGTTCGAAGCGAGCGATGACGTTGCCCTCATTGTCCTCAATCCTTGAAACGAACATCGGAGCGCATCGTATGCCGTGATTTGCAAAGGCGGTATATGCGCTTACCATTTCCATCACCGTGATGTCGCAAGGCCCGAGACAAAGAGACAGGGACGGATGAATGTCCGGATTGTTGATTCCATAATTGTGCAGGAGCTCGACAAACTGGTGAGGGTCGAGCTTGCTCATGAGGTAAGCGCTGACCCAGTTGCTTGACTGAGCCAGTCCCCATTTGAGCGAGACCATCTGCCCGGCACGGGAATGATTGGCATTGCGTGGAGTCCACGGCCTTCCTGCCACCATATAGGTCTGTTGCCAGTTAGGAGCCATGTCGCAAGGCGAGAACCCGTTCTCCATAGCGAGGGAATAGAGCAGTGGCTTGATGGTGGAACCCACCTGACGTCTTCCGTCAGCAGCCATGTCATACTGGAAATGCGCGAAGTCCAATCCACCGACATAAGCCTTCACGGCTCCCGTCTTTACATCCATGCTGACGAAACCGGAGCGTAGGAAAGACTTGTAATAACGTATTGAATCCAAAGGAGTCATCGTGGTGTCTATCTCGCCTTTGTATGAGAACACGGTCATATCTATCGGCTGGCGGAACGATTTGTTGATTTCCTCCTCCGAGCATCCCGCCGCTTTCATGGCACGATAGCGCTCACTCTGATGAACGGAGCGCGAGAGGATTGCCCTTACTTCCTTGGCAGTCAATTGATTGGAGAACGGGGCATTAGGTTTTCTCTTGATTTCCGCGCTGAACTGTGGCTGGAGGAATTTGGCCACATGAGCATAGACTGACTCTTCCGCATACTTCTGCATACGCGAATCTATAGTGGTGTAGATCTTCAGTCCATCTTCATAGATGCTGTAATTGGAACCGTCCTTCTTCCGGTTCTTGTTGCACCAGCCGAAGAGAGGGTCGCTCTCCCACGCCAACGAGTCAATATGGAACTGCACATATTGCCATGAAGGATAATCACTGCGCTCAGGCCTTTTGGCTGTCATGTAGCGACGGAGATATTCTCTCAGGTAAGTGGCAGAGCCTTCCTTATGGTCAGTGCGGTGGAAATTGAGCACGATGTCCTTTTCTGACAGTTTGTCACAGTCGCTCTGGCTTATATATCCGGCCTTCCGCATCTGGGAAAGCACCACATTCCTGCGCTCCTTGCATCTGTCTGCATGGCGCACAGGATTGAAATAGGAAGGATTCTTGCAGAGACCTATCAGCACTGCGGCTTCCTCCACGGTGAGGTCTTTCGGCTCCTTGTTGAAATAAGTATTCGCAGCCGTCTTTATTCCCACGGCATTATGGAGGAAATCAAAGTAATTGAGATACATGGTGAGAATCTCTTCCTTGGTGAAATTACGCTCCAGCTTGATTGCAATCACCCATTCTATCGGCTTCTGCATCATGCGCTCAAACGTACTGCCGGCAGTATTGGAATAGAGCTGCTTGGCGAGCTGCTGGGTTATCGTACTGCCACCTCCTGCGCTTGTCTGCCCGAGCAGTCCTCTCTTGACGATAGCTCTGCCCAGAGAGATAAAGTCCACGCCCGAATGCTCATAGAATCGCACGTCCTCAGTAGCCACGAGCGCCTGCACGAGGTAAGGCGAGAGATTGGAGTATTCCACATGTATTCTGTTCTCCCGGCTCTTGTTCCATGTTCCGAGCACTTTTCCGTCGGCACTGTATATCTGTGACGCATATCTGTCAATGGGATTCTGCAGGTTTTCCATGTCCGGCATATAGCCTATCCATCCGTTCCAGATGGCTATGAAAAAGGCAAGGACAGTCAATACTGTCGTCGCAAGAATGATCCACAACGTGTATATCAGTTTTTTTCTCATCTATTCCTTTTAAAAAAAATACTCGATTTAATAATGGGTTATTTACGTCGCAAAAGCGGTCTTTCCGCATATCGTTTGCAAAAATACAATAATTCTTTGGAAAAGTTGCACGTTTTTTGAAAAATTATGACTAACTTCGCAGTCGATAACGCAATAATAACCTCATTTGAAATGGAAAAACATAATTTTGTAACCATTGCCAACCTTTCAAGAGAGGAAATCCTCTACTTGATAACCATGGCACAAGAGTTTGAGAAACATCCCAACAGAGAGTTGCTGAAGGGACGCGTAGTTGCAACACTTTTCTTCGAGCCATCCACTCGCACACGTCTTTCTTTCGAGACAGCTGCCAATAGACTTGGTGCGCGCGTGATTGGTTTTACCGATGCTAAGGTGACCAGCGCCACAAAGGGCGAAACTCTGAAGGACACCATCCTCATGGTGGGCAACTATGCCGATGCGATAGTGATGCGCCATTATATCGAAGGCGCTGCACAGTATGCGTCAGAGGTGTCTCCTGTGCCTATTATCAATGCTGGCGATGGTGCCCACATGCACCCTTCACAGTGCCTCCTCGACCTCTATTCCATCTACAAGACCCAGGGTACTCTCGACAATCTCAACATTTACCTCGTAGGCGACTTGAAATATGGACGCACTGTCCACTCTCTGATTACTGCCATGAGGCATTTCAATCCTACATTCCATTTCATAGCTCCTGATGAACTGACCATGCCGCAGGAATACAAGATGTACTGCCACGAGCAGGGTATCAAATATGTGGAGCATACAGAATTCAATGAGCAGATTATCGCTGACGCAGACATCATCTATATGACCCGCGTGCAGAAGGAACGTTTCTCTGACCTCATGGAGTACGAGCGCGTGAAGGATGTCTATATCCTCCGCAGAGATATGCTTTCCATGTGCAGGGACAACATGAAGATTCTCCATCCTCTGCCTCGTGTCAACGAGATTTCATACGATGTGGACGATGATCCGCACGCATACTACATCCAGCAGGCACAGAACGGTCTCTATGCCCGTGAGGCCATCTTCTGCCATTGTCTCGGTATCTCATTGGATGAGGTGAGAAATGACAAAACTATCATAGAGTATTAAGTGACGCTAAAAAAATAAATTGGTACGATTTGAGAGAAAAATGTAAGATGTCAATAAAGGTCTCAACCTCATCTTTTTGGCTGTTTTCCTCCCTCTCATCGGTCGTATAGCCCGCTATACTCCCTATTCGAGTGAGAAAAGCATCTCAAAAATCTGAGGCTCAAATCATACCAATTTATATTTTCACCGTCACTAAAATGAATGATTGTCAAGCCATTACCGCTCTATCATCAAAGCATAGGTGTGGAATATCGGCGCGACAATGCGAAACATCATTATACTGAAAAAATCATGAACAAGAAAGAACGTCTCGTTGCAGCCATTGAGAATGGTACTGTAATCGATCATATTCCTGCTGACAAGACTTCGCAGGTCACCGCACTTCTGAAGCTCAATGAGCTCACAGAGCCTGTAACTATCGGCAATAACTATCCTTCTGAGAAGCTCGGCAAGAAGGGAATCATCAAGGTTTCCGACAAATTCTTCTCTGATGAGGAGATTTCACGTCTCTCTGTGGTAAGTCCTAAGGTGGTGCTCAATATCATCAAGGACTTTGAGGTGGTGGAGAAAAAGACCGTAGAAACGCCTGATGAGCTCCGTGGCATCATCCTCTGCAACAATCCAAAGTGCATCACTAACAATGAGCCTATGCAGACTTATTTCACCGTGGAGAAACTTACTGGACTCGTCCGTTGCCACTATTGCGACAAGGAGCAGGACATCCGCAAGGTGAAACTGTGCTAAAGTAAACCGTAAATACAAACAGCATAACAGCCTCTTTGAGTTTTGATTACGACTCAAAGAGGCTGTTCTCATTTTAACATCAGACTTCGTCTGACTGCCAATGTGGTGAATATGATGAAGAGATAGACCAGCACCAGCTGCGGAAAGGAAATGCTGACTCCCTCCAGATACGAGCAAGGCAATGCCGATTGCCATTCCAACACCGCTCTCTGAATCGTGGCAACAGCATCAAGCAATGGCGAAAGCCAAATGGCAGACGAGACGGAAACTGCCGTTCCGACCAGCAGAAGGAAGAATGAAATCCACACTATCAGCATCGCCGTGAGCGAAACGACCACGGCTGTGACAAGACTCGAAAGCGACAGCACTCCGAAATAATAGACCACGAGCGGTGCAACCATTATCTGAGCCGAGAGGGAAAGGACGATGCAGTCAAGGGAGAAGTTGATTGCCTTTATCGGCATAGTCTTGTAAAAGCGCCACTTCCAGTACTCGTCGTCCTTTATCACTAATTTCTGCCATTTCATCGCGAATTTATGGAATGCCGGAAAATAGACCGCAATACCAAGAACTGCGAGGAATGACATCTGGAATCCCACATCGAAAAGGCTGAGCGGACTGAGCAACACCATCACGAAGGCAGTGAATGAAAGCACGTTGACCGTGGTCTTCTGCCGAAAAAGCATTCCCGCTATTCCATAGATCGTGAGCATCAGTCCCGACCTGACTATTGAAGGCGACATTCCCACCATCAGCACGTAGCCCCATATCAGCATGATTATCATTCCCGTGACAAGATGACGCAACGTGGATTCCTCCATCCTGTGCCTTAGAATGTATTTCAACCGCGGTCGCGGACCATATCTGACAAACAGGATATCGGGAACATGATAGAGCCAAAGCGCCAGTCTCATCAGGATAAACGAGAGTATGGCATAGACGATGGCGAGGTGCATTCCCGACAAGGCGAGGACGTGGGAAGCTCCGGTGCGAGAGTACAGAAGTCTCGTGTCCTTGCTTATAACCGCCTTCTCCCCTATCGTCATTGCCTTGACTATGGTCCGGTTGTCCTCCGACAACATGAATTTATCAAGCAAGGACGAACATCTCTGCCTGAGGGAATGAAAGACCGGACTCTCCTCACGCGACATTACATGATAATGATAGAAGATGGAAGAGCGTCTCTGCGTGTGGAAGCGGTATGCCATATTCTGCATCTCATAGCTGGAACGTGCCGCTCCTGCCACGGCAAAGAGCGACAGGAGCAACCAGATGCGTATCTGTTCCCTGCGCACAAAACATGCGCTCACGACCAATACGACACCTATCGCCGTAAGCGTCATTATCAGATGCAGGGGATAAATGAAAGTCCCTGCCGCTGTGCCTGTGAGGAAGAATACTGCCAGATACTTCATCTTCGTAGAACTTGAATGAACGAATGGGCTGTTCTGACGTTCCTGTTATCCCAGGAAAGTCAGGAAATCAGCCACCACGTAACTGCTTCCTCCCACAAAGATGAAATCACATTCCGCTGCATCTTCCATCGCTTTGCGGTAAGCTTTCTCCACGGAATCGTAGCCTTCTCCGTGAAGTCCGTGCCTGGAAGCGAGCGCCACGACTTTCTCCACAGGAATAGCTCTGTGCGTGGTGGCTTGGCAGAAATAGTAATCCGCCTCTGCCGGCAGGAGGGAAATGACGCTCGTGATGTCCTTGTCATCCACCATTCCGAAGACGATGCGGAGCCGGGCTGCAGGATTTCCAGCCTTCCGGCTTTCATACACGCGTCTGATCTGCGGGGCAAGAAACTCCCATCCTGCCAGGTTATGGCCGGTGTCACAGATGACGAGCGGACTGTCCTGTATCTTTTCCCAACGTCCGCGCAGTCCCGTCATCTCGCATACATGGGCAAATCCGCTGCTGATGCAGTCAGAAGCGTCGGCACCGAGCAAGCCTATCTTGCACAGTTCGTCGCAGGCCGTGAGAATGGTCTGCGCATTCTTCTCCTGACAAGCGCCGTGCAGTTCGAATTCCGGCATCCGGTATTCTCCTGCCTTGTCCTGCGCAAAGATGACAGGAGCGTTCATTTCCTCTGCCTTCTTCATGAACACCGGCTTTGTCTCGTCGGTGTATTCGCCTATCACGACAGGAGTGCCGGGCTTGATTATGCCGGCTTTCTCTCCTGCAATCTTTTCCAGTGTGTCGCCAAGGAAGCCGGTATGGTCGAATGAGATGTTGGTAATCACCGAGAGCACCGGACTGATGATGTTGGTGCAGTCCAGACGACCTCCGAGTCCCACCTCTATCACGGCAATATCCACTTTCTGCTCTGCGAAGTATTTGAAAGCCATTGCAGTGGTAAGCTCGAAGAAGGAAGGATGGAGAGGTTCGAAGAATTCCCTGTTGTCCTTGACGAAATCCACCACATACTGCTCCGGCACCTGTATGCCGTTGATGCGTATCCTCTCACGGAAATCCACGAGATGGGGGGAAGTGTAGAGTCCCACTTTCATTCCTGCCTTCTGCAATATTGCGGCAAGAGTGTGTGAGGTAGAGCCCTTGCCGTTGGTGCCAGCCACATGGATGGTCTTGTAGAGCCTGTGCGGATTGCCCAGATGATTGTCCAGAGCAATCGTGTTGCCCAGTCCTTCCTTATACGCAGAAGCACCCACACGTTCAAAGACGGGGGTGCTGCTGTATAGGTATTCTATTGTCTCGTTATAATTCATGGATTGAATATTGTGGTTTTGTGGTTTAGTGGTCTTGTTGTTTTGTGGTTTTGTTGATTGTCTTTTATGCTGGAGGTTAACTACAAACAACCAAACAACTAAACAACCAAACAACAAAACAACTAAACAACAAGACTACCGAACCCGCAAACCTATGAAAAGTAATTCTTGAAGCGGTCGAAGATGCTCTTCTTGGTATTGCTGTCGCCCTTGAAATTCTCACTTTCCCGGAGAGCTTCGATGGCCTTGCGCTCATCCTTGCTCAGCTCCTTCGGCACGTAGATGCTGATGTTGACCAGAATGTCGCCCGTGCCGTAACCGTAACCGGAGACAGCAGGCAGACCCTTGCCGCGAAGGCGCATCATGGTGCCAGGCTGCGTGCCGGCTGGAATGGTAACCTTTGCCTTGCCGCCCTCCACTGTAGGAATGAGCACTTCGCCTCCGAGAGCCGCTGTAGGGAAATCGAGCAGGAGATTATAGATGAGGTCATTTCCGTCGCGGACGAACGTGTTGTCCTGCTCTTCGGTAATGAAGACCTGGATGTCGCCGTTCACTCCATTGTGCTTTCCGGCATTGCCCTTTCCTGACACGGTCAGCACCATTCCGTCCTGAACGCCAGCAGGGATGTTCACCTCTACCACTTCTTCTCCCTGCACCACTCCGTTGCCGTTGCAGTACTTACACTTATTCTTGATCACAGTGCCTTCTCCATCACAGGTAGGACATGGTGACTGCGTCTGCATCATGCCAAACATGGACTGGCGTGACCTTATCACCACTCCTGATCCATGACAGGTCTGACAGGTTTCCGGCTTTGAACCTGCTTCCGCGCCCGTACCGTTACAATGCGTACATAGCACGTCCTTCCTTACCTTGAATTTCTTGGTCACTCCTGTGGAGATTTCCTTGAGACTAAGGCGAACCTTCAGGCGCAGATCAGCTCCACGGAACTGCTGGTGACCCCTTGAGCCGCCTCTTGAGCCGCCTCCGAAACCTCCGCCGAAACCACCTCCGAAACCGCTGTGACCCCCGAAGATGTCTCCGAACATAGAGAAGATGTCATCCATATTGAAACTGCCTCCGCTGAAGCCTCCCGCTCCGCCAAAGCCGCTCGGACCGTCAAAGCCGAACTGGTCATACTGCTGTCGCTTCTGCTCGTCAGAGAGCACGGAATATGCTTCTGCCGCCTCCTTGAATTTCTCCTCGGCTTCCTTGTCGCCAGGGTTCTTGTCAGGGTGGTATTTGATAGCGAGCTTGCGGTATGCTTTCTTTATCTCTGCTGCGCTGGCTTTCTTATCTACGCCAAGCACTTCATAATAGTCTCTTTTTGCCATTGTCGTATCTCCTTGTTTCTACAGATAATTACTGACCCACAGCCACCTGAGCGTGACGGATTACCTTGTCGTTGAGCGTATAGCCGGTCTTGGTGCAGTCAATCACCTTGCCCTTCATCTCGTCGCCCATGCCTGGCACGAGAGCGATGGCATCGTGGTAATCCACGTTGAAGTCAGCTCCTTCGGTCTCAATCTTCTTCACGCCCATCTTTTCAAGGGTGGAGATAAACTTGTTGAATATCAGCTTCATGCCCTCACGCACGGCGTTTGCATCGTCGGTCTTGTCGGCGAGGGCACGCTCGAAGTCATCGAGCACAGGGAGAATCTCCTTGATGGTCTTCTCGCCTCCGGAAAGGATGAGGTCAGCCTTTTCCTTGATGGTACGCTTGCGGTAATTGTCAAACTCAGCCTGCTTATAGAGCATTTCATTCTTCAACTGCTCTATCTGGGCCTGCGCCTCTGCCAAAGGGTCAGTCTTTTCTGCCGTTTTTTCAGAATCACACTGACTTTCTGTCGCATTGTCAGCGGCAGTATCAGCCTTTGCATCCGCATCACTTTCAGTTTTCTTCTCATCTTTTACTTCAGAGTCTTGAGAATTGTCCTTGCCATTCTGCTCTGCATCAGCTTTCTTCAGCAGTTCTTCGATGTCTATGTCTTTATTGTCCATTTTCTTATTAGTTTTTTTTTACGAATGTACTAAAGCAAACCTTGTGCCAATTTCTTTTACATTGCGGGGCAACAGTAGCTTTGCACCAAACTGCAGACAGGAACCACCACATTAGGGAATAGGGAATAAGTAATAGGGAACTCTCTTTAGGGAATAGGGAAAAGGTAATAGGAAATAGGAGAATACACTTGCCACACATGGTTTCTCGCTATGGAGGAATCTCAAGCAAACGAGTGTAATCTACTATTTCCTATTACCTTTTCCCTATTATCTAAACAAAGTGTAATCTCCTATTACCTATTAAAGTCTGGAAGGCAGTACCACCTACATATAATCATACACCAAGCTTTGCCTGGAAGGCAATACCGAGCGAAGCGAGAGTAACCCAGGACGAAGTCTCGGGATTATAACCAATAAGAGAACGGCTGTCTGGAAGACAGTACCTCCCCTCTCAAAAAAAAATATCAATGGATAAAAACAATCTAAAAATAGATAATGATATTTTTATCCATTGATGTTGTATTTTTATGTATTGATATTTCTGTGAGTGTGGTACTGTCTTCAAGACAGCTATACCCCTCTGGGTTATAACCCCGAGACTTTGTCCCGTGTTACTCTCGCTTCACTCGGTACTGTCTTCTAGACAGGTCTTGCTTATTCGGTAGATTCGGTAGATTCGTGTTCCCTTTCACCGCAAAGTGCCATTTTAGAGGACGACGAATTGAACGCATGTGCCGTTTGGAATAAAATATCAATAGTTTTGTGGTTTAGTTGTTTTGTGGTTTAGTCGATTGCCGTTTCTGCCAACTAAACAACAAAACAACTAAACCACAAGTCAACCAGCATTACTCGTACATGCTCGCCTTCTGCTCCTTGATGGCCTCATCGTAGATGTAGTCATCATAGGACATGAGCTTGTCGATGGTACCTTTAGGAGTCAGTTCGATTATGCGGTCTGCCACGGTGTTGATGAACTCATGGTCATGAGAAGAGAAGAGGATGTTTCCCTTGAAACCGACGAGATTATTGTTGAATGCCTGGATTGACTCAAGGTCGAGATGGTTTGTAGGCGTGTCGAGGATAAGGCAGTTGGCATTCTTGAGCTGCATACGTGCTATCATGCAGCGCATCTTCTCGCCTCCTGAGAGCACATTGACTTTCTTCTCCACTTCTTCCTGCTTGAAGAGCATACGACCGAGGAATCCCTTCATAGCCACTTCATTTCCCGTGCCATACTGCGAGAGCCAATCGACGAGGTTGAGGTCTGACTCGAAGAATTCCGTATTGTCGAGCGGAAGATAGGCAGTAGTGATGGTGATGCCCCATTTATATGTACCGCCGTCAGCCTCACGGTTGCCGTTGATGATCTCGAAGAGTGCGGTCATGGCCTTTGGATTGTGGGAGAGGAAAACGGTCTTCTGACCTTTTTCGATATTGAAACTTACGTTGTCGAAAAGCACAGTTCCGTCCGCATCGACAGCCTTGAGGTTCTCCACTTCGAGAATCTGGTTGCCAGGTTCGCGGTCCATGGTGAAGATGATGCCTGGATACTTACGTGTGGAAGGCGTGATTTCCTCGACATTGAGTTTCTCAAGCATCTTCTTGCGCGATGTGGTCTGCTTTGACTTTGCGACATTGGCAGAGAAGCGTCTGATGAATTCCTCAAGTTCCTTACGCTTCTCTTCAGCTTTGGCCTTCTGATTCTGTGCCTGTCTGAGGGCAAGCTGGGAGGACTGGTACCAGAAGGAATAGTTTCCGGCAAAGAGGGTCACCTTTCCGAAATCTATATCCACGGTCATGGTGGAAACGGAGTCGAGGAAGTGACGGTCGTGGGATACCACGAGCACGGTCTGCTCTACATTCGAGAGATATTCCTCAAGCCATCTTACGGTGTCGAGATCAAGGTCATTGGTAGGCTCGTCGAGAAGAAGGTTGTCAGGATTGCCGAAGAGGGCTTTCGCCATCATCACGCGCACCTTCTCATTGTTGGAGAGTTCAGACATCATCTTGTAGTGGCTGTCCTCCTTGATGCCCAGACCTGAAAGCAGCTGTGCAGCGTCACTCTCAGCATTCCATCCGTCCATCTCCGCGAAAGCCTCTTCAAGCTCCGCTGCACGGTTGCCGTCAGCTTCTGTCATTTCGCTCTTTGAGTAGAGGGCGTCACGCTCCTGCATATTGTCCCAGAGCGGCTGGTGACCCATTAGCACAGTGTTGATGACGGTATAATTATCATATTTGAAGTGGTCCTGTTCGAGTACGGAGAGGCGTTCTCCCGGTCCCATTTCGATTGTTCCCTTGTTAGGCTCAAGGTCACCGCTGATGGCACGGAGAAGGGTTGACTTTCCGGCTCCATTGGCTCCTATCACTCCATAAATGTTTCCTGCTGTGAATTTAAGGTTTACGTCCTTATAAAGAACACGTTTGCCAAACTGGATGGCAAGATTGGTAACTGTTATCATTTCTTACTATAATCGATTATTTGACGGCAGAAGAATCACATCTTCACCGTCGCTATTTCAAATTTCGGGTGCAAAGTTACTAAAAAATATTGATTATGAGAAATTTAATCATTTCTTTTTGACTATTGTCAACTCAACCGGTTGTCGCTGTTGCACATTTTCCGGAAAAGGACGAGCGGCATAACAGCGGGACGGAATGAAGAATCCGGGCACATGACACATTACGCCATCCTGCATATTCTTATCCCCATCTGTGATGGATGGCGCTTCATGTAATCCCTGAAAAGCATAGGTTCGAGGACCACCTTCCTGTGTATCTGAGATGCGTTGAGGAGGTGGAGTCCGTCCTTTTTCCATACTGCAATACCAATATGCGAAGTGTCGAGCCCCGGTTTTGACGTGAGGATAGCGATTATATCCCCGTCGTGAATGGTTTCCCTGAGTCGCCTGGAGTTGTCAATTGCATTCTTTGGAATGTAGCGGTATTTCCTGCCTGTCAGCCTTTTCTCGGTTTTGATTATGCCAGGCATCCATTGCGGGTGGGCGGAAAGCATGGCATAGGCGGACGGATGCTTCGACATATAGTTGATGGAAACATGCTGTATGGCGTTGAACGGATGAGCTTTGCTTTCTATCACTCTTACAAATCCCATCTTCGAGTTATCCTCCATCCAGTCAGAGAAATAATGCAACCGCTCGGTATATGCTACGGTTCCACCACGATAACGTATTTTCTGCAGTTGAACGCAGAAATCATGGAAGGAGTATTCCCCCCGTTTTGAGCACAGGGCCAATGCCAGTACATTCTCTACGAACGTCGTGCAATCAAGCTGGCGCGTGTTTATGACCAGATGTTCCTCTTTGGCTTTGTCCAGCGTGCCTCCTACATAAGGGGCGCTGAGAAACTTCCTGGCAAAGAACAGGATGCGATTGTCAGCCGGTCTCAGTGCTCTTGACTCACGGAGCAACTGTTCTATTTTTATGCTGTCCTGCTGTCTGCCCGTCAAAGCCTGTGCTAAAGGACACTGCAGTAGCAGGAGCATCAATGATATAAGCCATTTGTTCATGATTATCTATCTGCTTATTATCCGGAGAAAGAATTGTTCTTATTGTTTACAATCGGAGGAGCCATTCCGTCCGTCCACCTATCTCCTCCAGAAATTGAATCCGAAATACAAATTGAGCGTGCCGAAAATATTGTCTGCTTCCAGATGGTTCTGGTGGTAATGGTAAGTGTGGTAAACGGCATTGGCTCCAGCAAACCATCGCGAGTTGTTCCATACTATGCCCACCCTTACAGTTCCGTCGAAAGTGAAATTGGAGAATCGGAAGTCTTTTATTATGGTTTCTATACCGACCTTTTGGTTGTAGGCATCTCCCTTTGACCAGATGTAGGAAAGCGATCCGAGAAGTTGGGCGCCGCAAGTCCAGTGCTTGGCGAAAGCCCAATTATATCCGTAGCCTACAGAGAATGGGATGCTGCGATAACTGAGGTTCTTGAAGAACAGTGCGCTGTCATTGAATTCCTGCGATGTGGAATTGGACGGGAGGGCATTACTGAGTTCATCATGAAAACGCACCCAATCCATTGACACCCTGCACTGATTGTAACCAGAGCCCACTATCCATGATCCCGCACTGCGGATCTGGCGGTTTGTCTGGTTGAACACGGCTTGCTGGGAATATTTTCTGCTGTTCAGGGCATAGTAGCCATTTATGGAAAGAATGTCAATGTCGAGAGAATTAGTGGTCATTCCATTGAAGAAATCAATGTTTCCATAGTCTTTCAGTTTGAAATCCCTTATCTGATAACCATCTCCAAGCTTTCTATACACGAAGTCGATTCCCACGGCAGGAGTATAAAGCGACGTGTTTATATCCACATTGGAATGGCTCATTTCGATGCTGTTCACATTGAATGTATATCCGAAGAAGAGCCATCTCCACCCAAAGAAAGGTCCGACCTTCAACTTGCGCTTGGGAGAGAGCGAAATGGAGTTCTCCCTTTCACCTCTCAGCACGAAATAATCATCCGTGTTCGTGACCTGAGCCATTGCGGTAAAGTTATACCTCTGAGGTTCAATGTATTCCGCATTGACTTCCGGGGAGAAGAAATGCAGGACGGAATTTACCGCCCGCTTCAGGACATTCCCCTTTTTGATCCCAGTGTCAGACTGCAGACTGTCTGCAAATGATTGGCTTTCACCAGCATAAGAGCCAACGGTATCTTCGGAAGCAACAAGGGCATCATTCTCCTTTGCCACAACATCAGTCATGGCTACACACATTATATATATAATAAGGAGAATGTGTTTTCTTGTTATAAGCATAGGGTTAATATCTCCTTTACATTAGTTCCTATATTCATTCGCCCTCTGTCTGCACAGTCTTGCCGATGCAGGAATCCTGTCTTGCCCGCCACTTAGAATTTGCCGAGGATGCGGTCCATCACCCAGTTTACAGGTGTGGCGGAAATACTTGTGCATTTGCAGTTGTCATTCCCCTGCAATGTTTCTATGACAGACTTTATGAGCGGTTTCTGGACATATTGCGGGTTTGGCACGTTGATAAGTTCTTTTCCAGAAGAAGTAATCAGTTCGATAGGCTGATAGTCAAAGACAGAGAAAGACACCATGCCCTTGTCGCCAATTATCTCGATGCGGTCCTCACGTGCAGAATCATGCCCCACGAAGCACCACGAGCCGCTTCCCGGCAGTCCGTTTTCAAATCTGAAGCAGGCGCTCACCGTGTCTTCTGCGGAATAGAGCCCTCCCCTATTGCTGCTGTAGCCTTCAGCGTGGGTGATGACACCGAAGATATTCTGGAGCAAGTCAAGCTGGTGAGGCGCAAGGTCATAGAAATATCCACCTCCTGCTATGTCCGGCTGGAGGCGCCACGGGCGGTCTTCCGGCTTGTTGTAATCGAGCTGACGTGGAGGACAGGAGAATCGTATCTGCACATTGATGGCTTTTCCGATTTTTCCGGACTCCACCACATTCTTCACCTCCTTGAAATAAGGAAGGTAACGACGATAATAAGCCACGTAGCAAGGCACTCCCGTCACCTGGCTGACATGGTTTACGCGGGCGCAGTCATCATAAGATGCGGCGAGCGGCTTTTCCACATAGCAAGGTTTGCCGGCATGCATGGCCATGATGGCATAGGTGGCATGGCTGGAAGGCGGTGTAGCGATATAGACGGCGTTCACCTCCGGGTCATCCACCAATGCCTGGGCATCGGTAAACCACTTGGGAATACCATGTCTCTGGGCATACGAACGTGTCTTGTCCGCATTTCTGCCCATCACAGCTACAACGCGTGAGCCCGACACTTCATTGAATGCCGGGCCACTTTTCTTCTCTGTCACCTCACCGCAACCGATGAAGCCCCAGTTTATCTGTTTCATCTTTTATGGGTGGTTCTATAAATTAGCTTTGTTATCTTTCGGACTCTTTTCGGCTCAAAGCGCAAGTTCGTTCAGTCGTTATGCACCGCATAACTCCTTCGCTCACTTACACTTCAATCTCGAAAATAGCCTCGAAAGATAACAAAACGTCATTATTCTAATTAAGTTCTATCTGACGGTGGTAATTTATAGAGAACCACCCTTATTTCTTTTCCTCTTTCTTCTCAGTGGCCTTGCTCATGTTGGCAGGCTTCTTGTATGCCTTGTTCAGTCCGGCAATCACCTGCTTGGTGATGTCATGTACCTTGTCAGCATAGAGGATGTTGTCGCCTGCCTTGGAGAGGATAAGAGAGAATTTCTTGTCCTTGTTGTAAGCGTTGAGGAAATTCTGTATAGAATCATGGAGAGCAGTATTGAACTTTTCATTCTCAGCCTGCAGTTCACTTCCGAGACGCTGCTGGAGAGCTTCGAGGTCAGCCTGCTGCTTCTGAAGACCAGCCTGGATCTGGCGAGCCTGCTGCTCCGTGTAAGCGTTCTGCTGAAGCTTCTGCTGGAAATTAGCGGCAGCAGCCTGGAGAGATCCAGCCTTCTGCTGGAGAGTGTTCTGCACGTTCTGGCTCTTCTTCTGGAGAATGATGCTGTAATCCTTGCAGAACTGGTACTGGCTCATGATGGAATCCACCTCTACGTAAGCGATCTTGAGCTCTGTAGGATTAGTCTGCGCAGCCACTGGCTCTGCATCCTGCTTAGGGCTGTTGTCACATGAGGTCATTACTACGGCGAATGCTGCTACAGCAAAAGCCGAAAAAAGGTTCTTCTTGTTCATTGGTCTATAATGTTTTTTCATTCTTATTGCATTTATTAACATCTTTCGTTTGGCAGTTTAGCTATAAAAGCATTAACTTTGCATCACGATTCCGATGTTACCATTCTTATCATGTAATCATTGCTGATGACAGGCTGATAGAGACGCTGTCAGGACGCATGACACATATTGGGTGCAAAGGTAATAAAAAGATTTGATAATCTAATCTAAAACATTATAAATATGAATAAAAAAGACTTAAAACCTGCAAGTGTATTTGAACAGTTTGCACTAATCAATGCCATTCCACGTCCATCCAAGCGCGAGGAGAAGATAATTGCTTACCTCAAGGAGTTTGGTGAGAGCCGTGGTCTTGAGACACTCGTGGATGAAACCGGCAATGTTCTCATCCGTAAAAATGCGACCCCTGGATACGAAGACCGTGACACTATAATTCTCCAGAGCCACATGGACATGGTGTGCGAGAAGCTTCCTGAGTGCAACATAGACTTTGACAATGACCCTATCGAGACATACATCGACGGCGAATGGCTCCGCGCCAAAGGCACTACCCTCGGTGCTGACGACGGCATCGGCATCGCTATGGAGCTTGCTCTGCTTGACTCCAACGACATAGAACACGGACCAATCGAGTGCGTTTTCACACGCGATGAAGAGACAGGTCTCACTGGCGCTGAAGGCTTGAAGGCTGGATTCATGACCGGCAAGATGCTCATCAACCTCGACTCTGAGGATGAAGGTCAGATTTTCGTTTCATGTGCAGGCGGCAAGCGCACACAGGCCATCTTCCGTCCGAAATACCAGGATGAGACAGAAGGTCTCTTCTTCCTCAAGATCGGCGTGAAGCAGCTCACCGGCGGTCACTCCGGTGACGACATCAACAAGAAGCGCGCGAACTCAGTAAAACTCCTTTCCCGCTTCATCTATCTCATGTCCGAGAAGGGCAAGGTTCTGCTCGGCAATCTCAATGCGGGCGGTCTGCACAATGCCATTCCACGTGACGGAGAGATGATCATCGCCGTTCCTGCAGCCGAGAAGGAGAATGTACGCGCTGCATTCAATGTCTTTGCCAGCGAAGTGGAAGAGGAATACCACGTTACCGAGCCTAACATCAAGATGTATATGGAGTCTGCAGAGGCAGAAAAGGTCATCTGCGAGGAAGACAGCCGCAAGATTATCCTTGCCCTCCAGGGTGTGGACAACGGCGTTCTCTCCATGTGCCAGGACAAGGCTATCGAATGGCTCGTGGAAACATCAAGTAACCTTGCAAGCGTGAAGACCCAGGAAGATGGCAGCGTCCTCGTGACCACCTCACAGCGAAGCAACGTGATGTCTGCGCTCGACAATATGTGCAACACCGTCCGTGCCGTGTTCCAGCTTGCCGGTGCTGAGGTAGATACAGGCGAAGGATATCCTGCATGGAAGATGAATCCTGACAGCAAACTGACCAAGATGGTAGTGGAAACCTACAAGGAACTCTTCGGCAAGGAGCCTCAGGTACTGGGAATCCACGCCGGTCTCGAATGCGGTCTCTTCGCAGAGCGTTATCCTGAGCTCGACATGGTGAGCATGGGCCCTACACTCCGCGGTGTTCACTCTCCTGACGAGCGTCTCCTTATCCCTACAGTTGATATGGTTTGGCGTCACCTTCTCGCTATCCTCAAGAAATAATGAGAAAGATACTGTTCTCCATATTATCCATGATGGTGGGCTTCGCCTCATGCAGCGGCGTGCCTGACAATGCAGCACGGCGCTACATTGAGGAAAACATCAAGTCGGGAAGCGTCAATTTCCTGACGGCTACGGAATTGGATTCCACAAGCCGCATCTCACCTGAGACGATGAAGGAACTGCGCAGCAGGTTCGCAAAGACTGGGAATCTCAAAGCCGTCTTCCCAAATGAATGCCCCAAGATGCTTTATTACACGATGATACGTTACACCGTAACACATGACAACGGCAGCGTGGACACATTGCTCCAGACCGTCTATATGGACAAAGATCAGACCACTGTCTATGGAATAAAGAATAACTGACAAACAGAAATCGAAGTTCCCTGTTCCGCAATGCGGAGCAGGGAACTTGCGTTTCAGCAGAGCTGTTCGTGTTTCCTATGATAAACCGTATGATTCCTCAAATGGCAACTACCCAACTTTCGCTGGCAGAAAAAAACCTCAGTCCCCACGGTCGTGGGGAAGCTAAAAACATCAATATAGAAAAATAAATAAAAAACAGATAAAAATATATTTGTTTATTTTTTTTGCTGATATTTTATTGTTGATTATCAGCTTGGTAAGATACCCGCGAAACTTCAGACAATTATCCGTGAACATTCGGATAATTCCTTTCACAAATAAAGAAAGGAGAAAACGAGAGCTATGGAATAGCCATCGGATTCTCCTCATTATGGATGGATAGAACAATTATTCCATTCCGTGAAATGATATGTATTCCTTCAGCAATCTTACGAGTTGCTTCATCGAATGCTTGCAATAAGCATTTTTCAATGTGTGAAGGCAACCTATCATCTCGCAATTCTTTTCATCGAGCGGCACTGCGCAAAGCTCTGGAAACGTGCTGACTGACGTACAGGAAAGTATCGTCAGCATCTTGCTGTCACGCACCAGACGCAATATAGGAGTCGCGATATTGAGTTCCACTCGCATATTCAGTCTCTCATCACTGTCAGCAAAGACCCTCTCAAGGACGTTGCGCGCCTGTAATCCCCTGGCAGGCAACGCAAAACTGTATTTGCTTACATCCTTCAGTTTAAGCGATTTCCGCTTGGCAAGAGAGTTGTCACGACGCATTACCACTCCGAGCCGGTCGTGAAAGAGAACGTCTGAATCCACCTGCTTCGGCTGTTTCAGCGGCATATAGGAGAGAACGCCATCCAGCTCATGATGCTGAAGCATAAGCAGAAGTTCCTCCATACGCTTGTATGTGATTTCTATATTTACGTTAGGGTACAGTTTGCAGAAATCCCTTATCACTTCAGTGGTCATCAGCGAGAACGAATGAGTGACTCCTATGCGCAGCACTCCGCTCTTCAACTGCTTGAGATCCATGATATGCGCCTTGCATTCGTCAGCCATATTGATGGTCTTGCGGGCGTATTCCTGCATCACTTCTCCCGCCTCCGTCAGATGCACGCTGTGGCTGTTGCGGTCAAACAGCGGAACGCCCAGTTCGTCCTCCAGTTGCTTTATGTTTTGCGTGAAAGCACTCTGAGTCATAAACAGCAATCGTGCCGCTTCTGCAAAATTAAGCGTTTCCGCTGCTTTGAGAAATATATTCAGTTGTCTTATCTCCATGAAATCTATCAGATTGAGCCATCATGACTATCCTTTCCGGACATTCATCTTCAGCCCTTATTGTTTCTTTGCATTACTTGTATTGAGATTGTCAGCCCAAGTACCATGAGCACGATGATGATGGAGCAAATCATTCCGTTCCACCAGAAGAGATAAAAGGCATGATTGAACAGGGCATCATCCTTGCAAGTGATGCACATGAGCAATCCTTCTACCGCCCTGTAAGCGTACATTCCCGGAATCATAGGCAGGAGAGCCGGGTAAGCGAGCGCCTCTGTCGGCACTCTCCAGAAATGTCCTGCCTTCGGAGCGGTCACGCCGATCACGATGGATGCGATGAAAGCCGCAGGAATGATGTTCCATCCCATGATGTTCATCAGAAAGTAACGTGTAGCATGTCCCATTGCCGCGAGCAATGCGCATCCCTTGAATGATCTTATTGGTACATTACTAATGCTTCCGAATCCGATGGCAGCGATTGCCGCAAAGAATCCGTCGAGCAATAAATCTATCAACATAACGAGTTCTTTCTAAAAATATTGTATGTTCATGAGTAATATTCCCAGCGAAAGACCTATTCCGAGACAGGTCGTGATCACGCAGGCATTTATAAATCGGCTCATGCAGCAAAGCAGATGACCATGAATAAGGTCGCTGACCGAATTGATGTAAGGGATGCCGGGAATGAGATAAAGGACACTGGTGCCGAGAGCCACGTCAGGCGTGGAAGTGATGTTGAATATGAATCCGCACGAAGCAATAACGGACGAAGAGCAGGCGGCCACGAGAATAGCGAGCCTCATATCCCAATGCCATGAACCGTGAAGAGCATTCTTGAGCCAGAATCCATTGACCGTGGCGATGAAGACGATGAGCATGGCTAGCCCATCTCCTTCAAACAGACGGCAGAACGAAGCGTTGGCGAGACCTGTCAGAATGGTTACCAGAACCGGATTGAGACGCTTCGAACTGCTGATGCGCTCGAATTCCTTTTCTGCATCTTCCAGACTTGTTCCGCGGTCGCGGATGTCCCATGAGAGGCGTGTCAGACTTGATATGAAATAGAAATTGAAACCAATAGCTGGGATTTTCTCGTTCACCGTGTAAGTCTGGTCCGAGTCTATCTGCCTTACCGTCATCATGATAGAGCGTGGCAGGATGGTAAGGTCCACATCATAGCCGAAGCTCTTTGCCATACGATAGACCGTCTTCTCGCATCTTGCCGAGGTACTGCCAGCCGCAAGTATCACCGCTGCGTAACGGGATAGAAACTTAGCAGTAGCATTCATCTGTATAATCCTTGAGAATCATTCTGTCCTTGTTATTGTCCACGTCATCATTAAGATATACCGTGTCGTCATAAGCAAACTCACAATCATCTCCCTTGAAGGAAATCAAATGATGCTTTCTGATGAAAAGGTTTGTCTTTCTCCAGGCTTTCCAACCAAATGTCACCAAGACAGGAAGCACTATCGCGCTTGCTATCATAATAATCTTAAAATACTCCATATTGTTTTATCCATTTATTTGTTAATTATCCATTTGCTCTTCCTTCTGAAAAGCGATGCAAAATTACTCATATTTCGCATTTTTGTCAAGTTGGGGAATTTCAAATTCGTGAATGTTGCATTTGTTTTTTCTTAATGCCGGAATTGCGATTCTCAGCCTTTTGAATTATATATGCGCATGCGTTCTATGTTATTTTTTAATCAAGGGGAAAAGCATAAAAAACACACGCAAATAGAAACAGGCGTAAACCATTTTCCCAATTTCGCTTACATTCTGCAAATCAGCCACCTCGCGAGAATCGAATAAAAACGGCGCACCCGACAAACCCTGTGGGGGGCTGTGCAGATGCTAACCCAAAAACATGTTGCCAAACGATACATAATT
>CAKQPF010000044.1 GCA_934256705.1 uncultured Prevotella sp.
TGTAACGCCCTGCTGGGAACTTTGCTATTTGCTGATTTCTTTGCCTTCATTTCACCTACAAAGGTACAAAAAAAAACAAATATGCAAGTAAAATAATGTTTATTTTCCTGATATTCAACAGCTTTTATGAGCGTCAGATGCGAAGTGATAATTGAACGTTAAGCTGCTATCGTTTCGTCATAATATGAGTACGGCAAACCTACCTGAGTAGTTACAAAAAGTATTAACAACCGTTAAAAACGAGCAAAAAAGGGCTTATACAGCGTCTGAAAGCATTGGTTTCATGTGTCAGTTTCGCATCTGGAACGCATTCCTGTGAATACTATAAGGAAAGGGAAAAGACAGGTCTTGTGCCTGATTGTATGTCATTGCCTTCATTTTTCCATTCATTCATCTGCATTTTTCATTTCATTTATTTGCCTATCTCACAGAAAAATAGTACCTTTGCATCCGCTTTTATAAATAAGGTGGGAAATGACATTGCCATCACAACAAAAGCATAAATATCAAAATTATTATGCAGGATATTAGAAACATCGCCATCATCGCCCATGTTGACCACGGAAAGACTACTCTGGTCGATAAGATGATGCTTGCCGGAAAACTTTTCCGTGAAGGTCAGAACAACTCAGACCAAGTACTTGATGCCAACGACCTTGAGCGTGAGCGTGGCATAACCATTCTCTCCAAGAATGTATCTATCAACTGGAAAGGTACAAAAATCAATATCATAGATACTCCGGGACACTCTGACTTCGGTGGTGAAGTGGAGCGTGTCCTCAATATGGCTGACGGATGTATCCTCCTTGTCGATGCCTTTGAGGGCCCTATGCCTCAGACACGTTTCGTGCTTCAGAAGGCCCTTCAGATAGGATTGAAGCCTATCGTGGTGGTAAACAAGGTGGATAAGCCTAACTGTCGTCCGGAAGAGGTGTATGAAATGGTCTTCGACCTCATGTTCTCTCTCAATGCCACCGAGGACCAGCTGGACTTCCCAGTGGTATATGGCTCTGCAAAGAACGGCTGGATGGCTGAGGATTACAATGCTCCTACTGACAATATCGACTATCTTCTCGACAAGATTGTGGAGGTAATCCCGGCTCCTGAGTATCTGGAGGGCACCCCTCAGATGCTTATCACGTCTCTGGACTATAGTTCCTACACCGGTCGTATCGCCGTAGGACGTATCCATCGCGGCGTGTTGAAGGAGGGAATGAACGTGACCATCGCGCATCGTGACGGCGTTATGGAGAAGACAAAGATCAAAGAGGTGCACACTTTCGACGGTATGGGCCACAAGAAGGTGGCTGAAGTGAAAAGTGGTGATATCTGTGCTATCATCGGACTGGACAAGTTTGAGATTGGTGACACCATCTGTGACTATGAAAACCCAGAACCGCTGCCTCCAATCGCCATTGATGAGCCTACAATGTCTATGCTCTTTACCATCAATGACTCTCCTTTCTTTGGCAAAGAGGGTAAGTTTGTCACTTCCCGTCATATAAATGAACGCCTCCAGAAGGAGTTGGAGAAGAATCTTGCACTGCGTGTAGAGCCATTCGAGGATGCCACAGACCGCTGGGTTGTGTCAGGTAGAGGCGTGCTTCATCTCTCTGTATTGATTGAGACAATGCGTCGTGAGGGTTACGAGCTCCAAGTAGGTCAGCCTACTGTAATCTATAAAGAGATTGACGGAGTGAAGTGTGAGCCTATCGAGGAGCTTACTATCAATGTGCCAGAGGAATTCTCCAGCAAGATGATTGATATGGTGACACGCCGTAAGGGCGAGATGACAAGTATGGAAAGCCAGGGCGATCGCGTGAATATCGAGTTTGATATTCCTTCCCGCGGTATCATGGGACTCCGTACCAACGTGCTCACTGCATCCCAGGGTGAGGCTATCATGGCGCATCGCTTCAAGGAATACCAGCCTTATAAGGGCGACATCACCCGCCGTACCAACGGTTCGATGATAGCCCTTGAGACCGGAAATGCCTTTGCTTACTCCATCGACAAACTGCAGGACCGCGGCAAGTTCTTCATCGAACCAGGTGAAGATGTCTATGGCGGACAAGTAGTAGGCGAGCATGTGCACGAGAATGACCTCGTGGTCAATGTGACAAAGGCAAAGCAGCTCACCAATGTCCGTGCTTCAGGTACTGACGACAAGGCTCGCATCATCCCTCGCACGGTGCTCTCTCTCGAAGAGTGTCTGGAGTATATCAAGTCTGATGAACTTGTGGAAGTGACTCCTAAGTCAATGCGTATCCGCAAGGCTATCCTTGATCATCTGGAGCGCAAGCGTGCTAATCGCGAGTAAGTTTCCTGAATGAAGAATGTAGAATGAAGAATGAAGAATTCGAGTTAGTTTCTTCGCTTGTGAAAGACAAGCCGGAGAATACTTAACTCGAATTCTTCATTTTTATTTATTTACAAGTTGCATCAGTGCGGTTGTTCACTTTTCACTTTTCACAAAAAGAGTGTAATATCCATTCTTCATTCTTCACTCTTCACTCTTCATTTTTAATCAAGGTGGAACACTTCCTTGATAGGAATGGTGACAGGGGAGTTGTCTTTAGGGTTTACCTCCATGATGTCAGCCATCATGTCCCACCATTTCTGCGTGATAGGGTCGATGCCATTCGATGTGTCCTGTGAGTTTCCATCGCCGGAGCACTCCTGATAGCCGAAGAGGATATTGGTGTCTTTGTCCCAATAGATGGAATAATTGCTTACTCCGCTGTCCTTTATCATCTTCACCAGTTCGGGCCAGATAGCGGCATGGCGCTTCTGATACTCTTCCTCACAGCCCGGTTTGAGGAACATTTTGAATGCAAATCTTTTCATAGTCAGGTTTTTTGAAATGAATAATCAAGAATGAAGAATGAAGAATTCGAGTTGGTTTTCTTCGCTTTGGAAGAAAAACACAAGGTGAAAAATGTAATCTTCATTCTTCATTCTAAATTCTTCATTCTTCATTTTCCAATTTATCTCGCAATACCAAGACCGTCCTCCAGTTCGGAGATGATGTTGGAGAAGTCACGGTCTTTCTTCACTCTTTCATTGATTATCTGTATGGAATGTAGCACTGTGGAGTGGTCTCTGCCGCCCATACAGCGCCCGATGCGTGAAGCCGGCATTCGTATGTGCTTGTCAGCGAAATACATTATTATCTGTCGTGGCAGCACAATCTCTCGTTTTCGGGTCTTGCCCTTTACGGCTTGCTCGGTGATCTCATAGTGATTGCATACGCATTGGATGATGTCGTCGAGCGTAAGAACCTGTTCATTGATTTTGACAGCACGCTTTACCACTCGCTCCACGAAGCGCATGTCTATGTTGCAGTTATATACCACACTGTAAGCCATCAGCGAATTGATGACGCCTTGCAGGTCGCGCACGCTGCCGTTGGTGTTCTCAGCGATGTATCTCACCACGTTTTCCGGTATGTCGAGACCGTCTCTCTGGATTTTTCTCATGAGGATGTCGATGCAGAGCTGCACGTTAGGCTTCTCCAGTTCAGCCACGAGACCGCATGAGAATCGGCTTATCAGGCGGTCCATCATGCCCTGCAGCTGTGCCGGCACGCGGTCGCTGATGAGGATGATGCGCTTGGAGTTGCGGAAGAGGTGGTTGAAGATGTGGAAGAATGTCTCCTGTGTCTTTGGAGAAGAAGTCCATTCCTGCACGTCATCGACGATAAGCATGTCCACAGTCTGATAGAATGCGATGAAATCATTTATCTTACCCTTGAGCTGGGCATTGACAAACTGCACCTGGAATGTCCTTGCGCTGACGTAGAGCACACGCTTTTGTGGGTACATCTCCTTGCATCTCACGCCTATTGCATTGACGAGATGGGTCTTTCCGCATCCAGATGGTCCGAAGACGAAGAATGGATTGAACTTTGTGCCCTGTGGATGTTCGGCTATGCTGAGGCCTACTGACCGGCAGAGCTTGTTGGATTTTCCCTCTACATAGTTGCTGAATGTCTGTCGGAAATTGAGCTGTGAGTCTATTTCCGGCAGATGAGTGGTGGGTGCCGAGCCCGGTGCCACCATCAGTTTGTTGTCATTTCTCGAAACGGCAGCCTTTGCAATGCCGTCCGGACTCTCTGTATCTACTGCTCCTTCCACTCTCAAGCCATATCCCTTAGGGGTACGCTTCGCCTTGCTCTCAGTCATTTCCCCATTGACAGGCTTGTTTACCACGGTGATATGCCATGATAATCTTATTCTGCCAAAGGTGTTGCTGATGGCGATGCGCAGGTGATCGATGTAGTTTTTCTCGATGTGTTGGCTGATGTAATCGCTTGGCACCTGCAGTGTAAGCACATTGGTGGCAGGAGCGAACGATTCAAATTCTACATTGGAAAACCACTTCTCGTATTCACCCTCTTCTATGTTGGCCTTGAAATAGTTCTGGCAAGCAGCCCATAGGGCGCGAGAGTTTTGCATTTCTTTCTTCTTGTGGGTTTGGAGTTTGGGATGGATTGGCTTTGCGATGGCTGGCATATTGCGTTGCTGCCGTCAGCCTGCAGTGATGTGATAAGGTAATTACTGGAATTTCGCAAGTGGACCAAGACGGGCTGACAGCCCACCAGCTCATAGCCCAGGGCAACACCCTGGGGATGCAGTGAATGATGCAAACGCCCTGTAAGGGCAAAAGCATCATGGTAAATGCTTCGTCATTCCTGCTTTTGCCCTTGCAGGGCGCTGCTCTTCAGCTTGTTATACCCAGGGTGTTACCCAGGGCTATGTGCTCAATGCCCTTGCAGGGCGCTTGTTGAGCTTGCGGAAATTGAATAATTATATTCCCGGAAATTATTTGTCTTTCTTTCCGAAAATAGAGAAGTGTACGTATCTCTTAGGGTGGGCCTTGAGGTCAGTCAGCAGTGAATCTGCTGATGCCATGGTGGAGGTCATGTTGTTGTAGAGCCCTGGATCATGGAGGAGGAGCCCGATGGAGCCTTCCTTGCTGTTGAGAGTGTTGGTGAGATTCTCCACATTAGCCAGTGTGGCATCCACCTTTGCCATTGTTCCAGCCACGTCGATAGCGGCGAGATTGCTGCTTACGGTCTCTGCATTTGTCATTACGCGGTCGGTCTTTGTCAGTATTCCCGGCACCTTCCTGTTGAGGTCAGCCATCATGGTGTTGATGCTCTGTGTGGTCACTGTGAGGTTCTGGGATATGGTCTCTGCATTATGCAGTGTGGCTGCGATGGCAGGGTCTGCGAGCAATGCGTTGAGCGAAGCGAGGATGCTGTCGAGCTTCGGTAGCATCTTCTCGACGGCAGGAATCATATCCTTGAGGTCATCCACTGCGCCATGAGCTATGTCGCCCATGATGGTCTCGCCCGGATTGACATGCTCGCGAGGGTTGTTTGCGAGGAGGAGGTTGACCTGTGTGTTGCCCATGAGGTCGGAAGCGATCTCTGCTGTCGTGCCGCGAGGGATGCGCAGATTGTCGTCTATCTCTGCTGTCACGATGATATTGCCCTGCTTGTCGTAGTCGTAGCTGATGGCTGTCACTGTGCCTACGCGGTAACCGTCAGCGTATATCGGGCATGAGCCAGAGAGTCCGTTGACATTGGAGAAGGCTATCTTGTAGGCGTGTCCGTCGGAGAAGATGGACAGTCCTTTGAGGAAATTGAGTCCAAAGAACAATAATACTACGCCTGCTATGGCTACTAATGCTATCTTTACCTCTTTTGTGAAATACTTCATTGTTGTGATGGGTTTTTGTTTCTTGTTGAATCTTGGGGGATATCGGGCGGTAACGCGCCCGACACAGTGGCGGACTGCTGAGATAATTCGGGGGCTTAGCGCTTGTTGGCGCGGTATTCCCTTATGGCATCGGCGGTGGCGATCTTCTCTCCGTTCTTGAAGGCTACGATGAATGAGCCCGGGAATTTGTCGCCCACGGACTTCTTCAGACGCAGGATCTCGTTGTAATCGGTGGTGGAACCGATGGTGTATTTCAGCATATTGCCGTCCTTGTAGTAGTCGGCTTTCTCGCCTTTGAAGCGTGAGTCGCTGTCTTTCAGCACTTTGTCAGAGATGAATATCTGAATCTTGAACACCGGAGCGCTGTCTGTTTCTGCTGCAGTGGCGGTCTTGTCGCTCTCCTTGCTTCTGCTGCGTGAGGTCCTGTCGCGTGTGGATCTGCTTTCCGCATTGGCCTGTTTCTGCGGTTTCGCCTCCTGGCTGTTGCCTGTATTGCGCACTTCCGTGAGCTTCTTGGTCACGGGTTTCTCTTCTTCCTGACTGCCGGCAGGTGTCGGTTGCATCACGTCGGAAGAGTGTTCGGTGACATAATCGGTGTCGCCGCCCGCGTTTTTCTGCTTGTATTTGATGAAAGCATTATATAGACCTTTGGCGATATTGTCGATGGTGGCGCTGTTGTTGAGGCTCTGTTCCTCGTCGGGAGTGGAGATAAAGCCCACCTCCACGAGGCAGCTCGGCATGGATGTCTCTCTGAGCACGAGGAATCCCGCCTGCTTCACGCCCTTGTTTTGCCTTTTGGCAAGCGAGCATACGTTGCTCTGCACGAGTTTTGCAAACTCCACACTCTTCGCCATGAAGTGGTCCTGCAGGAATTCGAAGATGATATAGCTCTCTGACGAGTTGGGGTCGAAGCCCTCATAATGCTGCTTGTAGTCCTTCTCCACGAGGATAACGGAGTTCTCTCGCTTTGCCACATCGAGGTTTTCGCTGGCACGGTGCATACCGAGCGTGTAGGTTTCGAATCCTCTTGCTATCTTCTTGTTAGGCAATGAGTTGGTGTGGATTGAGATGAAGAGGTCCGCTTTTGCCTTGTTTGCTATCTCGGCTCTGGTATGGAGCGGCACGAAGAAGTCTTTCTTTCTCGTATATATCACGCGCACATCGGGGCAGTTTCGCTCCACGTATCCTCCGAAAGCGAGTGCCGTGCGCAGGTTTATGTCCTTTTCCTTGGAGAAAGCGCCCAGCGCTCCGGCATCATGTCCGCCGTGTCCGGCATCTATTACGAGTGTGAACTTGTCGGAGGCAGCCCATGAGAATGCTGTCCCTGCAAGGAATATGATGAGTGTGAGAACAAATCTGTTACGCATGAGTAAGAGAGAAATATCTGCAAAATTACATAAAAAAAAAGAGATACGTATATATGCGCGTACCTATTTAGGATTTATTTACATTTTTAGAGCCTGGCAGTCTAAAAGCGGCAGCACAGTTCCACGCCGGCGCCATCCATGTCATAGGGCATCGGCGGTGCCACCTTCCTGACGTTGACGCGCACCATCGTGGTGGCAGGAAATAGGTCTTTCAGTCTTCTGATAATCCTTCCAGCCACATGCTCCACGAGTTTTGACGGCTTCTGCATCTCTTCCACCACTGTTTCAGCCACAGTGGCGTAGTTGATGGTGTCGTCGAGGTTGTCCGTCCGGCAGGCATTCTCCAGCGGATATTCCAGCGTGACGCTGACGGTATAGTCGTTGCCCACCGTCTTTTCCTGCTCCAGCACTCCGTGGAATGCGTGCATTCGCAGCGAGTCGATGTAGATATTGCCTGTCATCATTCCTCTTCCGGCATATATTTCTTGAGTGCGCGGGCCACGCCGTTTTTCCACATATTGAGCATTTCGCCCTTGAATGTGAGCGACTCTATGAGCTTGACCACGAGGCGTATAGGCATACGGTAGCGCAGTACGCCGGATATGAGTTTGGCATAGTTCCAGCAGTCGGGATTGAACTTTTCAGAAAGTCCCTCCACAGTGGTCTTGTATCCGCGACGATTTTCAAATTGGAAGTCGTATCTATGTGTGCCATCCTCGTTGGTCTGACGTATTATCTTGCCATCGACCACGGTCTTTGGCAGCACGATACCTTCCTCATCGTCCTGTATTCCGGTGAATATTTCATAAGGTCTGCCGTCGAGCAGTCCGACGAAAGCCACCCATTTCTCTTTATTGTTCTGAAAGCGCACCACGTCACATTCGAGCACTTGCGGGCGTTCCACTATTATCTCTTCGTTCTTGTCGTAGTCCATGTAAAAAATCAGTTTATGTCAAACAATCATGCAAAAATACACTTTTTCCCTAAGATACGGAAATCTTTCCTTGAAAAAAATCCACTTTGGCTTATCTTTATTCTTTTTCCGAGCCTGTTTTGCCTAAGCATCAGAGTAGGTCGATGATTTCCTTCAGTGCATTGACCACATATTGTGGCTGTCGTGGCGGAACGAAAGAAGGGTCCCATCTATTGAAGAGCATGGTGTCTATGCCGGCATCCATTGCTCCGATGATGTCGGTATTATAGTTGTCACCAATCATGAGCGTGGTCTTCGGGTCGGCTTTTGTCTGGCTGAAGGCATAGTCGAAGAATTGCTTTGACGGCTTGTTTGCGCCGGCATCCTCGCTCAGGACGATGGTGTCGAAGTAATCTATGAGTCCGCACGCGGTGAGTTTCTTGTACTGCACCTCGTGGAATCCGTTGCTGCAGATGTGCAGACGGTAGCCGGCGGCCTTCAGATGATCCATCAGTTCCTTCGCTCCCTCGACGAGACCGGGCTTTACCGAGCACAGTTCCAGGAACTTGTCGCTTATCTCCAGGCACTTTTCCTCCGTGATGTTCTCCAGTCCCTTGCCGAGGCTGAGCGGTCTGCGGAAGCGTTCCACGATGAGGAAATGGCGGTCAATCTCGCCTTTGGAGTAGAGTCCCCACAGTTCGACATTCGTTTTCCAGTATGCTTCGTAGAAGTCATCCGGGTCATCGAAGTGGTCATCGAGGTGGAAGAAGTCGTAGAGTTCGGCGAGTGAGAGGATGGCATTCCCGCGTGTGTCGTAGAGAGTGTCATCGAAGTCGCAGAAGAGGTCGGTGTATTTCTTGTCTGTCATTCGTTTTCTTTGTCTTGTTTTTGTTTGGTGGTGCAAAGGTAGTAAAATAATTCATAATTCTTAATTCATAATTCATAATTCTTCGTTTACGGTGGAAAATAATCTATAGTTTGGTTATCTTGTTGTTTAGTAACTGTGAAAAAAGTGTTCTATTTTCCCGTTTTCGGTCGTAAGAGCAAGACGGTTGTGTAACATGTTGGTATTTAATGCGTTGCAAAGGCGTAGATATTGCGTTGCAAAAGCATAGATATCAGGCGGTAATAACTATGCTTTTAGACGGTAAAAGCTATGCTATTGCGGCGTGAAAGCTTAGCTATTGCGAAATGACAGCTTTGCCATCATTTTTTGTTCTGTTTTTCCTAATTGTGAAGGGTGGTAAATGCGGCTGCAGGAAGGCGAATTCGTTAGCGGATTATTTGTGATAGAAGTTGAGGGTATGGATATTTGGCATTTTCGCCTTTTTTACTTAACTTTGCACCCGAATTTTAACAAAAAGGATATGAAAAAACTGAATATAGACAAATGCAGATGCGCGCTGTTCGACCTGGACGGCGTGGTGTTCGACACCGAGACACAGTATTCCATCTTCTGGGGCGGCGAGGCACGACGCTACCATCCGGAGATTCCCGGACTGGAATACAAGATAAAGGGTATGCCGCTCACTGAAATCTATGAGACATACTTTGCCGACGTGCGCGACGAATGGAATGACATCACGGGCAGACTCAATGAGTTTGAGAAAAGCATGAAGTATGATTACATCAACGGATTCCTGCCTTTCATCAATCATCTGCGCGATGCGGGAATAAAATGTGCGGTGGTGACCAGCAGCAACCGCCCGAAGATGGAGAGCGTGGCACGCCAGCGTCCCGAACTCGGCGACCTCTTCGACGCTATCCTCACGGCGGAGGACTTCACGAAAGGCAAGCCCGACCCTGACTGTTACCTCATGGGAATGGCACGCTTCGGATGCAGCAAGGACGAGACCATTGTCTTTGAGGACAGCGTCAACGGACTGAAGTCGGGTCGTGCGTCAGGTGCTTACGTGGTAGGACTTGCCACTACCAATCCTGCTGACGTCGTGGCGGAGTATTCAGACCTCGTCATCAGTGATTTCACAGAGGTGGGTTACTTGGAATAAAACATCAATGGATAGAAATATATATAAATAGGTTGTTGGTTGTTGGTTGTCGGTTGTTGGTTGCCTTGTAGGAAATCTTTACATTCAACCAACAACCGACAACCGACAACCAACAACCCAGGCTCTATTCCTTCAACCAGTTACTGATCAACTGGATAATCTCCTGACGGGTAGCCTCCGGGAAAGAGTTGATGCGGGTGCGGTGGGAACCGCCCTTGCACATATAGACGTGGAGGTTCTTCTTGTTCTGGGTGAATGGAAGTCCATACACGCCGGAAGCAGACCATGGGTCGATGTCACCATAGATATAGACCATCTTAGGGTCGTTCTTGGTGAGGAATTCCACTGTGTGATTGTAGAGAGCAGGCGAGAACTGCACCTTCTCCTGACCCTTTGGCACCATCAGACGCTTCAGATAGCCCTTGGCAGACTTGATGCTGAGATACTTCTTGAATGGCTCGGTGTAGTAGCCATAGTAGCCTAATTCGCGTGCTGCCTGATAATTGAATGGGAAATTAGGGTTCTGGTTGGAGAAATATCCAGGCTCGGAGATTCTCATCAGATAGTCGAAGAGTTCCTTGTCCGTCGCCTTGCTTGTAGGAATCTTTGCCAAGTCATCGCCCCACTGCCAGAAAGCGAAGGAATATTCCATCACGGTGAAGTCGAAGATTTCGGCGATAGGCACATTGAAAGTGTACTGCTGGTCCTTGCAGTATTTCTCCAGCATAGGCAGCAAAGCGGCCTTGCGCTTGAAGAGAAGCAGCTGTAAGTCGAGCACCTTCTGTCTGTTTTCCTTGGTGGAAACCTGATACTGCAGGAATTTCTCGTGTCTGCCGTCCTCCACGCTCCTGTTGAGCGGAGCCACATAAGGCACGGAGATATCCACATCATCAGGGAAATAAGAGCGATAGAACATGGTGGTCTGTCCGCCCTTGCTTATGCCTGTAGAGATCCATTTGCCCTTATACATGGCATGTAGGGTCTCATTGACATGATGGAGGTCGTAGAGGGAATTCTCCACTGTCATGTAATCCCAGTTGCAAGGCTTGGGCATCGACTGGTCGAAGTAGCGGTATTCCACGGTGATGACGTTTGTCTCAAAGAGTTTTGACAGTTCATCCATGTAGTTTTCGCGCATGGCATATCTGGCATTGTAGCCCTCAGTCACCAGTACTGTAGGACGGTCGAAGCCACGATGGCACAGCACCACCCTCTGCTCAAACCAGCCTTTGGAAGCATCCTTCGCGTCAAGTTGCTGACGGATGAAGAATACATACTTCTCTGGAAACAGCGTGGTCTTCAGCGCTTCCACTTTACTTACTCCCGGCAATGCAGCCAGACGCTTTCCAGCCTCACCGAGTTCTGCCGCCAATGCCTGCAGAGGCATGATGAGCAACATCACGAGCCATAAGGCTGATCTCAAACCAAGAATGGACTTTTTCATACTCGTAGTTTTTTTCGATTACTTAGATTATTGTTATTTCTGTGTGTGAAAATTCTATGCTTCCGCTTGTTCCGCATTCCTGCCGTTAGCTCCAGATGGTGGAGTGGGGCAGTGGCGTTTTTCCTGTCAATGGATGATGATAGAAGTGTATTGTTCAGGTTTCATTGTGCAAATATACGGTTTTTATTGTGATAAGCGGTCATGTTATGATGAAAAAAGCTTGAAAAAGCTCGAAATACCCGCCTTTTGCCATTTATATGTGATATTTTGTTGACTCGTTGCTGAATAAAATATCAATAGATAAAAATATATAAAAACATGTTGTTTTGTGGTTTAGTTGGCAGTATTGGCAATCAACCAGATAAATCTTTATCTTGTCAGTATCAAGTATATCACTTGCGTAAATGCTGTCAAGTAGATATGCAAACCAAAGGAAAGCCACTCCAGGGAGGGGTGGGGGAGGGCTTAAAAAATAAGTGGACCGAAGCATCACGCCCCAGCCCACTCGCATTACGAAAATCTATCTATTATTAAAACACAACTTCTGTTTTATAGTCTGGGAAATCAGAAATCCCAATCAGACGTGATGTCATCATCAAAGAAACCTCCTTTGGAAGTGACGAAGCCATTATCTGTTTTCCCTTCATCGCCTGGGATGGTACTACCGTCACCCATTGTCAAGTTTCCTCCAGTGAGGTCACTGCTTTTTTCTTTGGAAAGAATAAGCAATTCATCGCAATCCAATACTTCATCAAAGAAGATGGTCGGTGTGATATATACTTTTTTCATTGTTTTTACTCCTTAATTTATTCCACAACATATTTCTTGCCGTTCACGATGTAGATGCCTTTAGGCAGAGAGTAGAGCGAAGAAGCATCCGTGGTCACTACCTGTCCGCTGAGATTATATACCACATCGTCAGCCTTGAAGTCGAGCAGTTGGCCGTTGCTGTCCATCATCACGCCCTCTATCTTCGATGGTATGTCTGAGTTGTCAGACAGCTGGTTGAAGTAAGCCACGGAGAAGAGCTTTGCCTGTGCCGTAGTCTTCTTCTTGAGGAAACCGCGGAAAGCCTGTATCTTGGCTTGTGAATTCTCGCGCATTACGAGGCTGCCTTCACCGTTGAAGTAATAGTCGCCGGGATTGACAGTCTCCACATTGTATGCGGAATGCCAGTAATAGTCAGCTGTTTCGGCATCTCTTCCCCAATCTTTAGGAGATACATTCTCTATTGTGACGTATGGGAATGCAGTTATCTTCTCCGTCTTGAGGACTATGTTCTTTCCATCACTGGTTACTACATTGTTGCCATTAGCATCCTTTCCACAAGGCTTGATGAGGAAAGGCTTGCCAGCCACGATGGTGTTATACGCATGACGAGTGTAATAGACGTATTTGTTGTCAGTCTTCTCGAAGTAGAGTATCTGCGTGCCATCTTGGTGGTTCTTGTCGTATGTCTGTCCGAATATGGCATCCACCTGCTGCTTGTTGAGCGAGAAAGGCAGTACGGCGGAATTCCATTTGCCTACGGCGAACTTGCGGTCGAGCGAAACCTGTGCCACATGTCCTTCTGCTGTAGGGGTTACAGTGTTGTTCTGAGTCTCCTTATATGTGACATTGTCCACTGTTGGATTACTCTCTTTCATGGAGAAACCGAAGAGACCGATTCTCGAACCGAAGTTATAGAGATAGTATGTCTTGCCGGCCTTCACGTTAAAGGTGTATGTCACTGGCGCTGGTACCATTACAGACCAGCCCTTTGCTCCTGGGAAAGTCGCTCCTTGGGTTACTGCGCTGTTATGGATGATGTCGCTATCTACCAGACATTCATATACTCCATTCTGGAAGTTCGTATCGTCAGATTGGAAGTTATCTATACCGAAATGCGCCTTTAACAAATCCTTGGAGGCATTTCCAGACTGAATATCCCAAGAGTATGCGGTGAAGTCTTTATGGCTTTTTTCAAATTTTCCGGAAGTAACTTCCAACTTTGGAGTGGACTGAATAAGCGTACCAGCTTCATCCAAGACAAATACACGGCGTTGAGGACGGTAAACAGGGTTATTGCTTGCAACATCAAACACGCCATTCTGCATCACAGTAGCCGTCACTGTGCCGTTGGTCTTTGGCTCAAAGATGAGGTAAGAGCCGGAAGTTGGCACATTAAACATTGGGTCTATCAGTGTGGAAGTCTGAGGTTGCAGTGTTGCATTATATACATTGATGGACTGTGGCTGGCAGTTGCTTGCGAACTCATTTCGTGGGTTCTGTGTTGATCCGGCTTCAATGAGGTATTTGAAACTTTCCGGTGAGAAGCTGGATGTGCCGGTTATGCCTCTTTTTTCATTCTCTCCCTTCTTTCCCCATTCTTTGCTCTCGTCACCGAAGGTTTCTTTTGTCGTACCATAATCATCTTTAGTGAATGTTTTCTGTTTGAATATCCATCCACCAAGAGTGACGTAAAGCTTTTTGTCTTTAGTGGATAACACCTTGCCAGTGAGATAGTCTTTTTGACCACTAGGAACCTTGAATACGGTTGGGTCTGTTACATTGACAATGAAAGAGATTTCTGTATATTCATAGTTTTTCTTGTCAGCATCGGTAATTACGTCGCTGATATGAATGGTGATGATGGTGGTTCCTTCATCGAAAGCAGTCACAATGCCTTCCTTGTCAATTGTCGCTACGTTTGCAGAACTGGATATATATGTCACTACATAGTCCTCGTCAGGGTCAAGGAGTGTGCCATCTTCTTTTACCTTAACGATAAGTTCCGGTATCTGATATGTCTGACCAGTCTTGAGATTCTGTGGCTCTATAGTTGCAGGTGTTACAGTAAGGGTCTTGAGAGTCTTGACAGTAATGGTGACATTCCAGGTTGCTGACTCGTATTGTTCGGAAAATTCATCTTTAGGCGTTGCGGTTATTGTCATAGTTGCATCGCCTGTGGAAGTGTATGTGGAGAGTGTGTCGTCTTTAATGGTTATTATGGAATTCTCCGTTGTGGTGTATGTAACCTGGAAATAATCAGTGATGTCCTCGCCATTAGCTGTGACACGGGCATTGAGCGGACGTTTTACGTTGGTATTGAGCACCGCTTTGTCTACAAATTCAATGATTGGTGTCGTCTTTGCGCCGGCTTTTGTCACATTGAATGCGAAATCGTAAGATGTCTCCTTACAGTGATATTGGGCTTTGCAGCTTTCTGTAGGAGTGACGGTAACGGTGATAACATTGTTGCCTGCGGTGTATTTACGTGAAGAACCTGCTACTGTGATGGTCTGACCATCTTCGGAAATGGAGAGGTTTCCTCCATTGGTCTTCAGTGCATATTTGTATTTATAGTCCGTTCCAGCGGTGAGTCTCTTGGTGCCTGTGCCATCAAGTGCATCAACATTCACGACAGGCATAGATGGATTCTCGTCGTTGGTGAACATATACACGTCGTCCACGTTCACTGACAAATCCAGAAGCACTTTGGCGGAAACGATGAATGTGGCAGTGCAAGCAGAGTATTTGCTTTCATCTTTAGGGGTGATGGTAGCGGTAATCACTGCTTCGCTTGGCGCAAGAAGGTTTATCTTGTTGTATTCGATTTTGATTGCTGATGGGTTTGAACTCTCGTATTGCACAGTGTAATCGCTGTTACTAAGAACTGTCTCGCCTGCTTTTACAGTGAGAGTAGGGATGTCGATACCATTCGTGCCTTCGTAATCGATGATATTACCAGCGAAAGTACCTACCAACTGCGTTTTGGTGTCTGTAGAGGTGTATGTATAGTTTACAGTGATGTTTGATACATAGATATTTCCATTTTGGTTGTTGTTTGTGAATGTAACAGACTCTTGTGCGCTACTGTATGTGTAGGTGCGGTTGGTTCCTGTCTGGTCAACAATCTCATTTGCAGTAACAGAACTTGTAAGCTGGCGATCATTTCTGTCTGTGATGAGAGTGATGCTGGTAATTTGTACCCCAGTTTGTGCAGTGATGGTGAATGTACCGGTCGGTCTTACTTTGGCTCCTCTTGCACCTTTGCTGTCTTTGAAGGTTGCTTGCACATTTTCCGAAGAAGAAGACAATGTAATCAGTTTGTCTTCTGATGTGTAAGAATTATGTGTATCAGTATAATTCTTACCACTAAAATAATGGAGCTGGTCTAATGTAAAGACGGCAGTTCCAGTGTAAGTGCTCTTCGTCTGTCCGAGCACATCAGTGCCAATCCCCAGGAATATCATCATGAGGAAAACGGGAAGAAGCCTTTTGTGAGGGCTGTGACGGATAATTTGTTCGTCAGATGATTGCTGCCCATAAGTGCGGGCAGAATCATGTAATCTGAGATTTTCCATAATTGTAGTATTGTTAGCTTTCGAAGTTTTTATTCTTACTCAAGACGGCATACCATGCCAAGACATAGTCCTCACTTGCAGGAAGTGAAGCCTTATCAGCGAGTGTCTTATAATCTGAAAGAATGGTGCGGACGCAGTAATCCGCAGTAGAATTTATGAATTTTGTTAGTTGTATGTGATGACATGGCATGGAGTAGCTTGTTCCTGCATGTCTTAATTCGGGTGCAAAGTTAGTAATAATTATTTAGAAATGAAACAGTTTGCTCCATTTTTTTTGCTTTTCAGGCAGGATTTTCAGTGTATGTTTCTCCAAAAAGAGGCAATAGGAGGGGGGAATGTCAATCATGAGTTGCAGTTTTTTCGTCATAAAAGGCGCAGATATGCGGGAAAAGCATTACCTTTGCAGAAATGTTTCCCGAACTGAAGCCTACAGAATATGAAGAAAATGACAGTATTGTCCACACTCCTCGACTTCCTGTTTCCACGCTATTGCACCGTATGTGGCAAGCGATTGGAATGGGATGAGGACGTGATTTGCCTGCTTTGTAATGCTATGTTGCCCAGAACGGAATACTGGACAACGCCTTATGACAATCCTGTAGCGCAACTGTTTTGGGGAAAGATACCGATAGAGAAGGCGGTAGCATTCTGTCATTTCAAGTCGCAGACGGACGATGCGCAGATAATTTACGACATGAAATACCATAATCGCCAGGATGTGGCAAAGCAGATGGGCGAGATGATTGCCACGGAAGTGGGGGAGAGCGGATTCTTTGATGATATAGACTGCATCATTCCTGTGCCTCTCTCGTTGAAAAGAAAGATGAAAAGGGGATATAATCAGTGCGAATTGCTGGCGGAAGGCATGAGTAAAGTGACGGGATTGCCCGTCCTGCCCTATGTGGTGGTAAGGAAAAGGTTTGATAGTAGCCAGACGCATCTGACCCAATGGGAGAGGGAACGGAATGTGGAGAATGTCTTTGAACTGAAAGATGCCGAAGAGATAAAGGGCAAGCACGTCCTCCTCGTCGATGATGTTATCACCACAGGAGCTACTACACTCTCATGCGCCAGACAGATACTACAGGCAGAAGATGCCCGAATCAGCATCCTCTCCATCGGTTTTGCTGGTAAGAAATAGAGCCACTGTGCCAACGGCTTTTACCGTTGGTTACCAAGAATTCCCCTCCAGGCAATCGCAGTCATCGCCCCCAATCTGCAGTTTGTCCACGGCTTTGAGCACCAAGTCTGTCTCAAAACCACGGGAAAGGGCGAAACGGATAATCTTGTTTCGTATGTCATAACTATTCTTTCCCTTCACTGTGCGTAGCTTATTGCGCAGCAAAGGCATGAGAATATCCTCATAATCCTCGTCGCATTGCTCGTCGAGGATAGGACGATAGATGCTTTCCGGGATGCGCTTCATGTAGAGAGCTTGCTCTACTTTGCGCCTTCCCCATTTGTTGAAACGCAACTTGTCAGAGATGAAATGGCGGGCATAACGCTCTTCATCCACGTATTTCTCACGCAGAAGATACTCCATTATCTCCGCCTTATCAACGGAGTTCACCTCCCACTTGCGCATTTTCTCGAGCATGTCATGCTGACAATACTCTGCACGCGCACAGAGGAAGGTGAGCTTATATAATACTTGTTCTTTGGTCATTAGTCGATAACAACAGGCTTGTACTTAGGTACGAGGGCTTTCATCACAACCCAACCGATGAGATAAGCCACTGCACAGATGCAGAAGATAATCATATAGCCGGCTGGTTTGCCGTCGAAGCCCATGAATGTGAAGGCTTCTCCCTCTGCTTCTGCATAAGTGAAGAGCATACCAGAGCCCTTATTGATAAGCATTGAGCCAAGACCTCCAGCGGCAGCACCGATACCAGTGATTGTAGCAACAGCACTCTTTGGGAACATATCGCTCACGGTAGAGTAGATATTAGCAGACCAAGCCTGGTGTCCTGCACCTACAAGACCGATGATGATAGCTGGCCACCATGCGCTATACTGACCCAATGGCTGAGCGAAGAGGGCGAGAACAGGGAAAAGAGCGAAGATGAACATCGCAAGCATACGGCCCTGATATGGGTTCATACCCTTGTTTTCGACGAAGAGCTTTGGCAGATAACCACCAAACATTGAGAGTACTGTCACGATAGCATAGAGCGTGAAGATAAGTGCAATACCCATAGATGAGTCGGACCGGTAGCCATACTGGTCAGAGAAATAAGCTGGAGCCCAGAAAAGGAAGAACCACCATACACCGTCAGTCATAAACTTACCGAAGGCAAAAGACCATGTCTGCTTGAAGCTAAGAGCCTTGGCGTAGCTCATTGGCTTCTCGTCAGCAGCGTCAGCAGCTGTCTCTTCTTCCTCGTCAGAGTTCATATAGTTGAGCTCAGCCTCGTTGACAAACTTTGACTGCGATGGTTTGTCATAGACGAAAATCCACACTGCAGCCCAGATAAAGCCGAGAGCACCGATGATAACGAATGCCATCTCCCAACTTGTCACCTTTGCAAGGATAGGAATAGTCATTGGAGCAGCGAGAGCGCCCACAGAGGCACCAGAGTTGAAGATTGATGTTGCGAAAGCACGATCCTTCTTAGGGAAGTATTCTGCGGTCACTTTAATAGCGGCAGGGAAGTTTCCTGCCTCACCAGCAGCGAGGATACAGCGACATACGAGGAACGCATACATGCTGACAGTAGCTACCATCACGCCTGTGGCACCAATCACCTGAAGCGTGAAAATACCACAGAAAGCGTGCATTACAGCACCGATGGACCATACTACGATAGACCAGAAGTAACCCTTCTTAGTGCCAACGAAGTCAACGAACTTGCCTGCGAAAATGTTTGCCACAAGGTAAAAGAATGAGAATGCCGCGGTGATGGTACCATAGATATCATCATTCCAATCGAACTCAGGAGAGATGAAGTCTTTCCATGTGAGAGAAAGAACCTGACGGTCCATGTAGTTGACTGTGGTGGCGAAGAAGAGCATTGCGCACATTACCCAACGCCAGTTAGTCATTTTGTTTGTCTTAATTGAACTCATTGAGCGTTTTTGTATTTTAGATTGTTAATTATGTTAGCAGTTTCCTGTAGTAGTTTGATGTCTTATTATTTTCTATGTTAGCAGTCTTTTTGACTATATCATGAAGTCGCTCTTTCACAATAACTGTGCAAAGTTAATAAATTCTTATGAAAATGTGATAGTTGTCTCTTGCTTTTAACTTTTGTTAAATGCGTTTCATTTGTCAGAACGCTCCCTGATTACCACCGGACGATAATCAGATACCAAGCCTTTCAGAATGCACCAGTCGATGAGATAGAGCACGGATAGGCAGCTGAATATCGCCATATACACGCCTTGCTTGCCAGTAGTGCCGAAGAATGAGAACGCATTGGCATGGTCATCGGCAATGGAAAGGCAATTGCCTGCGGCGTAAGTGATGAGGAATGCTCCGATGCCTCCTGCAAAGCCGCCTATTCCTGTCACCGTGGCTATCATGCTCTTGGGGAAGAAATCGCCTATGGCAGAGTAGATATTGGCCGACCAACTCTGATGTGCGGCACCGACAAGACCGATGAAGAGCACGGAGAGCAGGGGAGTGACAGTTCCTACAGGATGGACAAAGATGCCCAGCAGCGGAAAGAATGCAAAGACGAGCATCGCCTTCATGCGGGCATTGTAAGGGTGCATATTGTAGGTGTTGACAAAGTAAGTGGGCAGATAGCCGCCTGCCACGCTTATCATGGTGATGAGATAGAGCAGCACTATGAGAAGAATGCCGACGGGAGAGTCAGCCTGATAGCCGTAAGTGTCTGACAGATAGGCTGGAGTCCAGAAGAGGAAGAACCACCATACTCCATCGGTAAGGAACTTTCCCATTATCACAAACCATGTCTGGCGATAAGTGAGACACCGAAATATGCCTACTCTTGCAGTGCTTTCATCCGCCTTTTCCTTGCCTTTGCCATAGAGGTCAGAGTCCTGGTTGATATAGTTTCTCTCGGCTTGGTTGATGCGGACAGCCTCTTCCGGCTTCTTATAGATCAGAAGCCACAGCAGCATCCAGAGATATCCCCATGCTCCCACTGCGATAAAGGACATCTCCCAACCGAAACTGGTGGCGAGAAGAGGTATCGCTATCGGTGCTATCATGGCGCCGACAGACGCTCCATTGTTGAAGATGGCGGTGGCATAGGCGCGGTCTTTCTTAGGAAAATATTCTGCCGTGCATTTGATTGCGGCGGGAAAACTGCCTGATTGGCCTACTGCAAGGATGATGCGGCACAGCATGAAGAGATAGATGCTGACCGTAGAGATGGATATGCCTACCACTCCAGCGTCATAGAGAGCCTCTTTTGCGCCCTCGAAACCCACAAACCACTGGTCTGCAAGTATGCCGCTTGTGGCTATTCCGCAGAATGCGTGCAGGATGGCTCCCGTGCTCCAGATGACTATTGAGATGAGGAAACCACGCTTTGTGCCTATGCGGTCAACGTATTTGCCCATGAAGAGCATGCTGACTGCATAGACAATGGAGAAGCATCCCGTGATGAGACCATAGGTGTCATCATTCCATCCGAACTCAGGAGAGATGTAATCCTTCCATGTGAGCGACAGAACCTGACGGTCCATATAGTTTACCATCGTGGCCAGGAACAGCAGAGAGCATATCACCCAGCGGTAGTTTGACATCTTGGTGGTCTGTATTGGCATGGCTTTGGTTTTGGGATTTTTGTTTTATTGCCCGGTAATGCGGGCAACACAGTGGCGGACTGTTCTCTTTAGTGAAGAGTGAAAAGTGAAGAGTGAAGAGTGAAAAATCGCGCTGACGCGGGCGGCTGCTTGTCATATTGCCCGGTAACGCGGGCAACACAGTGGCGGATAATTGAGGCTGACCTGCAAGAACGTGGGCGGCCCAGTGGCGGACTGCATGGGAAAATCAATCCTGGAAATAGATTCTCTTCACGCGGTTGCTGATGCCTGTCAGCACTTCGTAAGGGATAGTGTCGAGAATATCCGATAGAACAGTGACAGGAAGGTCGTCGCCGAATATCTCTACTGTGTCGCCTTCCTTGCATGGAATGTCGGTAACATCTATCATGCAGACGTCCATACAGATGTTTCCTACATACTCCGCCTTCTGTCCATTCACCAGACAATAGCAGTGACGATTGCCCAAATGACGATTGAGACCATCGGCATAACCGATAGGAATGGCGGCTATCACGCTGTCGCGGTCGAGAATAGTGCGGCGACTGTAGCCTATAGAATCGCCTTTTGGCACGTTGCGGAGCTGTAATATCGTGGTCTTCAGCGTGCTGACATTATGCAAGACTTCGTTGTTGCGAGGGTTTATGCCGTAGAGACCAAGTCCGAGGCGGCACATATCCATCTGTCTGCCAGGGAAATGCTCTATTCCTGCTGAGTTGCAGATATGACGTAGTATGTGGTGAGGGAAGGCACTCTGCAGAGCATCCGCCCCTTTGGTGTAGAGGTCAAACTGCTTTGCTGAGAAATCATCAAAGTCATCGCAGTCTGAACCCACGAAATGAGAGAATACGGAACGTGGAATCAATGCGCTCTGATTCTTCAGATAGTCTATCAGTCGCGGCATATCATCTACGGGATGGAAGCCGAGACGGTGCATTCCGGTGTCGAGCTTGATATGCACAGGCCATGCTGTAATGCCCTCCTTGCGTGCAGCATGACGCAATGCATCGAGCAGGCGGAAAGAATATACCTCCGGTTCGAGGTCGTAATCGAACATCGTCTTGAATGCGGTCATCTCCGGATTCATGATCATAATGTTGGCGGTGATGCCGGCCTTACGAAGCGCTACGCCCTCATCAGCCACAGCCACAGCAAGATAATCCACGCGATGATCCTGTAATGTCTTGGCTATCTCTACCGCTCCAGCGCCGTATCCGTCGGCTTTTATCATGCAGACGAGCTTTGTTTCCGGTTTCATGAATGAGCGATAGTAGTTGAGATTTTCCACCATTGCATTGAGATTGATTTCCAATGTCGTCTCATGTACCTTCTCTACGAGGCTGTCAGTGATGCTGTCAAAGCCGAAACAGCGTGCTCCCTTTATCAATATCACCTCATCATGTAGTGTGTCAAAGACTGGACTATCCATGAAAGTATCGGTGTCAGCGAAGAAATACTTCTCCTCTATCTCTATCACATCAGCGCAAGAGGACAATGCCGGACCAATGCCGATGAATTTCTCTACACCACGACTCACGGCAAGTTGGGACACTTCCCTGTAAAGGTCAGTGCTATCAATGCCTGATTGCTGGATATCACTGAGGATAATGGTGCGTCGGCGTCCCTTATGGTCAGGGCGGCGATGCATGAAGTCGAGGGCAATATCGAGGGAAGCAAGGTCTGAATTGTAAGAATCATTGATGAGTGTGCATCCCCTTCTTCCTTCCTTTACTTCGAGACGCATAGCCACAGGCTCAAGTTTTGCCATGCGTTCAGCAAGCTGTTGCACAGTGATACCAAACAATAGTGACACTACAGCGCAGGTGATACTGTTCTCTATCGAAGCTTCGCTGATGAAAGGAATGGTATATGAGCCTTCTGTCTCACCTTTATATATATAATGTATGCGTGTAGAGTCATTGCCTTTCTCTATCTTAGATACAAAGAAAGGTGCAGAAGAGTCGGTCAAAGACCATCCGAGTTTCTCGCCTTTGAAGTCGCATTTATGCAATACACGGAACACTACGTCATTGTCTATCGGATAGATGAGCGTCTTACAGTTGGTGAAAAGCAGGAATTTCTCACGACATTTCTCCTCAAGAGAATGGAAATTCTCCTGATGTGCCTGCCCGAGAGTGGTGAAAACGCCTACGGTAGGCTGTATGATGTCAGCGAGTTTCTGCATCTCATCCGTCTGACTTATGCCAGCTTCGATAATACCTAAATCACTTCCCTCATGGAGTTTCCAGACGGATAGCGGAACGCCAATCTGGGAATTGTAGGAACGTGGCGAGCGTGTGACGTGCATGGAAGGCATGAGCAGTTGGTAAAGCCATTCCTTTACCACGGTCTTTCCATTGCTGCCGGTGATACCTATGACCGGAATGTCAAACTCATCTCTATGTCTTTCCGCCAGTCTTTGCAGGGCAGCGAGGGTGGAAGGGACAACGAGGAAATTGGCATCAGAATAATCACTTATGCCATCTGTCGTCTCAACAACGAAGTTTCTCACGCCTCTTCGGTAGAGATCATCTATATAGTTATGGCCATCATTACGCTCTGAACGGAGGGCGAAGAAAAGGGTCTCTTCAGGAAAAGATAAAGAACGGCTATCAGTAAGCAGGAAAGCTATGTTGCTTTCCTTTGTTCCATAGCGGCGCGCTCCTAAAAGCGTGGTGATTTTTTCTATGCTGTAAGTCATGATTTATGGTGTGATAATTATATTATAGGTACTCTCCGACAGCGTCATAGAGTACCTTTAAGAGTTTATTTCGTTGCAAGTTTCAGCTTTGCAGCCTTCAGACCTGGTGCCGAGATATTGACGATAACAGGTGATGAGGCTACACCAGAGCGGAGTATAGCGAGGCAAGAACCATTGAATAGCGACTGATGGTCAGTGACATTAAGCTCGTCAGAGTTGATGTTACCATTGCTCATAGCCACGAGTTGGGCATCTCCCACTACATTTACCTTCACCTCAGCCACTGCATTAGGCACCCTTCTGCCTTTGCTATCCACAGCTATGATGCGGATATGCTGCAGATCCATGCCGTCTGCTTTCCAGTCGGAATTGTCGATTGCCGCCTTGAGAGCCACGGCTTTACCTACAGTAACGATCTTATGACGCGCTACTACCTTGCCGTTTGTGCGTGCAATAGCTTCGCAATTACCATCCTGATAGACGACGTTCTCCCAGCGTATCTGGTTGCGCATCTTAGGATTAGCCTTGTCATTTTTCTTTATACCGTAGCTTTTGCCGTTTACCAGCAGTTCCACTTCATCGGCATTGGTGTAAGTGGTGAGTGAAAGTTTGGTGCCAGGAGTGCGATTCCAGTGGTCACTCTGTCCGTCATTGCCAGTCTGTACGCCGTTCCACATCACGTTTCCTTTGGATTCTGTCACAGCGATATGCACTACAGGTTCCTCTGGTTTGAAGAAAGAACGCATATAATAAGCCTTCGGTTTTGGCTCCAGAGCAATGTCAAAGACACCTTGTGCCCAACCTTTAGCCGGCCATCCCTGGCTTTCGCCGAGATAATCTATTGCTCCCCAGTAAGCGAGACCGATGACTTTGTCGAGCTCCATGCCAAAGAAATTCTCGCCCATAGCGGATATTGACGCCTCACTCTGATAGAAATTCATCCAAGGGAAGCGTTTGCCATCGCCTGGGAAGTACATATAACGATAGTTATAAGCCTGTATATCCGTCACTTTCGCAAGGTCGCAAGGCAGAGAATCCGTCTCCCAGTTGCGGTATCGTGGGTGCATTGCCACGGTAACCTTTCGTGTGGAGTCATATCTCTGTATGAGAGTCTTCATCAGTCGGTACTGAGTCACGCCCCAATCATTGAATGGAGTGTCATTGTAAGACTGCAGTTCGTTGCCCATAGACCATAGTACAACGCAAGGATGGTTGCGGTCGCGCTTGATAAACTCAGCTACATGATTCATCCAAAGGTTTGCAAAATGTGCGCGTCCACCGCCTACATACTGGTCATTCCATTTGTCGTATAGCTCATCCACCACGAGTATGCCGTTTTCATCGCATAGGTCGAGGAATGACTCAGAGTATGGATTGTGTGAAGTACGGATGTGATTTATGCCGTAATCCTTCATCAGTTTGATGCGCTTCTCCATCGCCTTAGGGTAAGCGGCTGCGCCGAGAGCGCCGAGAGTATGATGGTTTGCGTAGCCTTTCAGCAGCACTTTCTTGCCATTCAGCATGAGACCCTTGCCCGGAACGAGGCTTACCTCTCGGATTCCGAATCGCTTTGTCACCTCATCGCTCACCGTTCCATCCTCACGAAGGAGCTTGACAGTGGCGGTGTAGAGGTCAGGATGCTCGCAATCCCAAAGCTTCGCATTAGCAATCTCTATGGCAGGAATGCTGAATTCCTGTCCGTAACGGTAGCTTCGGTTGCGTTTCATGTCGTATTTCCTGTCGCTCACCACAGTTCCGTCAGGTGAAGTGACGATGACCTGCATGGCAATCTTGGGCTGCTTGGTGTTGCATTGCACGTCAGCCGTGATATCCACATACTTATTTTCCCTCGTGGAAATGCAGAGAGGATGGCGATTGAAGTAAAGTTTGCTGTCAGTATAGACAATATTTACATCGCGGAAGAGACCGCCACCAGTGTACCAACGCGAGTTTTTAGAGTCGGCAGTATTGGCATACAAGGCGATGGTATTCTCCTCGCCATAGCGCAAAGCCTTGGTGATGTCAATCTCAAAACCTACGTATCCATAGTCGGTGCCGCCTATTCTCTTGCCGTTGAGATAGACATCTCCGAGATACATGATGCCCTGGAAGTCGATGAGGCAGCGTTTTCCTTTGTCTTCACTGGCAGGAGTGAATGTCCTGACATACCATCCGCAGCCCATTTCCTTGAATCCACGGGCAGAAAGGCGGCTCTTGATGTTTGCTCCAGCGTCGCTGTTGTCAGCTCTTTCGCTTGCGTCTGGTGCCACCCAAGGCTGCTCTATCTGGAAATCATGAGGCACATTGACCAGTTTCCAGCCGTCAGCCTTAGCTTTATCTACAGTGATGGACGGCGTGGCATCTCCCGGATGGAAGTACCATCCCCTGTTGATGTTTGTCACTTTCCTTGCTGACTGCGCCTGGACAGCGGCAGGAAGGAGGAGTGATACGATAACAGTAGTTATGGTAAATAGTAGTTTGTTCATTGTTATTATAGTGTTCTTGTGTGAATATGCCGTACTGATGTTTATAGATTAGTCCTTCAATAGTTTGCAATATTCGCTTGCACCGAGAAGAAGACATCCGAGACCATAGTCGTCGAAGTCCGGTTCTCTGTTGTAACCTACAGGCTGACTGGAAGCAGGACGGTCGCCAGAGCCTTGCACATAGCCTACAAAGCCGTCCTTATGTACGGTAGAAGCCACTGCTTTCCAAGCCTTATGAATGGCAGGCATCACTGCTTTCTTCTTGAGATAACCATGGTTTACGCCCCAGCAGAGGCCGTAAAGGAACTGCGCTGTGCCTGAAAGTTCCGGTCCGGCAAAGTCCTGTGAGGTGAGGCTTGCATTCCAGAAACCGTCCTCGCGCTGTATTTTCAGCAGGGCATTTGCCATCATCATGTAGTCAGCCTTGAGCTGCTTGTAGTATTTGTCCTTTGGAGAAAGCTGGTTCATGGTGCGGCAAAGGGCAGTGAACACCCATCCGTTGCCACGGCTCCAGTAGCAGTTCTGACCGTCAGACTCCTTGTAAGGAGCCACGAAGTTGGCGTCTCTCCACCACAGTCCCTCTTCGGTGTTGAAGAGTTTGCCGCCACAGGTGTCCCTGCTCCAGGTGTAAGAGCGCATGGCATAGTCGATGTATTTGCGGTCGCCAGTGATCTTTGACATCATGGCATAGCCTGGCATAGCCATCTGAATGGCGTCAATCCAAGTCCATCGGCGGTTGTTGCCTGATGCTATCTGGATGTCGAAATTCTGCTGCATGGTCTTGTATTTCTCTTCACCACCTTCCATGAAGTATCTGGTGCAATAGACCTGTGCGCAGCATTGGTAGTCAGCATCAAAGGTGTTGATATTGCCTTTGTATGGAGCCCACTTGTGGAAGTTTGCCCATTTGTCGGTATAGTCGAGGAAGCGCTGCTGCGGATCCTGCTCGTAGAGTGCGAGAAGTCCTTCGTAATATACGGATCTGGTCCACAGATTGCTTGGGCGAACCACCTTGAAGCAGGTAGGAACGGTAGGGTCGCTCCATTTCGCCATAAAGTAATCATTGGCTCTGTTGGCCACTTCGAGCACTTCACTCTTTGTCTGTGCCATTGACATCATGGAGAACAGGATGCCGGCAATGAGTAGAACTGTTTTCTTCATAATTATAGTCAGTAGTTTAGTAGTTTGTCAAAAAATATCAGAAAGGCATGGAGTCAAGACATTCTGTTTCGATGAAGAAAATCTTGACTCGCCCTTATATCGTGCATCAATAACTTGCAGAGCAAGCAAATCCCGCCTTTTCCACTCTCGCCTTTATGCCGTCGAGCACTTCGTGGGAAGCCTTCCTGAGGTCCTGGTCTGGCGTTTCGCGGTCGATGGTGTAGATCATCACCATGCCAGGCTTTATCTCCTTTACCGCTTCGAGCCATGGGTTCACATAGTCATCGCCAGTGTTGTCCACTGTCTTTCCTTCCATTTCTCCACCCATAAACATGGTCTGGATGATGCAATGACCGTGGAACAGCTTCATGTTGTCTATCACTTTGCGCACATCATAGGACGGACTTACCGGGCGGTCAACCGTGGCAATGTATTCCGGATTGACGGTGTCGAGCTTCAGGATGTTGTTGTCCACAAGCATCAGAGCCTCCCTTACGTCCTCATGACCTATCATAGTGGCATTGCTGAGCACAGAGACCTTGGCGTCAGGGAAATATGAATCGCGTATCCGGATGGTGTCCTTGATGATGTTGAGGAAGTCCGGATGTGCTGTAGGCTCGCCGTTTCCTGCAAATGTGAGTACGTCGGGAGCCGTGCCCAGTTCCTTCATCTCCTTGAGTTTGGCCTCCAGAGCCTGTGCCACGACCTCGCGGGCAGGGCGCTTTGTCTTTGGGATGAAGTCTTTATTGAATCCGCATTCGCAGTAGATGCAGTCGAAAGTGCAGGTCTTGCCGTCGCCCGGCTGCAGGTTGATGCCTAATGAAATGCCGAGTCGGCGACTGTGTATAGGGCCGAAAATCGGAGAAGGGTATATGATTGTGCTCATTGTATTCAGTCTTTGTTTTTGCTATGCAAAATTACAAACTTTTTTCTTTATTGCCAAAATATTAGGCGATAATTATAGGAACTCCACATCTTCCAGCCTGTTCATGGGCACGAGAATGGATTTGAAGCCGAGCGAGTTGCCCATTTCTATGTTTTCCCTTGTGTCATCGAGGTAGATGGTTTCCTCAGGTATAAGTCCTGTCTCGCTGATAACAGCATGGAAGATGCGAGGGTCGGGCTTGGCAAGTTGCATCTCATGTGAGAGAAACAGTCTGTCGAAGCATTGGTCGAGGGAGAATCCATTCTGTTCCACTTCCTTTACGGCGTGCTTCCATGCCTTGTCATAGATATTGCTTAGGAGATAGATGTTATACTTCTGCTTTAGCCTGGCAAGCATCTGAAGGCGTGAAGCCGGAATGTCAGCGAGCACAGCGTCCATTGACCACAGCATTTCCTCGTCCGTGATACCGGGACGGCATGACGGGCGCAGCTCGCGGCAGAAATCCTCTTCGCTCTTCAGTCCGTTTAGGTAAGCCACCATAGGCTCTGCTATTGCAGGCACGGCGAGGCATCCCATGAAGTCGGGGAGTCCTACCTGGTTGAGTGCTTTTGTATCTCGCTCTATGTCAAGATTGAGTATAACTCCTGCGAGGTCGAAGATGATGTTTCTTATCATTGAGGTTATTGTTTATTTATGTAAGTGGTAATGACACTTTAGGATATTTTCATGCAAAAGTAATAAAAAAAACTGTATTCCTTTCATTATTAAACAAAAACATTGTACCTTTGTATGCACAAACGAAAAAACATCTACTAATTATGAGACGACTTTATTCCTTGATACTTTTTATCCTTGCCCAAGTGATGATGATGGCGCAGACTCCAAGCGGAAGAAGTGCGCAGGTGACATTGTTTGCTGACTTCAAGCCTGTTACGGTGGTGCTCAACAATGGCAAAGTGAATAATATCCGCTTTGGCAATGTGTTTATGAAAAACAGTACTCTGGTCTATAAGCAGACGGAGAAAAGCGCTGTGATGGAGGCGAACATGGATGTGGTGAAGCGGATAACCATCGACAAGCGTACATTCATCAATGTCGATCGCCAGTTGGCTGAGGTCGTTGCCACTGTGGGTGAAAACAATGTGGTGCGTGTGCGCACCATTGACGTGGAGACGATGAAGGCAGAGATGATGAATGAGAGTAATTATACCAATTTCGATATGGGGGAGGTGTTTAGTTTCACAAAGAGTGATGTCTTTGACAAGGAGGAACCATATCCATTGATGGATAAATACTATCTTATCATTGATGGCAAGAAGATTCTCGCTCATGAGCGAAGTGTCAGAAATATGTTGAGCCGCAAGCGCCTTGATGATTACGATGCTATGATTCGCAGTAATTTCAACTGGGGCAGAGTGGGTGACCTTGAACGTTTGCTTCGCTTCTTGACTGCCGGGGATTCTAAGAAGTGATTGTTTTGTGGTTTAGTTGTTTAGTGGTTTAGTTGTTTGATCATTTGATCATTTGATCATTTAATCATTTAATCAAACCACTAAACCACTAAACTATAAAACAGCCGGTTCTTAACGTTCGTTGATACATTTCGCCGTCACTTAGGTTGATACTCTACCTTTAGTTTGCCTCAATGTAATGTCCTAATCGGTCGGCTCTTGTTCCATCGGTAAAAAGATAGAAATGTCCACCAGGATTTTCTATGACAGAGACTTCAGTATAAGTGAAATCGGGATATTTCGTATGTAATGTGTCAAGCACACGACTTGATATAGCAGTGTCTTCTGGCAAGGCATATCTCGTCTCCTTCCATTTTGCATCAGGATCATTTGAATCAAATAATACCGACTTTAACACACCGTCGTGCATGATAAGATAGTTGTCATAGCCCAGGTCGTTGATATATCCAAGTAATGTGGCACCTTTATAATGCTCGGAAATCCAGACTATATCGGTAGGGAACGGTCTAACGTAAGCGTTATTGTTCAGTTCATAATCGCAAGACTTGAGCACCGTGCCCTCGCTGTACCCATAGCTCCTTTCCAATCTACTTCCGGGTAGTTTGCCAGAAGTTGCTTTTGAGTCATTTTATCAATACTTTTGATGCTTTCTCCTATTGCAAGAAGCAACATGCAGGTACTTTCAAGGCGTTCCATGCCAGCAGTGGAAAGCACATAATATTGGGAATCATCAATTGCTTTGGAATTATTGATGATTCTTTCAATGGTCGAAGCTATGCGTTTGAGTGAATAGTATAAGAGTTCTTCGTCATGCATATATTCCATCTCTTTTAATTTGTTTCAAAAGCATAGGATTCATGTTGTTGCGAAGTCGGACAATATCAACAGACCTACCAAAGAGCTCTTGCAGTTCTTCCTTGATGTGAACCAATGTAAATAAGTCTGGCTTTTTCATCTCGACACAAACATCAACGTCGCTGTCTTCGGTCTGTTCGTTTCTCGCCACAGATCCAAAGATTCCAATCTTTGTAATGCCATAAGCATCAGCTTTGGTGCTCAGGTATCTACGAAGTAGGGTAATGTAATCGTTTGCTGTTTTCATTATCTTTTCATTTTTGCCACAAAAATACGATTTTATTATTTACGTATTGTTTAAAAAATAACTTCCGCAATTTCCATATTGCGTTCTTTAGTCGATGTTATTACGAAATGCCTCA
>CAKQPF010000045.1 GCA_934256705.1 uncultured Prevotella sp.
AAGGAGAAACATGCCAGCAACTGTCCTCTTTGTGCTATCGGGCACGATGCCAATAAGGATAAAATCTGGGCATTAAAGGAAATGGATGCTGACCATGTGATGGCATGGAGCAAAGGCGGAGCCACGGACGGAAGCAACTGCCAGATGCTCTGCAAAACGCATAATCGGGCTAAAGGAAACAGATGATTCTTTCTTGCTGCTGCCCATGCTCTGTGGATAGGAGCACTCCACTTTTGCTCGGCAATAAAAAGATGATGGACGTTGGTGTTCGGTTTTCGTTTTTTTAGAGTATTCACAAGAAATCTGTCGTGATGTAAACCCTGTTTTGTTCTGTTTTTAACGGTTGTTAATACTTTTTCGACTCTTTTCCCGGAAAAATATTTTTTGTGGTTTCTAATTCCACTCTTCCACCTTAGTACTGTTACCGCTTTGATAATCAGTGGTTTAGATGGGGTGGAATTATGGGTGGAATTAGGGTGGAACTTCACGTAATTCCACCATAGTTCCACCCATAATTCCACCTTGTCTAACACTCTGATTATTAAACGAATAACATCCCCAAGGTGGAAGGGTGGAATTACAAACGACAAAAAATATTTTTAGAGAATAATCGCCGAAAAGTTGTGAATAGATGTTAATTTTGTGCTGTTTTACTCCAATTCACACCAGTAAGTACCCCCTAACCACAGAAAAGTCCATCCAGTGAGGCGTGGGGAAAGGCTCTATGTAAAAGCTATGATATTAGGAGGTAAAAGCTATGATATTAGGAGGTAAAAGCTATGTTATTAGGAGGTAATAACTATGCTTTTACATTGCTATAACTATGCGTTTGATAATTCATAATTCATAGTTCATAATTAGATCCAACAAAGCGCAGACAAAAGCGTGGTACTGTCTTCCAGACAGACGGGGAGGAATAGCTTATAGTCCCGGGACAAAGTCTCGGGTATTAAGAAAGTAGGGGAGAGCTGTCTGGAAGACAGTACCCCATTGATGTGCTTTCTCGCCTTTGGCTCGCTCGCCCTGTTCAAAATCCATCACGGATGCGGATGTGACGGATTTGTTCTTTCACGGATTTCCTCTTCCAAGATAACAAAAACAGCCGGCAGGGAATTTCACCCTGCCGGCTGTTTTTGTTATCTTATTTATGCAGCGTAGCCTTAAGGAAGTATGGCTGACGCTGTTGCGGATTCTATTTGCGGATTCTATTACTGGATAGGGAGATACCAGTTGTGGGTATCCATGAGGCGGGAGTAGGTGGCTTCGTCCTTTGCTCCAGCACGGCGTGAGATAGGCTCTGCGAGGTATGCAGGGTCGTTACGACGGAGGGCGATGCGCATGAGGTCGAAGAAACGCTTGCCTTCAAATGCACTTTCGAGAGCCATCTCAGTGACGATGAGGTCCTCCACATACTTTATTTCCTCTTCACCGGAGAGATTGGCAGGGATGCAGTAAGTGGTGTCGCAATCCACATAGCCACAACCGCGGGCATGTATGCCGAGGGTGTTGTTCTCCGTGAATATGTCATCGTTGAATCCAAGGTAAGCGGAAGCCTTGCTGCGCTCTTCCTCAGAGATGTATTTCTCGATGTTCCTGTTGGTCAGTCCATACTTGAGGATGCAGAAAGCAGACTCAGGGTAGCCGGCACGGTTAAGTGCTTCGGCAAACATGAGATATACCTGCTGTCGGCGATAGAGAGGTATGAAATTGCCATTTTCCATCTTTTCTATTTCTTGGTAGTCGGAAGAATAGAGCGCAGTCTCGTCTTGGTTGATGGTCCTGTTTTGGTAGCATGCAGCCAGACGCAGGTCACCGGCATAATAACTGCGGTAAAATCCGGTCTTAGGAGCATAGACTGTGTCTTTCTGAGTCTCGCTGACTTTATCCACGTAACAGTAGTTCTGGGCTTTGGAAAGGTCGAACAGTGCCTTTGAAGGACCAGCCTGATAGTGGTAATAGTTGGTCTCTGTGGAAGCGAAAAGGTCATGGATATATGACCTTACACCGTAGAACTCATTCTGCTCCATAGGGATAAAAGACATGATGTCATCGCTTTTGTCCGAATTCCATGTGAAACTGTAGGACATTGATGCTGTCGTGAAGTCAAGGTTGGTGACATACCATGTTCCTCTTTCTACTCCTGTCTGCAGATAATTGTTCTTTTGGGTCATGAGATCATAGAAGTATCCACATGCTTCTTCGTAGCGTCCGGTCCAGAGACACATCTCTCCGAGGAGCACACGAACAGGGATAAAGAACTTCGGTGACGCGAATTTGTCTGTGCCCATCTCTCCGTATTTCGGGTATTCGGTATCTACGTAAGGCTTGAGGTCATCGATGAAATAAGAGCATATCTCATTGATGTCAGCGTATTTCTGCTGAGTAGCGGCGAGTGCATCCTTCTCTGTGAGCAATGGCTTGAGGATGAGCGGCACCTTGCCGTATATCTTAGCGAGCTGGAGATAGGTCCATGCGCGGTAGGTCTTCATGACAGCATACTCCTTTTCGAATATCTTCTTGCCGAGGCGGTCGAGGGTGGTGTCGGCATTCTCTATGAAGTAGTTGCAGTTATTGATTACGGCATAGTAGTCGCTGATGTTGTTATACTGGTTTGGTGCACTGAAATCATTGGCAGCCATCTGCTGTATAGCGGTGGTGGCATCCACTGATGGAGTCATGAGGTCGGCACGGAGTTCGCCGAGCAGCAAAGTGCGGTCAGCTATTACCTGCATGCAGCGTATGGCTCCGGTGACGTAGTTGAGCGAGTCTTCCGGTGTGTTGATCTTGCTGTCCTCTACTCGTCCTACCATGTCGGACTTGGTGTCGAGCATATCAGCACATGAGGTCAGGACGCTTCCAGTGATTCCCATTAGCGGGAATGTCAGGAAGGCTATGACTGACTTCTTGAAATATGATGTCTTTTTGGTTTTCATTGTTGTATTTCTTTTAGAAGAATATGAAGAATATCGTTATCCACCGGTAACGCGGTGGACGCGGTGGCTATTCCTGTTTTTAGAGGTTGAGCTTGACACCCACTGCGAAGGTGCGTCCAGCGCCTAAGAGACCACGGTCGATACCCTGAAGGATAGTGCTGCCGGAAAGAGTGCAGTCAGGGTTGGAACCGAGATAGTGGGTGAGTGTGAAGAGATTATATGCAGCTCCCCATACGGTGATACCCTGGAGGTATGTGGTGTTCATAGGGAGAGAATAGCTGAGAGTCACATTGCTCAGACGGAGATATGAGCCGTCCTCTATCCAGCGGTCGCTGAAGCGGGCATTGCCATGAGGGTCCTGATAACTGATGCGTGGCATTGAGGTAACCTGACCTTCAGTGGTCCAGCGGCTGTTCATGGCAGTGGTCTGATTGTAGAAATACTTGCCGCTCTCCAGGATGCTGCGCTCATAGTTGAAGATGTCATTGCCAAGAGAGTAAGTGAATGTGGCATCGAGGGTCCATCGCTTCCAGTTGAAGTGGGTGAAGATATTGCCATAGATGTCCGGATTAGGGTCGCCGATGATGACACGGTCAGCGTCATCAATGCAGTGATTGCCGTCACGATCCACGAATTTCATGTCGCCAGCCTGGAAGAACACCTTGTTGCCGGACTTGTCAAGCTGATAGAGAGCGGCGTCATTGGCCTCCTTTGTGGTGGAGAACACGCCGTCAGTGGCATAACCGTAGAACACGCCTACAGGATTGCCTACTGATGTGAGGATGGTAGCGCCATAGGCAGAGGTCTCATAGCTTGCATTGTTGTTGCTCAATGCAGTGACCTTATTCTTGTAATGACCTGCGCTTGCACCGAGTTCCCAATGGAAATCCTTGGAGTTTACCACCTTGTAAGCCAGACTTGCGTCGAATCCGGTGTTCTCCAGCTTGCCGTTGTTGCCCCAGTTCTGGTCGATACCGCTGGTCCATGACATCTTGTTGAGGCTGATAAGGTCAGATGTCCATGACTTGAACACATTGAAAGCGGCGTGGAGACGATTGCCGAAGAAGTTGCCTTCTATGCCGGCAGTGAGGCGGCTTGTGGTCTCCCATTTGAGGGAACTGTTGCCCACATTGCCGAGATACTTGCCAGTGATGTCGTTTCCGAGCATGCTCTTTGCGATGAAGTAAGAGCGGGAAGCGGTGTAGTCGATGTTGTCATTGCCGGAAATGTCGAAGCCGAGATTGAGGCGGAGATAGTTGATAGCCTTGATGTCAGCGAGCCATTTCTCATTGCTGAGGACGTAAGAGCCCTGTATGCTCGGGAAGATACCCCATACAGTGCCGAAGGCTTTGAGTCCGTCAGCGTCCTTGCCGAAGCGTGAGGAAGCCTGGGCGGAGAGTCCGGCAGTGAGGTAATACTTCTCAGCGTAGTTGTAATCAGCGCTTGCATACCATGTGATATCCGTGGATTTGTCGTCAGCACCGTCGGTGGAAGAATAGGAGAGTGATGAAGACATGTCAGGGTTTTTGTCGTTAGGAGTGTTGTAACCCTTCTGCACGTTGAGGCGGTAGCTGTTGTTGAGGTATCTTACGCCACCGATCACCTTGATGGAATTGGCATTGTAGCGGTTGGTCCATGTGACACGGGTGTCGCTCTGGATGAAGTTCTGACGGCCGGCAAGTGACTGGCGTATGTTGTTCATATAGATACGGTCGGTCACACCAGGCAGAAGGAACTGCGGAACGCCTGTTCTCGGGAGGTAATATTCCTCATTGGTGTTGATGAGAGAGAAATTGAAAGCCTCGGAAAGGGTCAGATGCTTGTTGATATGGTAAGTAGGAGTGATGGAGAACATCACGAGACGGTTGCCGAAAGTGTTGCGGTTACGTCCCTCACCATTCTCAAGGATGCTCAGAGGGTTGGCGATGCTGCGGTCGTTGGTAGGCACGACGCCTTCCAGATAATTGTCAGCCTCGGCAAGATAAGAGCTCACGTTGCCATTGATGTCAAAGGCATAAGGAGACAGGAAAGGCGACTTGATGAGCGCGATGAAGTTAGGAGCGGTAGGAGTGATGCTCTCGATGTCGGAAGCAATGCCGATATCGCGAAGGTTGCGGCTCACATCGCTGAATGAAGCATCAAAGCGGCAGTCAAGGTTTCTGGTAATGTTGATGTCGGTATTGAGGCGCATGTCGAAGCGTGAGAAGTCATGCTTCTTCAGAGTGCTGTTGGCAAGGGTGTAGCCAACGCTGAGGTTATAGTTTGCCACATCGTCACCTCCCTGCACGTTGATGCCGTAATTCTGTGAGAAAGCGTTCTCATAGACCTCCTTTTTCCAGTCAGTATTGTTGTGATACTGATTGTAATAGTAATAGGAAGGGTCGGAGATGAGATACTTCATGGAAGACATGTCGGACATTCTCGCTGTCAGGAGCTCCGTGGTGTATGTGCGGAAATCCTCTGCACCGAGCATAGTGGCGGTGCGAGGCATGAGCTGGAACTTGCCGCCGATGGTCACGTCAATCTTGGTGGCCATGCTCCTGTTGCGCTTGGTGGTGATGAGGATGACGCCGTTGGCACCCTTTGCACCGTAGATGGCGGTACCGTTGCGGAGCACTTCCACCTTGTCGATGTCATTGACGTTGATGTTGGCGAGGATATTGTTGTAATATCCGTCGTGGAGCATGGTGCGCTCATACTGCATGTCCATGATAACTCCATCCACTACGACGAGTGGCTGGGCGGTGGACTTCAGCGAATTGAGACCATTGATGAACATTACGTTGCCCAGTCCATCATTGCCTCCACGGCTGACAGAGCGGACTTCAGCGCCCAGACGCTGCTGGATGAACGGGTCGATGCTCTGCTCGGCGTTGTTGTCAAAGTCGGATGCCACGGTGAGGCGGCTGCCGGAAGTGGACTTGGTGTAACTGCTGGAGAAGGTATCGCTGAAGAGTCGGGCGTTGACATTGTTGAGGTCAGAGCCTACAGCCACCTGAATGGAAGCCGAACCTTCGAGCGACATGAAGAGACTGTTGACGTAATCAGGCACGCTGATGGAGTAGTTGCCCTCGGCATCAGTCATGGCAGAGTAGCGCTCGTTGCCGTATGCCTTGACCTGCACGCCGGTAAGAGGCTTGCCGGTGGCGGCATCGGTCACCTTACCCTTGATGTCCTTTGCCTGCGCATCGGTGAGAGGAAGAAGCATAAGCAAGCCCATGAGCGAGCATTTCTTCATCTTTTGTATGTTATAAATGAGATTTTTCATATATGATTTCATTTTAGGATTCACTATTCTTCATTGTTCTCACGCACAGGACTGAGGAAAATGCAGTCGAGATACATCTCACGGTTGTACTTCATGTTTTCTCTTGAAGAGATGCTGCACTCTATCGTGATGCTGACAGAAGAGTTGTTCTGATTGTAATTGCAGGCAGGCAGCTCGAATGCTTTAGCCACGCAGATGGTGTCAACACGTGCAGGGTCGCTGGTGAACACCTTGCCTCCACAGTTGTATTTCTGCTCTTTGCCCTCGGCATCAAGGTAATTGATGGTGGCCTTGAACTTGCAAGGACGCATATTGCCGTTAGGGTCCTCAACGGTCTTAGGGAGGATTATGACGTTGAAGTCATACTTTCCAGAGAGCGTATTCGCAAGTTTGTAGGTCAGTTTCCAGTTGGCTGTACCCTTGGAAGGCTTGATGTCAAGGTAACCGCCCTTGGAGATGCTGTCTGCATTGAGTGAATATGCGTTATAGACGCAAAGATTATAGGAGATGATGTTCCAGTGGCTTTCTGCTTCATACTCATTCTTGATGAAGTAAGTCTGCTCAGGAGTTAATGGCCATTCGTCATAATAGTAGATGAAACCATTGCTGCAGGTCACCTTTCCCTTTGCCGCACCGAAGATACCGTTGCTCTCGAATGGCTTGTAATAGACGTGGTATTCAGGTCTAGCATTGTTATAATACATTGATCTCACGCTGTCCTTCATGCTTGACTGGATGGAAGGGCTGAAGAAAGCATCCTCAAGGAGCGAACGGGTAGCCCAATACTTCTGGAGAGAGTCGCCTTTCTCCATGCTGGAAGGGTACTTGAAGTGGCTTGCGGCCTCGTCCCACGCCTTCTTCCAACCTTCGTTGGTAGTCACGATGGAGTAGTATGTGGAGTCCTCGGCATTGATAAGGCCCACAGACTCGATAATCTTGTTGCGCTCATATACCACGGAGTCGACATATACTGGAACACCATCGACCAGTCCGCTGCTGACGCTTGCGTTCTCATCGAATACGTCCTCATTGTAGGAAGCGATGATATTGCCGGCTTCTGTGAACTGAGGAATGGCGTTGAGAGCCTCATATACCGTATATTTATAAGGTATCTGCTGGTCCATGACGTGAAGGACACCGTTCTTGCATCGGATGTTCTTCTCCTTGAAGCTGACGCCGAGGATGTCATTGTCGGTCATGGCAACGCGCTTGAAGTTGAGCATACGTAGGGTATCTGTGCCTGTAGAGCGTGGGGAACGGCAGAGATGGTTCTTCACGAAATTCTTCTCTACGGCGGAATCGCCATTAGCTGTCTGCACGAGAGCGAGGAGGGAATCCTTGTTGAACGTGCCGTTGACAGGAGCCATGACGGTGAGTGACTGGCCTCCATCGAGGATTTCAGCATAGCTCATGCTTGACTTCTTGTGCTGGCGGAACACCTTGGTCTGGGTCAGCACTTCGGCAAAGTCGCTGAGTTCCGGATTGCTGGAGATCTGCTGCCAGAGGGAAATGTTGCTGCTTTCGGAGTCCGCACCGTCGTAATGGTCGTCCCAGTCAGAGCAGGAAGCCACACTTCCTGCACCGGCAATGCCCAAAGGGAGGGCAAGGAGCATGAAGCGGAGTCCGGACTTCTTGATGTATTTTGAAATGAAATTATTCATATATAGTTGATGTTTGTAAGGTAACTTTTTCTTGTTGGTATCAATCCATTGGCTTTAACCTCAGAGACGTGGAAACGGGAAGCATGATGTTGCCGCCCGGTTCCACGGCTATTAAGTCATCAATGGGTGTCTTCGCCTGCCGGACTTGCATATACGCTCTTCGGACAAAGCTCGATATAGTCGAATGACCACTCGGCATCGCCTTCCAATACCTGACGGAAGCGGAGCTTGAGCTCCTGACCTTCCTTCACCTGAGTGGTGGTCAGGATCCGGCGCATGTGCTCTGCCCATGCGTCAACACGGAAGCTTGTAGCGCCCGGTTTGCGGTAAGAGTCCATGCCTCTCATGTATCCACGGTTGTGGAGAGCCTTGTCATTGGCGAGGTCTTCCTCCTCATCGGCAGCGTCGATGATGACACCAATGGTAGGATCACCTGCATAGACACGGAGGTCGATAGGAATGCCGCAAGGGTCATTGTTCAGATATACCTGCACTACGCCACGCTCAACGCCGGCTACATAGCCGAGACGGATCTCATAAGTGCCAGGAGGTGGGGTAGGGAGAGTGATGGTAACATCGTACTGTCCCTTCACGCAGATGGCGTTGGCAAGGTAGGAACTCATCGAGAGGAACTCGCTTCGCACGCCGATGAATGTCTCAGGAGAAGTCTTCCAGCCGGAGATATATCCATTCTTGAATGCAGTGAGGATGTCGGCAGTATGGCCCACAGCGCCTGCATTCCAGAAGTCAGGACTCAATGTGGTGCCGTCGATACGCATACGGCAGTTGAGCACGTTGTCACGGGTGTTGACATCATAGACCAGTATGTCGTCAAGATAATGGAAAACGCCATTCAATGCGCCCTGCTCATGTGTGCCACTCTCGGATGCGGAGAGCACTTTCACGCCCTGACAGCCATCATCATACTTTCTGCCGAGGCCCTTACGATTGGCGAAAAGTCCTTCGCTTGGGCGACAGAAACGAATCATTGCGCCTGGACACATGGTCTGCCAGAATGCTTCAGGGTCGGCAACGTCAGTGACAAGACACTGCTTCATCACCTCTCCAGAAGGAGCAAGATCGTCATAACCTATGCGACCGTCGATGAGATGGTAACTGATAAAGCGGTTGAGAGGGTTCTTTCGATTGGTGAAATCATTGTCATAGAGACCTGCATCCTTAGGGAATGTATTGTCATAGACTTTCTTTGCGTATGCGATAAGGTCGTTGATATTGTTGATGTTGTGCTTCTTGAACACTGCATCAGGCTCCACAAGGGCAGTAAACTTATGGAATCTCTTCTCAGGATACTTGGCTTTCCAGTCCTGATTACCGTAACGGATAGGTACACCTATCGTGGCAGAGTCGTCACTTACGGAATAGTCGAGGTCCATATACTTGGTCAGAGAGTCGCTCATGTTGGTGAGCTTCAATGCCTGACCGAAGATGGTAGTGGTGGAATCCTCGGCTATGAGGTCAGGAAGGAAACTGTTGCTCGGAGTGATGAGGCGGTCGATGGTGTGCACTACGCCGTTGGTCACGGAGTCATCCTTCTGGACAAGCTTTGAACGCTTGTTGACATAGAGCAGCAGGGCGTTGTTGTTGTTCACGTCGCTGTCGCTTGAGAGCACGAGATAGCGGTCGTCCATATTCATAGGAAGCTCGCCTTCATAGTAGTCTGTGGTAAAGCAGGCCTGCTTGTTGATGATATGAGTGCGGGCAATGGTGTCGCATTTGATTTCCGGAATGTCATTGATGTCCTTGTAACCATTCTCCGAGAGATATGTCTCCACCGCCTCATTGGTAGGCGCAAAGACAGTGAAAGTGCCGTAAGTGCTGAGCACATTGTAGTAGTTGGCGCGCTCCAGGATCTGCTGGAACTTGCTGTAGCGTTCAGGAGAGTCGCTGATGAGCTGCGCTGCAGTGCGCTTGGTGGCAGTGTAATAGTTCTTGTCGCTGAAATCATTGTCCACACAAGCAGTGAGAACACTCGCTGTCATGCTTGCTACGGCAATTCCAAGCATGAAGGAACGGAGCGTTATCTTCTTTGTATATTTTGAAATGAAATGAATCATAGTGTATTGGTTTTGGGTTTTTGGTTTTTGGTTTTGGGTTATTATGTTGTCTTGTCGTTATATCGTTTGTTGTATTCCGGATAGCCATCGGCATCCAACCAGACAACAAAACAACCAGACAACAAAACAACAAAACAACTTCAACTACTCAAATTCCTCAGTGTTGCCATAAGCAGGGTTCTGCTTCAGGAACGGATTGACCTTGAGTTCATCCTTGTTGTAAGGGAAGAAGATGATGTTAGGGTCAGCCAATTTGATTTTGAGAGCATTGACTTTATCCTGGTATTTCTTTGTGGCTTCACTGACAAGGCGCTGGTTGCTTCCGTCGCGGACAGCCATTCTGACGAGGTCGTACCAGCGTTTGCCTTCAAACATGAATTCGCGGTTGCGCTCGTCAAACAGCAGTTGCTCCATCTTCTCCTGGCTTGTCCTGTAGTCATCGAATACAAGAGTGTCCTTGGCAGCCGATGTGGTGTAGTTGTGGGCACGCTTGTTGACTGCATTGATGAGTGTGAATGCAGTCTCATATTCTGCTTCGCCCTTGAGGATACAAGCCTCTGCCTTCATCAGCATCACGTCAGTGAGACGATAGATGATCCAGTTGGCATACTCGGCGTTGCCACGGCTGGTGGAGAGCTTGAGGCTCTTCTCGTCTGTCACGTTGGTGATGTTCATGGAGACGTTGCTGTTCGCGTACTTCGTGATGGCGTATCTGCTGTTTGAAAGCTCGGATGTGGCATACACGCGGCAGTCGTTCTTGGTGAAGAGGTCGCTGTTGCCGGTCGCTGCATCCTTGCAGTAACGGCTGAGAGCAGAGATGGATCCGAGGCGGTCCTTGCCGTAGAATTCATTCACATACTTGTTCTTCACCTGCTGGTTGTTGCGGAAATACAGCTCGAAGATGCTCTCGAAAGAGTTTCCTGTGCCGAATATCTCATTGTAGGCATTGCCACAAGTGACTGAGCCCACAGTGCCTTCGAGGATAAGAGGAATGCCGGCAAACTCCTGCATGTCATTGAGGTCGCCTATCTGATTCTTCTTTTCCTTGTACTGGTTCTTCTTGAAGTCGATGACGAGGTCGCAGTATTTGATGGTCTCATCATAGTTTCCACGCCAGAGGTTGAGGTCGGCAAGAAGAGCGTAGATAGCAATGCGGGTCACACGGCTGCTGTTCTCGTAAGCCTGGCTTGAGGCTTGCGAGTTTGACATCTTGCTGTCATCCACGTAACGTCTTACTGCATAGTCCTTGACACTTTCGAGGTCCTTGATCAGGGAGTCGAGAGCAGCGTTCATAGGTGTGGCAGGAATCTGGAACTCCTTGGTGTCATCGATGGTAGGTTCGAATGACAATGGCACGTCGCGGAATGTGCGGATGAGGTAGAAATAGCAGAGGTCACGGATGAATGAAGCCTCGGCGATGTTGGCATTAAGCTCGTTGACGGTGTAGTTAGGATCCTTCTTCTGCACCATAGGAGCGTAATGGCATACTGTGTTACAGCGGTTGATGGTCTGATACATCACGTTCCATTTGGTGAGAGAGTTGGTAGGAAGGATGTTCTCGTTCAGGATCTCGTTGTATTCATTGCCGATACTTGCGCCCTGGAGAATGTTCTCGGAGCGCATCTCGCCCCATACTCCCATGCGGATGATGCTTTCCTCTGACTCTAAGGATTCATAGCATCCCATGAGTACGGCGTTCACTTCGCTCTTCTGCGTCCAGAAATTCTCAAGAACCACCTTATTAAGAGGTGTGATATCAAGGAAATCAGAGCATGAAGAGAGCAGTCCTGCGCTTGCTCCGCCTAATGCTATGACGGAGAGAATGCCGTGAAGGACTGGCTTCTTGATATGTTTTGATATTGAAATGTTCATATTTGATTTTTTATAAGGTTGTTGGTTGTTGGTTGTCGGTTGTTGGTTGGTGGATTGTTATCCGCCGGTGACGCGGTGGACACGGGGCTTTGGTTTATTGTTATATTGGTTGGAATAGTGCTATCTAACCAATAACCTACAACCAAAAACCAGTAACCATACTAATGCAATTAGAACTGGATGGTGATACCACCAGTGAATGACTTGGCACGAGGTGTCTGTGCCTGGTCCAATGAGAGACCTGTAGAGCCGTAGCCTACCTCTGGGTCTGCACCGGAATACTTGGTGAGGCAGAAGAGGTTGTTGGCTGATACGTAGAAGCTCAACTGTGTCAAGCCCAGTTTCTTCAGCGTCTTCTGTGGGAAGGAGTAGCTGATCTGGGAATAGTTCAGACGGATGAATGAGCCATCTTCCACGAATCGGTCGCTGGCCAGATAGTTGTAGCCTGCCTGATGCAATGCTCTTGGGATGACGGCGTTGTCACCTTCCACGCGCCAACGGTAGTTGACAGCGCGGCTCTGGTTGCCGTTGCCATACATGTTCTCAAGGTTCATGCGGTTGGCATTGATGACCTTGTTGCCATAACGGAAGTTGAACTGGTTGTTGAGTGACCAACGTCCGAGGTGGAACTTGAGTCCGAATCCGCCGGTTATCTTTGGAAGGGCAGAGCCGAGATATACGATGTCGAGCTCATTGATGTTACCATCATGGTTCACATCCTCATACATGGCATCACCACCCTGGAACTCATACTCTGCACCTGTGCCGTAACAGAACATCATTGGCTTGGTATGTCCCTTCTGGTCCTTGATTACTCTGCCGTTTTCATCGCGTACTACCGGTGCGTTCGGTCCGCTTACGCCCTTGATTTCATCGTCAGTGTATTCAGTATATTGGTAAACGCCGAGGTACTTGAAGCCATATATGCTGCCGAAAGGCTTGTCGAGCTCCACACGTGTCTGGTAATCACCGTTGCGGCGGGAGAAGTCCTTGTTCATGAGTTTGAGACAGCTCTCGTCCATTTCAGTGATAACGTTCTTGTTGTTTGCGAATGTTACGTTGATGTCAAGACCGAGCTTGCCGAACTTGATGAGTCCGTTGCTGTTGATGTTGAACTCCCATCCGGTGTTCTCCATCTTGCCTACGTTGTCTCTTGACAGGTTCGGGAAACCGGAAGATGTAGGAATCGCTACGTTATACATCAGCAGGTCAGAGGTATATTGCTTGTATATCTCAATGTTACCGTTGATCTTTTCATCGAAGAAACCGAAGTCGAAACCGAGGTTGTAGGTCTTCTTCTGCTCCCATTTGAGTTTCTTCAGCTGGATGTTGTCAAGGTTTGTGGAACCATAATTGAGGTATCCCTTGCCGTTGCTGTATGTAGAGAAGTAGAGGTATTCCGCGCCTGGTTGCTTACCTACGATACCCCAACCTGGACGGATGGAGAGCATTGACATCCACTTCACGTTCTTTTGGAACCAAGGCTCCTTGCTTACGTTCCAGCGGAGAGAAAGTGCAGGGAAGTTACCCCAGCGCTTGTCCTTACCAAACTGCGTGGTTCCGTCACGACGAACAGAGAAGTCGAACATGTAGCGGCTCTTGTAAGCGTAGTGCAAAGAGTATGTCAGATAAAGGCTGCGCCACTGGCCTGCACCGCTTGAGAGTGCGCTTATCACGCCGTCACTACCTGTGCTGTTGATGCCATTAGGCTGACGGTACTTGGTGGTGGATTGCGTATTGGAGCTGCCGTCGTTCAATTGTCCGCGGAGCATCATCATCATTGAGTGGTCCTCATTCTTGAAATGAGGGATGAAAGTCAAGGTATGTGTGGTGGAAATGCCGAGACTCTTGTATGAGTATGCCGTTGTCTTGTTGTTGTTCTCGTTCTGCCAGTCGTTGACATTGAGAGTGTTTGGGAGGAAAGAGTCGGAATAATTGTTGGCAATGTCGAATACTATCCTGCCTTCATATTTCAACTGTGTCTTGCCTTCCGAGGTTCCGAGAAGATTATATACCAGCTGGAACTCCGGTGTGATCTTGTAACTGGTGTCGCTGCTCTTTGCGAGGTTTGCCACAGCTACAGGATTCATCTGGCTTACCTGGTCCTGGAGTTCTGGGGAGATGGTCTTCGGGATGTTGTAATAGTAACCTGTGGACTGGTCATTCATGTCATGCTCATACACAGGGAGGTTAGGCATACGCCTGTATGCTATGCCGAGCAGGTCAGCATAGTTCTTGTTGTTCTTTGTATAAGTGAAAGCGAGGTTTGTCACGATCTTTATTCTGTCGCTGACAAAGTAGTCGAGGGCTACGCGGGAAGTGAGACGGTCGAGCTGCTGCTTGATGATAGAGCCGGTCTCATGGTCATATCCCGCACCGATACGGAAGTGGGCTTTCTCACCACCACCTGTCAGTGAGAGGTAATGGTTCTGTCTCCATCCGGTCTGCTTTACCTCCTTAGCCCAGTCGGTGTTCTTGTTGTAGTTGTTCCAGCCGTTAGGATTGCTCTGGTCATAGTTGAACTCGATGATGTTGCTGGCGTCATTGTTCAACTTTGGATTGAAGTAAGCCTCCTTCATGAGCATGGTGTATTCGTCACCGGAAAGGAGTTTGTAGCCTTCCGGCTGCCATGTTCCGGTGAGACGGTAGCTGTATGTGACACGTGTCTTGCCGCGTGTACCACGCTTTGTCTTGATTTCGATTACGCCGTTGGCACCCTGTGAACCCCAGATAGCAGTGGCTGCAGCATCCTTGAGCACGCTGATGCTCTCGATGTCTTCAGGGTTTACGTTGAGGAGTTCGGCGAATTTCTCGTCGTTTGCGCTGCTGAAGTCGATGGAGTTGGCTCCCTGGTCGTTCTGCCATACGTTGCCATCCACCACGATGAGAGGCTCACTGCTGGAGTTGATGGAGCTGACACCACGGAGTCGCATGGATGTTCCGGAACCGAGGTTACCGGAGTTTGCCACGATGTCAAGTCCGGCAATACGTCCCTGAAGGGCTTCATCGACGGAGGTGAAGGAAAGTCCTTCAAACTCCTTCATGTCGATGGACTGGTTGGCAGTGGACATCTGGTCCTTTGGAATGGCAAGTCCTGAGCCGCCGGCGCGTCGCTTGCTGACCACGGTCACTTCCTTCAGAGTGGTCTGGTCTTCGAGGATGATGTTATAGACCTCCTGCTTGATAGGGAGAATCTTTGTCTTGCAGCCCACGAAACTGATCTTGAGCTTGTTCTTAGGGTCTTTGATCTTGAATGAGAAGTTACCGTTCATGTCCGTCTGTCCGGAACTGATGATACGGTTTGCTCCGTCTATCTCGATGATGTTTGCCATCATTACTGGACCCATGGCGTCGGAGACAGTACCCGACACGATGAATCCCTCATTCTGAGCATGGAGCATCCGGCAGTCGGTTCCCCATATTGGCATTGCCATGATGAGGACGACGAGGAGTCTTCTCAGATTATATTTGGAAATTATACTTTTCATATACCTTATATATATTATTGGAAAAAGTGTTGGATATGTCGCCTTTTATTTCATCAGCGAGCCGTCGATGAGATGTATGACGGCGGAAGACGTGGTATAGACGCTGTTGGATTCCTTCTTGTCAGTGCCTTCGAGCTGATATTCTCGTGCCATGATGTTGTAGAGTCCTGCCTTCTTCACCACCTTGCAAGGCTTGGTGTCGGTCTGTGATCTCTTGATTATTATGTCGTCCTTTGTGAGGGTGGTATATACGCGGTCGAACTTTCCGCTCGCACCGATGTAAGCTGTCTCATATCCATCCTCTTCCTGTGGCTGCGCTCCGATGAAGAGAGCGTTGTCCTGGATGTGGCACTTGATGAAGTTCTCGATGGCGAGTGAGTCTGCCAGACGCTGTGGAGCATCCTCGTCCCACTGGTCCACCTGCTCCCATGTAGGCAGTTTTCCTTCCTTCTGGAGATTGAGGATTGTCTCGTTGGTCGGCACATAGATGGTGTAGTGGTATGTGTTGAAGCAACTGAGGTTGGTGCTGGTGCAGGCATGCTTCTCGTCGTGGATGGTCTCGAGGAGTGAACTTCCCTCGATGAGTTTTCTCATCTCTGAGAATTCTTCATGCTCGCTGAGCACGTCAAATACGCTCTTTCGGGTGGTCATGATAGGTTCCTTGTCGAGGATATAGCATTTACCGTTACCCATTGCGGTCTGGTCGTAGATGTAGCTGACGTGGAGCGGACCTGAGTAAGTGCCGTCCAGCTGGAGGCTTCCTCCTACGGTCATGCCGTGTGCGCCCTGTGCCACGTTCTCCACCTCTATCTCGGTGCCTGCCTTGGTCTTGTAGAATCTGTTGTCGTCCTCCACGTCACCGATGACGATATGGTTGTCGAGGATGTCTCTCAGCTTGCTCTTGAGGGCAAATTCATCGCGCTCTTCGCGTATGCTGTCGCCGATTTCCCTTGTGTCCATGTCGTATTCATATACGCTTGCCCATACCGGTACGGTCTTGGTGGCATCGTAATGGAAACGGTAGAGCTGGGTCTTGGCCTTGCCATACGAAGCCGGGTCGATGTAATCCAGCATCGCATCGTTGAGCGGGATGAAGAAACTGAAGCGTGAATTCAGTGAGTTGAGATACACATTGTACTGATTCTTCTCCACAGCCCAGCGCATCACCTTCATGGTCTCATTGACGATGGCAGGATAAAGCACGCTGACGAATGATGTAGGGGAATATACCTTGTTGGTAAGATACACTGCACCGTTGCAGCCGAGCCATACGCTGTCGATGTCTGCCTTGTCCACTCCCATCGGGTCGTTGGCATCATTGAGGATGCTTCCAAACTTGCTTGGCACGCTTTCCACGAAGGAAGAGAGCATATTGTTGTTTATCAGTTCCACGATTACGTCATTTGGCACCTTGTCCCATGAGCCGTACTGGTCCTTGAGCACTTTACCAGCCTCGTTGTTCCAGTAGTTTTCCAGAGCGGCATTGCTCGGTACCATCATCACTGCCATGTTCTTTTCCAGAGCGGCATTGGCTGAAGGGATGGCGAGACCGCTGTAGTACTGGTTCCATTCCGGGTCGAATTTGAGGAGAGACTTAGCCACGATGTTGTCGTCATCCACCCTGAGAGATTTTCCGTCCTGTGATTTGTCGGAGAAGAAACGCTTCTGGAAGATGGAATCGACGTTCTGGTTGAAGAGGTAGTTGTACTGTTTCACTGCGTCATCGCCTACATAGAAAGGAGCGCAGAAGCGTTCGAGCAGACTGTTGTAAAGGCTTACGTTAGGCTTGCTGGCGATGACTTCTGCCATATTCTGCAGTGGTGTCATCACGTCCTCCACCTTATGTATAAATCCGTTGCTGCACTTGATGTTCTGCTGCACTATCTTCTTGCCGTTGACACTTGCGTCGCCGGCCTGGCGTTCGGTAGTGTAGTTGTAGAGGAAGTTGTAGTCATCGTTGGTGATCTTGTTGTCTGCCATCTGCTCTTCGATGAAGTGTATCATCGGAGTGATGGTCATGTCGCGCATCAGCACGATGTTGTCCCTGCCGTCAAACTTTGCCCAAGTGGTGTTGTGGGTTCTTGCTTCCGGTGTCATGTTAGGGAGATCCTTCACCTTTACCACTGATACGGTGTCGTAGATGGTCTGCGAACTAAGTCTGCGCATACACTGTCCTTTCACCGGTCCCTCGATGCTTGAGAGGCTGTTGATCTGGTAACTGTTGTTGATCATTGCGCCGAGCAGGAGCATTTTCTTCTGTGCAAGGCTCAGCTGGTCATAGTTCTTCACGCCCCAGCTGTTGTTGGAGTAGAATCTTTCGAAGGCATCGTCGTCTGCTACGAACATGGTCTTCGATCCGGTCTTGGCGAGAACCTCCTTGAGATTCAGGTCTTCGATCAGTCGGACTGTGTTCTTGTAGTGACCGTCTTCTGCCAGATAGCTGTAGATGCTGGCTCCCCATCCTTCAGGGGTAGTCTCATCCAAATCATACTTGTCGCATGCCGTGAAGCTGAAGAGGCAAGCCGACAACGCAATGGAGACAGAAAGACTGCGCCATTTCGTCAAGAGTAAGTCATTGATTTTTTTCATTTGGTCAGTTTTTGGTTTTGTATTCTGTTTATTTCTGTTTTCGGTTATAGCCGGTTTTCAGGAATTGGTCAGAGATGACGTTTCTGCTTGTAGTATCTTTAGGCGTTGCATCCGTAGGTGCGGAATGCGGTGCAAAATTACTAAATTTTATAAAATTAATGTTTATAAATAATTCCCCTTACTTTTTCTTTTGTAACAAATTCGCCCGAAGTGACGGTGAAATGCCCTAAAATGTGTCATTTTATTTGGCAAATGTTACATTTGAGAAAGTTTTTGGGGGATTTTAATGGTATAAATGAAAAATTATTCCTAACTTTGCAACCGGCTAAAATAAGCAACTAACCAACGAAACTATGAAGGGAAATAACAGAATCATCAAGTTCTTCCTCATGTCGATGCTGTCCGTTTTCGTGCCTGCATCGCTCCAGGCACAGCTCGGAACGCTCTACAATGTGCGCCAGAATCTGAGCAGCAGCTATGTCAATCAGGTCTATCAGGACAGGATAGGCTTCGTGTGGGTATCGACAGAGGACGGTCTCAACAGATATGACGGCTATACATTCCAGCGCTTCGGACCCCAGGATGGACTCATGGGGGACAACATCACCTGCGTAATAGAGGACAGGAACAGCTACCTTTACGTAGGAACAAGCAATGGCATATACGTCAAGGTGAAGGGTAAATTCCATCAGCTCAAGGTGGCAGGCACCGATGAAGTGGTGCCTTTCTTCGTCAATGCGTTCTGTGAAGCCCCAGACGGCAGCATCATCTTCTCTACATCCGGTCGTGGTATATGGCGTATAACGGATGTGGACCAGGTGCGTAATGTCTTTCCTGGTGCCGGACCAGGGCAGTTTGTCACGCAGTTGATGTTCGACAGGAAAGGCATTCTCTGGGGTGTCTCCGAGAAGAATGGCGTTGTTTCGTTTTCCCCGATGAAACCGAGGAATTTTGATAGTTTGAAGCTTTTGAAGGAATACCATATCGCTGACAATTTCAGTTTTGCGTACATGTGCCGTGACAAGGCTGACAACATATATGTCGGAGCAAGCAACGGCGGCGTGTATCGCATGGATTCTCACCGCAGAGGCTTCGTTCTCTGCCCGGCTTCTTCGTCTTTCCGCATCAACTCCATATTTGTCCGTTCCGACAATAATCTCTATCTCGGCACCAATGGTTCCGGACTCTTCGTCTATAATCCCGTGACTGGCTACTCACGCCCTACGTATGTGACGAGCCATGAGGTGAATATCGCAAAGTCGAAGGTCTCTTCCATATTCATGGACAAGTCGCATAACCTCTGGCTGGGACTCTTCCAGAAGGGCGTTTTCCTCCAGCCGCCCCATTCATACGTATTCAATTGCCTCGGTGAACATCAGGCTGACGGCAATTCCATCGGCGAGACGTGCGTCCTTGCAGTTCACTGCCAGACCGACGGCACGCTCTGGGTGGCTTCCGATCAGGACGGTCTCTATGCCCTTGATGCCAATCATCAGCGCATCGCACATTTCATTCCTGCCAGCGAGGGTGGCACTGTGCCTTCCGCTATCCTGGACATTGAGGAGAATATCGACGGTCGTCTGTGGATAGGTTCCTACACCGAAGGCTTCGGATGGGTGGATAAAGTGACGGGAGAGTACCACCGTGCATCCTTCAGTTACGGCAAGTCGCAGAACGTCTTCGACATACGCCACGACAAGAAGGGAAACCTCTGGATAGGAACCCTTGGCGACGGACTGAAATGCTACAATCCTTTCACCGACAAACTGACTGAGTATCATAATGAATTCAAGCCTAATAGCCTCTGCAATGACTTTATCATCCAGATGGCTTTGAGCCGTGATGAGTCCAGACTCTATGTCGGCACGTCTTCCGGACTCTCATGTCTTGACCTCAAGACCCGTAAATGGAATGCCATATTCGGCGGTAAATCCATCCTTGAGAATCAGAATATCTATTCCATCTTTGATGACAATAAGGGCCATATATGGGCAGGAACATCTCAGGGACTGCATTGCTTCGACATAAAGACCAGGAAAATTACCGTATATACCAATGCTGACGGACTGCCCGACAAGCGCGTCTGCGCCGTAGAGATGGACAGGCAGGGCAATCTGTGGGTAAGTACTAACAACGGACTTGCCCGTTTCAACCCTGAGACCAAGAAGGTGGAATGCTTCTATGGCTCTGACGGATTGCAGGGAAATGAGTATGGTCCAGGCATTTCCTTCTTCGATGGGAAAAATGATATGATGTACTTCGGCGGCACCTCCGGCGTCTCTTATTTCAATCCTACCAAGGTGAAGAAAGGCAATGAGAATCTTTCTGTCGTCATTTCTAGCATCAACATGAGCGGTGAGCGCGTCACTTCGTTTGCCAGATCCGGAATGTTCGAGATATGCGGCGAGGCTGTCTCATTGGCTGACAGGTTTGATTTCTGTCATGCAGACAACTCCATCTCCATCCATTTCTCCACTCTTACCTATTCAGGTACTGAGCGCTTGAGCTTCAAGTACAGCATCAACGGTGATGACTGGGTGACTCTTCCTGCCGGAGAGAACACCATTTCCCTCTATCGTCTCTCGCCTGGTGACTACCATTTCCGCGTGATAGCGGTAGATAATGGCGTGCAGTCGCCTATCAAGGAGTTTACCGTCGTGGTGCATAATCCGTGGTATTTCACGCCTTTGGCACGCATAGTCTATCTCCTTATTATAATAGGCTTCGCCTTATGGTATCTGCGATTGATTCGTGCGCGCAATGACCAGCGCCTCCGCCTTCAGGAACATATCCACAAGGAGGAGCTCAACGAGCAGAAACTGCGCTTCTTCATCAATATCTCCCATGAGATACGCACCCCTATGTCGCTCATACTCACTCCGCTCCTGCAGCTTATCCGCGAGGACCGCGACTCCCATCGACAGGGCATCTACGAGATTATGAAACGCAATGCCGACCGTATTCTCCATCTCGTCAATCAGATTCTCGACCTGCGAAAGATTGACAAGGGACAGATGCAGATGCAGATGCAGGAAACGGATATGGTCTATTTCGTGGGCGATGTGCTCGATCTCTTCCGTCCGCAGGCGAACAGCAAGAATATAAAACTGGAGTTCGAGCATCCTGACGACAAGCTCCCGATATGGATTGACCGCTCTCATTTCGATAAGGTGGTGATGAATCTCATGTCGAATGCGATGAAATATACGTCCAAGAACGGAACGGTCCGTGTGTCTCTCGACAATATGCCTGACCTCAACTGCTGCCAGTTGCGAGTGTTCAACACCGGTGACCACATCCCGGAAGACGCTATGCGGAGCATCTTCGAGCGTTTCCATCAGGTAGCCACATCGATAAACCAGAGCAAGGTGGGCACTGGCATAGGTCTTGACCTTGCCCGTTCCCTCGTATTGCTGCATCATGGCAGTATCGAAGTGGAGAATGTGGAGGGCGGAGTGGTGTTTACTGTCACGCTGCCACTTGGCAAGGAACACCTGCAAGAGGCGGAAATCGCCCATTTCATCGAGGATAACAGCGATGAAACCGTGGAAAAAGAAACCCTTGAAGATGTTGCTCCTGTGGAGGAAACAGAGGAAGAAGTGGCTGAACTCGTAAAGTCCAGCACCACAAAGCGCCACACCGTCATCATAGTGGAGGACGATGATGACATACGCGACTATCTCCAGAGCGAGCTTTCTTCCACATATCGTGTGCTCGCATACGAGAATGGTAAGGTGGCTCTCCCTGCCATCATCCGTGAGCGTCCGCAGATTGTGGTAAGCGATGTGATGATGCCGGAGATGGACGGCAACACTCTCTGCGCGAAAATCAAGCAGAATATCAACACCAACTATATCCCTGTCATCCTCCTTACCGCCAAGACGCGCGACGAGGATATGCTGGAAGGTCTTGAGACAGGTGCCGACCTTTACGTCACAAAGCCGTTTAATATGGATATCCTGCGCCGTAACATCGCCAATCTTATCGGTTCGCGTCGGGTCATGGAGAATAAGTTCACAGGCAAGGAGGATACCAAGACCGACCTCGACAATGTGGAAATAGAGACTGCCGACGAGAAACTCATCGCAAGAATAATGGCTGTCATCAATGCCAATATTGGCAATTCTGACCTCAACATCGACCTTATCTGCTCTGAAGTGGGTATCAGTCGTGTGCATCTCCACCGTAAGATGAAGGAATATACCAACCAGACGCCGCATGACTTCATCCGTAATCTCCGCATGAAGCAGGCTGCCCGCTTGCTCAGTCACAAGGGACAGAGCATCACGGAGATAATGTATCGCTGCGGATTCAATTCCGCCACCAGCTTCTCCACCATGTTCAAGAAGATTTATGGCATGTCCCCTCGTGAGTATATGAAGCAGTATGAGGAGGAGTAATACCACAAAATGGTTGTCGGTTGTTGGTTTTTGGTTGTCGGTATAATAGTGTGAATTTACCGATAGCCACAGCCAGCAAGCTTAGGTATTTGCCTATATCGAGTGTAGCGATAGTAACCTGGGACCAAGTCTCTGGGTTATAAGTAGGCAACTTGCCGTGTTTTTCACGGTCGTCCCATCATCTCTGCGGGCTGAAAGCCCAATAAGCACATAGCCCAGGGCAACACCCTGGGTACTTGTATCGACATGAATGCGCCCTGAAAGGGCAAAAGCATGATATGCAATGGGTTATATCATGCTTTTGCCCTTTCAGGGCGTAATCGGTTATTCGGTGATTTATTTACCCAGGGTGTTGCCCTGGGCTATGTGCTGATGCCCCTTCAGGGCGTGTGGTCTGGTTGCTTTGTTGTCTGGTTGTTCCGTCGTTTGCATTTTGATAATCACTTTCAGCACTCAACAAGACCACAAAACAACAAGACCACAAAACAACAATCCAATCCCTACGCCACCATAGCAAAGAGGAAATACATCCAGTGTGCACAGATGGCAGCGACGAGACCACCGCAGAAGTGTGCGCAGATAGCCTTCGGAGTGAGGTCACGATAGCCGAGAGAGTCGAGCATAGCGGTGTGTGTACTCAAAAATCCGCTCCAGCACATACCGATAGCTGTGAACACTGCAATGGCGTTGCCGTCAATCCAACCATGCTGGATGAAGCCTGGAATCAAGCTCAGAGAAGCTCCTACAGCACCGAGAGCAGTGATAGGGAACGCTACGAGGTGTGGGTCATGGAAACCGAAGAGCCACTCGAACACGAAGTCTATCTGGTTGGCAAGCCAAGGGAGAAGTTCTACACCCTGATATGCTGCGCCTGTATAACTGCCGTCAGCGGCTGGACCGAAGGTGAAGATCATCACGAAAGTGGAGATGATGAGCACGCCAGGAATGATGGCAAGACCTACCTCTACACCGCTTCTTCCACCGTCGAGCATAGCATTGAGCACACGGATGAGCACGGTCTTCTTCTCACCATTCTCCTGCACTGTGTCGTCTTCTATCTCGTCTGGGGAAACGGCATCCTCAAATTCATAATTAGGATAAGCCTTCAGCACGAAGCACTGCATCAGTCGGGTGGAAACCACACAGCCGCAGCAGGCGCCCAGCAAGCCGATGATAGGAGCCGCATAGAAGCCCTCACTCGCCATGAACACGATGACAAGGAGACCCATACCGAATGCTGTACCGAAGTTTGTCAGAGAGATAAACTGATATTTCTTGAAATAGCTGGCAAAGCGCTTTTCGTTGGCGAGGGAGATAATGGCTGGGTTGTCGGAGAGGAATGTCATCACCGCGCCGAGGGAAGTCACGCCTGGGAGATTGAAGATAGGACCCATGAGCGGACGGAGCACGCGCTCCAGCAGTGCTACTACTCCAAATTCCACAAGCACTCTGCCCAATGCTCCTGTGATAACGCAGATACTCATCAGATAGAATACGGTGTTGAGCAACAGGTCGTGTGCGGTTTTCATGATTGTGTTGAGCATGTTTGGAACGCCCATCACTGTGCCTAAGTAGCCGAAAAGGATTACAATCACGAGGATACACCAGATACCGCTCGGGATTAACGGCTTGCGGTTTGCTTTGTCGTTTGCCATGATTTATAAGGTAAATTGGTTGTTCAGGTCTGTGCAAGTGCCTGATTTCCTTGTTTTCCACAGTGGGATAAAGTGAGGAAACCAGGCCACTTGAAAGGATTTTAGTGACTATTTCTTCCAGGAGAACACGTTGAGCTTGGCTATGAAGCCTACGCGTACCTGTGTCTGATTGTTCTGTACAGTGCCTGAAGGGTTGCTGTTCGTTCCGGTGGAGTGGGAGATACCGAGGCTGAGACGCACGTCGGTGTCCTTCACGGGATAGAGTTCCACGCCGCCGCCGATGGTGGTAAGCTCTGTGCCAGGCAGTACGCTTGGGTCGGCACTTACGTTTGTATTGTTGACATCATAAGCGCATTTGCCGAAGATGCCCACCTGAGGAATCGGTCTGTAGTCGAGACGTGCCATCACTGAGCAGTCCTTGAAGAGGTAGGTCTGATGCTTTGCGGCGCGGTTCATGAAGTCGAATTCCAGCGAAGCATTATTGATGTCGATTCTATTACCCAGGGAGATGTAAGAGATGTAGTGGTAAGGAGTTGTCTCCACCATATTGACAGACCAGAGAGTGCTGAGCATTCCGCATTTTCCAGCCCAGAAGAGGTTGTAGGAGAGCATATCTCTGTGCATCGGCATATTGTAAGGGCTTTGGCTTATCTGTCCGGAGAAGCGGTGGTTGCCGTCAGTTGTGGTGTAGGAAGCGCTTGCGCCAAACTGGAACGGAGCGATGTTGTTCCAGAATTCTGACGGAGCGTTCACGTCGATAGGGTTGCGGTCATACTCGTAGCCGCCTATCAGCACTTCCTGCTTACCTGCCGCTACGCTCCAGTTTGGAGCAAACTTGTAGTCCACGTAGAGCCAGTCGGTAGCGTCAAACATGTTGTTGTTGTCTATCTTCTTGTTGAGGCGCTGTCTCCAGGAGTATGATATCTGGTCGTTGATCTGTCCGCTTACGGAAAGCAGGAAGTATTCTCCTTTGAAGCCCGAGTTGCTGTGGTCGATGTCGTTGCCGATACGGTTGTTCAGATAACTGATGCGTGATTGGAGGTCGATTTTCATTGATGGGGAGTCGTCATCTGCAAGCGTTGGTGTGGCAACGCAGAGCATGCTGGCAAGCAATGCGATACATGTTTTCATAAATGTTTCGTTTATTAGATTTTATGGTTTTATTTATTAGATTTCTTCGGTTGGGTCTCTTGTGCTTTGTATAATGGTATCAGAGACTCGTTGGTATTGATGTTGGGGTTTCCGTGACTGTGGTTCAGTCTGGAAAACGTGTTTTTCAGGTGTCAGACCATGTAAGGTTTCTCAATCTTACTATTCTTCTTATGATAGACGGATGCCCTGCCTGTGCAGACAAGGCCCGATGTACCTTCCTTCTGTCTGTACGCTTGCTTACTTCAGCGAATATGTCATGGTGTTCACCACGCGTATCTTCTTGATGTAAGGAGTGTTGGAGTCGCGGTCCTCTATCGAGAATTGTCCCTGCTGTGCGCTGCGTATGTCTCCGAGGTCGCTCTTGGTGTCGGTGGCAAACTGCTCAGCTGTGGCTTGTGCATTCTTCGTAGCTTCCTCCACCATGTCCTGCTTTATCTTGTTGAGTCCGGTAAATTCATAGCGCACGTTGCCGCTGTATTCATCGCTGACGATGGCGATGCCCTGCTTCATCAGTTCCGCCTGGCGGCGCATCAGCTGTCTCACCTTGTCTATATCTGTCGATGTCACGGTGATGACGCTGCTCGCCTTGTATCGGTAGTTCATTATCTCGTTGCCGTAGTTGTCCGCCTGGCGGTCGGAAATCACGGCAGGATTGATGCTTATCTCCTTGTCGCTCACGCCGGCAGACTTGAGGAAAGCCACCACCTTGGCGTTCTTCTGCTCCAGCAGATTATACATCACGGCCGGGTCGTTGCCTATCTCCTTGTATGTCAGAGACCATGTCACCTTGTCGGCTTTCATCTCTCTTTCCGACAGACCTTTCACCACTACTGTACGGTCGCGGTCCTTGAAGTCCACGATTCCTTTGGCTATGCTCATGCCCATGATGATCATGCCGACGGCAGTTATCACTGCTGCGCCAATAATGCCTTTAGTCTCCATAGCAGGAATTGTTTAGTTTATTAGAATGGGGCAAAGGTAAAGCAATTTTTCCCAATAAAAGAAATTTGGTTGTTAAATTGTCTTAATCTCTCCTTTCTTTCCTCCTTTTATATATATAATCCTGCCTTTTCCTCTTGAAACATCTATAGATGCACATAAAACATCAATGGATGCACATAAAATATCAATGGATAAAAATATAAAAAGATAATATAAAAATATCCATCGACATAAAAGGACGGGCTGAAAGCCCAACAAGCTCATAGCCCAGGGCACCGCCCTGGGTACTGCAGTGTATGGCACTCGCCCTGAATGGGTAAAAGCATTATAACGCATTATATATTAAGCTTTTGTCCTTTCAGGGCGAGTTCGTTTTGGCATAGATACCCCGGGCGATGCCCGGGGCTATGTGCTCATTGGGCTTTCAGCCCGTCCAGATGACAGTGTAGCATAAGAATGTCAATGGTTGGCGCATGGATTTTTACGGATTATCCCTTCGCTTGAGGCAATCCCGCGCCGTCAGGCGCAATGAAATCCGTAATAAATCCAAGACTAAAAGAAATCCGTGAAAAGATAAAATCCGTCGCATCGGTGCTATCCGTGATTCATTTTGAACGTGTGCGAAAGAGCCCGTAGGCTCTTGAGCATTGGGAAAACATGATGTAAATATCCAGTCATCATGTGCTCATCGCTTCGCGACGACCACAAGCGTTCAAAGAGAATCACGGATAACACTGATGCGACGGATCTGTTCTTTCACTGATTTTTATTCGATGCTTTTGGATTATGTGCGCTAAGGCGCATGGATTTTTACGGATTTTCTCTTCGCTTGAGGCAATCCCGCGCCGTCAGGCGCAATGAAATCCGTAACGAATCCAAGACTAAAAGAAATCCGTGAAAAGATAAAATCCGTCGCATCGGTGCTATCCGTGATTCATTTTGAACGTGTGCGAAAGAGCCCGTAGGCTCTTGAGCATTGGGAAAACATGATGTAAATATCCAGTCATCATGTGCTCATCGCTTCGCGACGACCACAAGCGTTCAAAGAGAATCACGGATAACACTGATGCGACGGATCTGTTCTTTCACTGATTTTTATTCGATGCTTTTGGATTATGTGCGCTAAGGCGCATGGATTTTTACGGATTTTCTCTTCGCTTGAGGCAATCCCGCGCCGTCAGGCGCAATGAAATCCGTAACGAATCCAAGACTAAAAGAAATCCGTGAAAAGATAAAATCCGTCGCATCGGTGCTATCCGTGATTCATTTTGAACGTGTGCGAAAGAGCCCGTAGGCTCTTGAGCATTGGGAAAACATGATGTAAATATCCAGTCATCATGTGCTCATCGCTTCGCGACGACCACAAGCGTTCAAAGAGAATCACGGATAACACTGATGCGACGGATCTGTTCTTTCACTGATTTTTATCTTGTCGTCTCGGATTATGTGCGCTAAGGCGCATGGATTTTTACGGATTCTCCTTTATTACGGTCTATTATGAGTGTAAGCAAGCAGAAACAGAAGTTTGGAATAATGCAATCGACATAGCTGTGTTTTAACATTCCACACAAACTAATTCGCAATACGAATGATACTATGCAGGATGTCGCCTGTATTGAAATTGACAAGCAAGCCTACATGCATATTCGTAATCTTCAAGTAAGTGTTTAGTTGTATTTGATGTATCTGCTTTATTTCATTTACTGCTTTGAGTTCGATGATGATTTTATCCTCTACAAGCAAATCCATTCTGTAGTCGCAATCTATTTTCATTCCTTTATAAACTACAGGAATGTTTTTCTGACTTTCCACTTTCAGTCCCATAGATTCCAATTCTATTATAAGTGACTTTTCATAGATTTCTTCATACAACCCAGGACCCCAGTAGTTATAGACATTGAATATAGCCTTTCTTATTTTGAAGGTTAAATCTTCATATATCAGCATAAGCGATTGTTTTAATATTGTTTAGATGTTATGAAATTACTGCAAAGGTAATGAATAATTTGTACAAAAGGATATGTTGCACTCAAAAAATCAGAATAAATTCACACAATTCCATGTGACGTGCCACATGGAATTCCATGGTTATTTGCTCAACAGAGGGCAATCCCGCGCCGTACAGGCGCAATGAAATCCGTAACGAATCCAAGACTAAAAGAAATCCGTGAAAAGATAAAATCCGTCGCATCGGTGCTATCCGTGATAGATTTTGAACGTGTGCTCAAGAGCCTGTAGGCTCTTGAGCATTGTGATTATCTTTAGTCATTTATACATCATCGTGTGCTCATCGCTTCGCGACGACCACAAGTGTTCAAAGAGAATCACGGATAACACCGATGCGACGGATCTGTTCTTTCACGGATTTTTATTCGATGTATTTGGATTATGTGCGCTAAAGCGCATTGGATTTATACGGATTATCCCTTCGCTTGAGGCAATCCCGCGCCGTCAGGCGCAATGAAATCCGTAACGAATCCAAGACTAAAAGAAATCCGTGAAAAGATAAAATCCGTCGCATCGGTGCTATCCGTGATAGATTTTGAACGTGTGCTCAAGAGCCTGTAGGCTCTTGAGCATTGTGATTATCTTTAGTCATTTATACATCATCGTGTGCTCATCGCTTCGCGACGACCACAAGTGTTCAAAGAGAATCACGGATAACACCGATGCGACGGATCTGTTCTTTCACGGATTTTTATTCGATGTATTTGGATTATGTGCGCTAAAGCGGCGCACCCGACAAACCCTGTGGGGCGCTATGCAGATGCTAACCCAAAACTGTTGCCAAACGATACATGAAG
>CAKQPF010000046.1 GCA_934256705.1 uncultured Prevotella sp.
AAGGTACAAAAAAAAAACAAATATGCAAGTAAAATAATGTTTATTTTCCTGATATTCAACAGCTTTTATGAGCGTCAAATGCGAAGTGATAATTGAACGTTAAGCTGCTATCGTTTCGTCATAATATGAGTACGGCAAACCTACCTGAGTAGTTACGAAAAGTATTAACAAGCGTTAAAAACATCTATTTTTATAATGTTTCCAGGCAAATCTTGTAGGCTTGACGTTTGGTAGGATGCTCCAAATTATGAATTATATATTGCTCCCTCGCCTTTGGCTCGCTCGCCACGTTCAAAATCAATCACGGATAACCCGGATGCGACGGATCTGTTCTTCACTGATTTTTGTTTTTATGTGGATTGATATGCGCCTTTACGGCGCTTTGATTTTTACGGATTTCCATTACTCTATGGACTATCTGCGGATTATCTCTTGCTGGGGTATATCCAGCGCCATACAGGCGCAAGAAAAAATCCGGAAAAAAACAAGACCAAGTATATCTAAGAATTAGAAAATCCGTGAAAAAGATAAAATCCGTCGCATCGGTGTTATCTGTGAGCCATTTTGAGCGCATGCGCACTGAGCCGCAAGGCGAAGGAGCAATTTAATAATTCATAAAGAAAAAATATATTTGTTTATTTTTATTTTATTGATATTTTATCACTGATTAGCAGTCTATTGGATATTTGTGAAATTTGAGTAAATTATGGATTATGAATTAAAAAAGGTGTATCAAAGGTACGAGACCTTTGATACACCTTTTATTATTTAGTGATTTCTTATACTTTAGCAAGAAGCTACACAAGCGCTATGGATTGCTTCATAAATGCAACTTGCAACACCAAACAAGAGGATACCTGCTGTGCAGATAGCGAGAGCAAGGCGTGTGTTGCAATCGCTCTTGAAAGTAGGGAGCGGATTCTCTGTCTTGTTAATGAACATAGCCTTGACGATAAGGAGATAGTAGTAGAGTGATACTACTGTGTTTACCAAGGCAATGAACATGATAACGTATGGGAGCCAGTTGCCGTTCTGACCGTCAACAGATGAAAGGAAGACGAAGAACTTAGAGAACATACCAGCAAATGGAGGAATACCACCAAGTGAGAACAATGCAAGAGTCATGAGGAACGCAAGCTTAGGATTGGTGCCATAGAAACCATCATAAGCACTCATCTCTGTGCGTCCGCCATTATTCTGCTCTACTACAGAGATAATAGAGAAGACACTCATATTTGCTACGATGTAAACGAGGACGTAGAACATCAATGAAGACATTGTAGCTGCATAGTTTGCACCAATCACTGCAAGCATGATATAGCCAGCCTGTGAGATAGAAGAGAATGCCATGAAGCGCTTCAACTCTGTCTGACGGATAGCCATCAGGTTTGCGATGGTGATAGACAGCACGATGAGGATGTCCATGAGGTATGACCACTCCTCTACCATCGGTGTGAACACCTTATGGAGAAGCATAGCCAATGTGAAGGCAGCAGCACCCTTGGAGATGACACTGAGGTAACCGGTAACGGTGGTTGGTGCGCCCTGATATGTGTCAGCAGTCCAGAAATGGAACGGAACGAGGGAAATCTTGAAGCCCAGTCCTGAAACGAAGAACACGAGACCGCAGATGGTCATTGCATTGACATGGAGAGCAGAGGTGAAGTCTTCAAAATAGAGTGAACCTGTAGCACCATAGAGGAAAGACAAACCATAGAGCATTACGCCTGATGAGAATGTAGCTGTAAGGATAAACTTAGCAGCAGCTTCTGCAGAGTCCTTCTTGTATTTGTCGAGTGCCACCATACAAGCCAATGGCACTGAGGCTGTCTCAAGACCAAGGAAGAACATGAGGAAGTTTCCTGCGGACATCATGACATACATACCGAGAAGAGTGGAGATGGTAAGCATATAAAACTCACCCTCTACCTTTCTTGCATCTTCGCCAGAGAGCCATTTCTTTGACTGGAGCACTACAATGAATGTTCCTGCGCAAAGGATTGCCTTCATCATGGTATTGGCTGGAGTAGCTACATAAGCACCGCCAAAAAGACTCTGTGAGTTATCACCGACAAAGAGAGTAGCAACAGAGCAAAGGAGAAGCAATACGCATACGAGCGGATTCATCCAGCCCTTCTCCTCCTTGCCATGAGCGATAAAATCGGCAATAAATGTGATTATCAATGCACCTACGAGCATTGCTTCAGGTGCCATGTTCAGAAATTGAAAATAGTTAATATTCATATCTATTACCTCCTTTAATACATATTTATTACTCCGAGAATATTACCGACAGCGCCATTGATCACGTCGCTTGCCCAGATTGGGAAAGAACCGAGACCTGCAACGCAGAAGATAAGGCATACCACAGCCACCTTCTCATCCCATGTAGCATCCGTGAGTTCCTCATAGTGTGGGTCTGCCACCTTCTCGAAGAGGATGAAGCCTACGGTACGGAGAATATACACAGCAGTCACTACGATAGAAGTACAAGCGATGATGGTGCAGCAACGATGGAACATATCCGCATTCTCGAATGAACCTACGAAGATGGTCATCTCTGCGATGAAGCCTGAGAAACCAGGGAGACCGAGGTTAGCAAGACCTGCAATTACATATCCTACAGAGAGGAATGGCATAATCTTCATCAAGCCACCGAGACGACGGATGTCACGAGTATGTGTGCGACCGTAAATCATACCGATGAGCGCGAAGAACAATGCTGTCATGAGACCGTGAGAAAGCATCTGAAGGATAGCACCTGTGCATGAAGTTCTGGTCATCATGAGAAGTGCGAAAAGCACGAGACCACAGTGGGACACTGAAGAATAAGCATTGATGAACTTGAGGTCTGTCTGCACACATGCTGAGAATGCTCCATAGACCACAGAGATTGTGGTGAGGATAAGGAATACCGGTACCCATGTCTCCTGTGCTCCAGGGAGAAGGAACATGGCGATGCGGAAGCAACCGTAACCACCAAGTTTCATCAGTACGCCTGCGTGAAGCATGGAGACTGATGTAGGCGCACAGCCGTGACCGATTGGTGACCATGTGTGGAATGGGAACAAAGCACCAAGAACGCCGAAGCCGATGAACACGAATGGGAAGAGAATGTTCTGAACGTCAGCCGGAATCATGTTGTTGTGGGCAATCTCAAGGATATTCATGGTAGAAGCTCCATTGAAGAAATAGATGCCTACAAGTCCGAGGATGATAAGAGCAGAACCTCCCATAAGCATCAATGTGAGCTTCATCGCAGCATACTCCTTATTGCCAGATCCCCAGAAACCAATGAGAAGGTACATAGGAATCAATGCTACCTCATAGAACATGAACATGGTAAAGAGATCGATGCTGATGAAGAAGCCATATACACCTGTAGAAAGGAGCACAAACCACATGAAGAACTCCTTAGTAAGTGGCTGGAGCTTCCATGAAGCGAAAGTACCTGTAAAGACGATGATGCTGGAAAGAAGGAGCATCACTACGGAGATGCCGTCAACACCGATGGCATAAGAAATGTTCAATGACTTGAACCAAGGCATGCTTGACACGAAGAGCATTTCATCCGTATTGCCAGCAGCACGCATATTGATAAACAATAATGTAAGCCATACTGACAAAACGAGAAGAACAGACGAACCCGCAACCATCACGCCACGTACCTGATTAACGCTCTTAGCAGCCCAGAGACCCAAGAGCATAAGCGCTGGTACGATAACAAATAATGTTAATCCAAAATTAGAAAATATATCCATTTTTGTTGTCTTTTATTTCTTGTTATTCTAGGTTTTCCAGAATTTTATTGATTATACAAATAAAAGATTGTTTTACCTGTACTCTCAATCATTCCAGACTTAGATTGCGAGAAGTATTAAAGTAATAGCCACAGCACCAGAGATGAACCATGCAGCATAGTGACGTACATCGCCAGACTGCCATGATCTGATACTCTCTCCACCTTCATTTGCACCCCATGCGGTGAAGTCGATAAGACCATTGATGATGGTCTCGTCAATCCACTGTACTGGACGTGAAATCCAACGGAAGATAATCTTGTGTGTAACAAACTGATAAACCTCATCCATATAGAAACGATGCTTAGCCCACTTATGAAGACGTGGGAATGCAGCGTACATTCTATCTGCTACAGGCTGGCTGTCGCCCTTGAAAATCCAAGTAGCGAGACCAATGGATGCACAAGCTACGATGGTAGAGGTGAGTGCAATCTGAAGATTAAAGTGTATGGTGTAAGACTTTCCTGATGCAGAAACAAGGCTGCCGAAGCTTGCCCATTCCCAGTCAAGGAAACCACCGAGAGTAGTAATCACACCAACTCCTACTGTGATGACAGTGAGGAAGATAAGTGGGAACTTCATTGCCCAAGAATGCTCACCTGGAGTGTGCTCCTTGTGAAGCTCTACATTCTCTGTGCCCCAGAAAATACCGTAGTAAAGACGGAACATATAGAAAGCGGTCATTGCTGCAACGCCTGTCATCCACCATCCGCATACTGGAGAATACTGGAAACATGCTGTGATAATCTCATCCTTAGAACTAAATCCTGAGAAGAATGGAATACCGGAAATAGCAAGACAAGAGATGAAGAATGTCCAGTTGGTCACTGGCATATACTTGCGAAGACCACCCATTGCAGACATCTCATTAGTGTGAACAGCATGGATGATTACACCTGCACAAAGGAAGAGACAAGCCTTGAACATAGCGTGGGTGAACAAATGGAACATACCAGCCATGTAACCGAGCTGTGCGTGATTGTCGAGCACCTCTGTGCCATGATGATTTGGAAGGCAAACGCCAAGAGCCACCATCATGAAAGCAATCTGAGAGATTGTAGAGAAAGCAAGACCACGCTTGATATCACTCTGAGCACATGCTACTGCTGCTGCATAGAATGCTGTAAATGCACCTACCACAACGACGATACTCATCGCATTTGGAGCATATTCTATCCAAATAGGGAACATACGTGCAATCTGGAATACACCTGCAACAACCATGGTAGCAGCGTGGATAAGCGCAGAAACTGGAGTTGGGCCTTCCATCGCATCTGGCAACCAGATGTGAAGTGGGAACATAGCAGACTTACCAGCACCACCGATGAACATAAGAACAAGAGCAGTAGGAAGAATCATTCCGCCCATTGCAGCTGCGCGACCTACCTCACAAGTGGTGAGAGCCTGCATTCCTTCGCCAAGTACGATCTCTGTTCCTGTGAAAGAGAAATTGAAGCTACCAGTATAGTAACCGAAGATAAGTATTCCGATGAGGAAGAACATATCAGCGAAACGAGTTACAATAAACGCTTTCTTAGAAGCATGTACTGCAGCATGAAGTGGATAGTAGAAACCAATGAGAAGGTAAGAACTTACACCTACAAGCTCCCAGAACATATACATCTGGAAGATATTGGTAGCGAGAACGAGACCAAGCATTGACATGGTGAAGAGAGAAAGGAAAGCATAATAACGCTGGAATCCCTTTTCTCCATGCATATAGCCGAAGGAATAGATGTGCACCATCAATGAAACCGTGGAGATGACTACGAGCATCATCACTGAAATCGGATCAAGGAGGACACCAAGGTCGAAATGAAGATTACCAAGCGGCAACCATGTGTAGTTATAAGGCACCAGTGTGGCGAAAGTGCCGTCAGCGAGACGGTCACCACCAAAATAACTGATAGCGGTCCAATAGCTCAGCAATGTCACAAGAGCAAGCGAGCAAGTACCAATACCACCAGCGATCTTTGGTGCCCAAGCATACTTCTTATTGAGAAACTCTGGCAAACCTATAATAAGGAAAGAAGCCAAAGGTAATAGAAGTATCAGGATTGATAAACTGTAATTCATTTGTTTTCTTTGTTTTAATACAGGTTTGACTTACATTTTAAGGTTTTCAATGCTATCCACACTGTCAGACTTGAACAGACGATAGACATTGAGGATAATAGCAATAGCTACTGCACTCTCAGCCGCACTTACACCGATAGAGAAGAGTGTGAAGAAGAAACCTTCCATCTCTCCAGGGAACAAAAGACGGTTGAAAGCAGCGAAATTGATATCAACTGCATTGAGAATCAACTCAACGGAGATAAGCATTGCAATAAGATTACGGCGTGTTACGAAACCGAATACACCGATGAAAAACAATATCGCACTAAGTACGAAGAAACATTGTACTGGTACCATAATTACTTATCCTCCCTTTGATTACGTGAAACGACGAGTCCACCGATTATACATGCAAGCAAGAAGAGTGAGATAAACTCGAATGGAAGCACATATTGGAACTTCTCAGAGCCAACAAGAGCCTCACCTATCTTCTCCATTGAAACTTCCTTATCAGGAACGCTCATGAAACTGTCGATGAAGAAATTCTTCAACATTACACCTACTACTGTAACCAGACCTACAAAAGATATCAATGCAGCTCCTGCCATACGCTTGAAGCTCAATTTCTCAACGTAGCCCTGAAGATTACGACGACCAAGAAGCTGAATGGCGAAGATATAAATCATCGTCATACCGCCAGCATAGATACTCAACTGTGCAGCTCCGAGGAAAGTATAATCCAAGAGGAAGTAGATGCCTGCAATAGCGAAGAGAACAAACAACAGCGCTGTTACAGAACGCATGATACGCTTTGTAAAGACAGCAGCTAAAGCGGCAGCGATTATAACCACTGCGAGTATTGCGAATACAATAATATTTGCCATAACTTATTTCTTCTCTGTTTTTGTTAAATCCTTATTATTCGCCTCCGCAGCCTTTGCTTCCGCAGCCTTAGCAGCCGCTACCTTGGCATTCTCAGCATACTGCTTCAGTTCCTCCTCCGTAGGAGGTACATTGAGATGCTGCACCAATACGTCACGACTGAAAGTGGCATTCTCGAAATCTTTTACAAACTTGATGGCGCCAAAGTTACAAGCATTGACACAGAGTTGGCAGAACATACAATCACCGAGGTCGTACTGATAATCGGTAAGGAGTTTCTTCTTCTTTCCGTCAGCAGTAACTACCATCTGTGATGTAATCTTGATGGTGCCATTAGGACAAGCCTTTTCGCAAAGTGTACAAGCGGTACATTTGTTCTTGCCATTTTCATCTGTGATCATAACAAGAGTACCACGATGACGCTCTGCGATATGCTCCGTCTTTCGGTTTTCCGGATACTGCTCGGTAACCTTGCGAGTCATGTACTCACCCATAGTGATATCCATACCTGTCAGCAAGGTCTTGATACCAGCGAGCGCACTTCCGAAATATGATTTGTTACTCATTTTATTTCTTTTTGTTATTTCTAATTATAGAAAATCAGATATTTACAATTCCACCGGAAGCATCTTGTTGCTTCACGGCTTGTTGTATTTTTTAGTCCTTCTTTATAGCAGAACTTACACCTACGAGCTCCTGCTCCTGCTTAAACTTAGACTTAAACTTCATAGCGCGAACCACAATGATTGCCAATACGATAGCTATTACAGCGGCAACTGCATAACCTACGAAGACAATACCTGTAAGATCAAATGCTACGCATACAGTCATAAGCACGAGATTGAGGAGAGCAAGCGGCATGAGATACTTCCATTCAAGGTTAAGGATCTGGTCGATACGGAGACGTGGGAAAGTCCACTTGATCCACATGAGCAACCAAACCATTGCGAAAGCCTTGCCAAGGAACCATACTATTCCTGGAATAAGGTCCATTACAGCATCAAATCCCTCAACGCCAATGTGGATTGGACACCAGCCACCGAGGAATACGAGAGTTGTCATACCTGCTACGATGAAGAGATTGAGGAACTCTGCAAGATAGTAGAAACCGAATCCCATACCTGAATACTCGGTATGATAACCGGCAGTCAACTCAGACTCAGCCTCTGCAAGGTCGAAAGGACCACGGTTAGCCTCTGCATTTCCTGCGATAAGGAAGATGAAGAAAGCGATGAGAGCAGGGATATGACCCTGGAAGATAAGCCATCCGAAAGGTCCCTGCTGTGCTTCAACGATTCCGCTAACCTGCATTGTGCCGGTAAGGATTGTGGCTGTGATAAGGCAAAGACCAAGAGACATCTCGTAAGAAATCATCTGAACAGCGCCACGCATAGCTGATACGAGACCGTACTTGTTGTTGGATGACCAACCTGCAAGGAACACTCCGATGACACCAATGGCACTAACTGCAGTATAAAGGAAAATGCCAACATTGAAATCAAGGATTACCGCACCGTTATTCCATGGAAGGAAAGCGAATGCACCGATAGATCCTACGATTACGAGGACTGGAGCAAGAGCATAAAGGAGCTTGTCTGCCTTATCAACGAAGAAGATTTCCTTGATAAGCATCTTCAGTACGTCAGCAAAAACCTGCAACAATCCCCAAGGTCCTACACGCATAGGGCCAAGACGGCACTGGAAATATGCGCAGACCTTACGCTCCATAAAGATGAGAGCAATGGCGAGCAAAGCATATCCAACGATAATGAGCAGTCCTACTATCACGCACTCAATGGTAATAGCCAACCAGCTTGGAAGACCGAGAGTCAACTGAAGAAGGTTGTCAAACCATATTGATATATTAGAAAAGTCGAACATAATATTTCTTTTTATTTATAATAAGGTGAAAGTTTGATTTCCTTTCTTCTGATTATCTATCGATGTCTGGGATGATATAATCAAGACCCGCACCTACAGCGATAAGGTCAGCAACCTTTGTACCACGAAGCATTTCATCAAGAGCAGCGACGAGAGTAAGCGCCATTGGACGAATCTTCATACGATAAGGAGACTTATCACCCTTAGAATCGAGATAGACACCAAATTCACCGCTCGTTCCTTCGCAGGCAAAATACCACTGTCCTTCAGGTACCTTGATAATAGGTTTCTGCTTGATGTAGTATTCTCCTTCTGGAATATTATCAATGAGCTGCTCGATGATACGAATAGACTGCTCGATTTCCTTGATACGAAGATAATAACGATCCTGTGCATCACAATTATCGAGAACTACCTGATTCCAGTCTATCTTGTCGTAAGCGGCATAAGGATAGTTCTTACGAAGGTCGTTAGCCCACTGAGAAGCACGTCCGTTAGAACCAGACATACCATAAGAAATGGCATCCTCCTTAGAGATTGCACCTACATTCTCAAGACGCTGATGAGTGATTACGTTGTCACCGAAGACATTCACATACTCCTCAAGCTTTGGCTTAAGATAAGTGCAAAGGTTCTTCACGTTCTTCTGGAAGTTATCATCTATATCTGCCTGAAGACCACCAATTCTGTAGTAGTTCTGGATAAGACGACCACCAGTGGTTTCCTCCATGCAGTTGAGCACGTACTCACGGTCACGCATACAGTAAAGGAATGCAGTGAGGGCGCCAAGGTCCTGAGCATAACAACCGAGATAAAGCAAGTGACCATCAATACGCTGAAGCTCATCCATGATAGTACGAATCACCTGAATGCGCTCAGACAGTTCAATGCCCATAGCCTCTTCAATTACTCCGCAGATAGCATGACGATTAATCATAGCAGAGAGATAATTGAGACGGTCAGTCATTGCGAGGGTCTGAGGATAAGTCATGCTCTCAAACATCTTCTCGATACCGCGGTGGATATAACCAAGATGTGGAACGATGCGCTTTACTGTCTCACCATCAAGAACGGTCTCAAGACGGAGCACACCGTGAGTAGAAGGGTGCTGAGGACCGATATTGATTACAAATTCATCCTCACCAAACAGTTCCACTTTCTTCTCTACGAGGTTGCCATCGGCATCAAGAGAATACTGGAGAGTATAGTTAGGCTCCTCGTCATCCTCCAGAGAATATCCTTCTTCTGCCACGAAGTCCTTGCGGAAAGGATAGCCCTTGAAGTCATTACGGAGATAGAGACGACGCATATCAGGATTGCCGAGGAACTTGATGCCATAGAAATCAAACACCTCACGCTCAAGCATTCCGGCGCACTTGTAGAGAGTGGAGATACTCCAGATGACGTAAGAGTCTCCCTTCTGCTCAGCCATTGTCTTTACAGAGATACGCTCATGGGTGTCAGTATTCTCAAGAATGTAGATACATCCGAGACCTTCTTCGCCAAAATCTTCACCAATAATAGTAACGAGATAATCGAAATGCTTCTCGTTGCGGAGCTTTGCCATCTGTGATGCAAACTCGCTGAAAGAATATACTATATTATTAAGTTTCATTCCGTTTATCCTCCTTATTTGAATGTATCATTGATTTCCTTCTTGACAGCGTCCTTAGCTGTTTCAGCTACGGCCTTCATCTCTTCGACGAATTTCTTTGGCACGTCCGTGATCTTTATGCCATTAGGATTCTTTTCCTTACGGTTTACGCCACCAAAGAATTTCTCTACCTTGACCTTACGCTGCAACTGCATCATGCCATAGAGAATTGCTTCTGGACGTGGAGGACATCCTGGGATGTAAACATCCACTGGGAGGAACTCATCAATGCCGCGCACGACATGATAACTTGACTTGAAAGGACCACCGGAAATAGCGCATCCACCTACAGCGACTACGTATTTAGGCTCAGCCATCTCGTCATAGAGACGTTTCAAAGCAGGTGCCATCTTATGAGTAATAGTACCGGCACACATGATAAGGTCAGCCTGACGTGGAGAGTTACGAGTTACCTCAAAACCGAAGCGTGCAAAGTCGTAACGGGCACATCCGCAAGCCATAAACTCAATACCGCAGCAGGAAGTAGCAAAGGTCAATGCCCAGAGGGAGTTACTACGTCCCCAGTTGATAAGAGCATCGAGATTGCCCACGACACAGTTTACACCGCCGTCGTTGAGCTCCTTGATCATTTTCTCGAGCGTTTCATTATCTTTCCATTCATCGTATGGAATAGACTTGATAGTTGGCTTTTTTATTTCCATTCAAGCGCTCCTTTCCGCCAAGCATAAGCAAGGCCAAAAACCAGTACCAGCATGAAGAATCCAATGCTGAACAATGCCATGGTACCGAAATTCTTAACTACTACTGCCCAAGGATAGAGGAATACGGTCTCCACATCGAACATAAGGAAAAGGATGGCAAAGAGATAGTAGCCCACATGCATAGGAAGCCAAGAACTTCCATGTGTAGGAATACCACACTCGAATGGTTCACCTTTGACCTTGTTGTAAGTGCGAGGGCCCAACAGCTTGGCTGTGATGTATGCCGCTACCACTAAGAAGACAGCCGTTATCAAAACGGTTACAAACAAAGTGAAATACATAAAATAGTATAAAATAAAAATTAATTTAGCTCTAAATCGTTTGCAAAGTTAATAAAAAAATATGAATTTTACGCAACAAAGGACGGAAAATATTCCGTCCTTTGTTTAATATAAATATTAAAATACGAGTCTCTTAGGTTTTCACATTTGGCGTTTTGCGTCCCGATTCGTCCTTTTACTTTCAGATAATAATATTTTATATGTTTTTACTATCTTTTTTCACAAATTCACCCTTTGCGTCCTTAACATCTTTCATATCAAGATTTTTTACATTTTCGAGCATCACAGCAGGGCGTCCATCATCTTTTTTGAGCGCGAAAGTGATATCTCTCAGTTTCAATCCGTCAATATGACGTGCAAAGAGTCCATAAGAAGGAGTCGGACCAGCCCATCGTGGTTCCGGGTAATTCGTTCCCTGTTCGCGGTATTTTTTCTGTGCCATATCCGCCGTTCCACCGCCTCGATACTCTACAAAGATATTGCTAAGCGAGATGTTCTTCAACGGTGCATTCTCCATTCCTGTAATGATTATTCCAGCAAGGGAATCGCAGTCGAGAGCCTGCACATTGCTTATCATTATATTCTGGCCACGAGATGGTTCGGTCACCTCCTTCGGTCCACGGTTTCGGCAACCTGTAGTGATGTAGATTGGGTAATGGTGCACATGCTTGAGGGCGATGTTCGTAACCACGATATTATCCATCAGACCCTGGTCCACTTCCTCAAAAGCGAGTCCGGAAGAATACATACAGGTACAGTTGCTTATGGTAATGTCCCTATATCCTCCATTGCTCTCGGTTCCGAGTTTTATTCTTCCGCACACCCAGTTCACCTTTTCCGGAACGTATGTCCCGTCAAGGAAAGTGCCGAGCTTATATCCCGTAACGATACAGTTGGTGACAAGGATATGCTCGCACGGCACTGCGCGCTTCAGAGCATAACTTGATTTGAGCACTATAGCATCGTCATTAGGAGTGTTTACCTTGCAGTTTGTCAGGGTAATATACTTGCAGCAGTCGATGTCAATGCCGTCGCGGTTTGTATCTATCGTTACATTATCAATCGCACCTCTCTCACATCCTGTAACTATAATGGCAAAATGTCCGCCACGATAGATGGTTACGTCTCGTATGAGGATATTCTTGCATTGCTTGAAAGCGATGGCCTTGTCTCCTGCTCCGATAGATCCTCCCTGCACCTTTCCGCCTTTTTCCGTATCTTTCTTCGTCAGTCCGAGTCCGTCAATCATTCCATGTCCGGTGATGCTTATATTCTCCTGACCTTCAGCCCATATCAATGAATTGTGGAAATACGTATGTCCGCCATCCTGATACTCGGGAAAACCGAATGTCTCCGATTTGTCATAAGCGCCCATACTCTGAGGCGCAGCGAGGATGACACATCCCGATTGCAGATGAAGCTCCACGTTACTCTTCATGTGTATGCTTCCTGAGAGGTAGGTACCTGCAGGAAGAACCACCTTTCCCCCACCCTGCTTCACGCAAGCCTCAATGGCTTTGTCAATAGCGGGAGAATCAAGGGTCTTGCCATCTCCTTTCGCTCCATAGTCACGGACGTTGAAATCAGCAAAAGCGAAAGCCGGCATCAGAGCCAGCACAAGTGCTGCCAGTGCTTTGAAAGCGTGATTAAGAAAATACATAATTAGTCAGTTAAATAGTTAGTATATAGCTTGTTATAAAATTGAATATGCAGACCCACGACTTTCCACATGCGGGTCTGCCATTTGTTTATCGTTAGAAATCCGTCCAATAGCTACGTGATTCACTACACCATACAACTGTAATGATCCACTACGCCAAGCAAATGTTTGTCTTCATCCACCACAAGGACAGAATGAACCTTATACTTGTTCATAACTTTCTGTACCTCAGTAATCTTCGTATCAGGCGCCACCATCTTCGGAGTGCGGGTCATGATGTCCGCAACAGTATGGTTGAAGAATTCCGCCTGCCATCTTTCCATGGCTCTGCGGATATCTCCATCGGTGATGATTCCTTCGACTTTGTTTGATGAATTGAGCGAGATACCAAGCCCGAGTTTCCCCTTGCTGACCAAAATGATAGCCTCTCCAAGGTGCATATTTTCCGGAAGTATAGGCAATTCATCAGCCCGCATCACGTCTTCTGCCGTAGTGAGGAGTCTCCTTCCTAGTTCTCCGCCAGGATGGAACTGTGCAAAGTCGCGCGGCTTGAAGTCCCTTACCTGCATCAGAGCCACGGCAAGAGCGTCTCCCATAGCGAGAGCTGCCGTCGTGCTGCTTGTAGGAGCGAGATTGAGCGGGCAGGCTTCCTTCTCCACCTTCACCTTTATATGCACGTCCGAATACTTTGCGAGCAGCGATTGTGAGTTTCCCGTCATCGCTATCACAGGCACTTTCATGTGCAAAATCATAGGAAGAAAGCGCAAAAGCTCGTCTGTATTGCCCGAATTGCTGAGCGCGAGGACTACATCATCGGGCGTCATAACTCCAAGATCGCCATGGAACACATCGAGAGGATTGATAAAAAACGCTGGCGTTCCAGTGGAAGAAAGCGTGGCAGCTATCTTCGAACCGATATTTCCGCTCTTTCCGACTCCGGTCACGATGACTTTTCCCTTACAGGAATAAATCATATCGACCGCCTTGTCGAAATTCTCATCGAGCTGCGGAATCAATGCCAGTATCGCTTCTGCCTCGTCTTTCAGGCATCGCACGGCGTATTCTTGTACATTCTTCATAGTAATTGTTTTATTAAAGGTTCCAATTCGTCAAGTTTCAGCATGTTAGGTCCGTCCGACAATCCCTTGTCCGGATCTGGATGCACTTCAAAGAAATAGCCCGTTGCGCCGAAAGCCTTGGCTGCAAGAGCCATGGAAGGCACGAAACGACGGTCACCCGCAGTGAATCCATTGCCTCCTCCCGGTCGCTGAACGCTGTGAGTGCAGTCCATTATCACCGTCGGAACAATCTCAAGCATATCGGGAATATTCCTGAAATCCACCACGAGATTATTGTATCCGAAACTGTTTCCGCGCTCGGTCAGCCACACCTCACTGTCTCCAGCGGCTGACTCTTTCACTTTCTGCACAGGGTATTTCATGTCAGCTCCGCTGAGGAACTGCGCTTTCTTTATGTTCACCGTCTTTCCCGTCTTTGCGGCAGCCACGAGAAGGTCGGTCTGTCGGCAGAGGAAAGCCGGTATCTGAATGACATCGACCACTTCTCCCACCGGCTCTGCCTGGCAGGATTCATGGATATCTGTAAGAATACGGAGCCCGTATTTCTCCTTCACATCTGCCAGCATCTGTATTCCGCGCTCCATTCCCGGTCCGCGAAACGACGACAAACTGGTGCGGTTTGCCTTGTCAAATGATGCCTTGAAGATGATATCAGTGCCCAAAGCCTTATTGATTGACACTATCTTTTGAGCCACAGTGTCAAGCAATTCAGCCGATTCTATGACACATGGACCTGCTATAAATACTGGTTTCATATTGGTTTTCTAAAATTTGTAGGCTAACATTAACTCTTGATAACCGAGCAAAAACAAATAGACCATAGTTCAATCATTCATTTTGCCCATTCCTGTGCAAAGGTAATAAAAATATCAATATTTAGAAACAAACAAATGATTTTTTATCACTTATTCGCTGATATTCCCATCTTTGAGCCGAATTGACCTACTTTTTCCAGAACTTGCTCGTGATATCCACGAGGTCTTTTCCATTATCCACGCGGTACATTCTCTGATTGGTGGTGCGATGGTCGATGCCTCCCTTCGCCTGGATGTACGGACCGAGCTTCACGAAGTCGAAATTCTTCAGATGTATGCCGTCAGACAACTCCTGTCGTCCACTGTACCATGCCGTCTTGAGATGCGGCCATTTATCATGCACGAAGGCTGCAAGTGCATCCACCTCTTCCACTTCTGCGTCGCCACCCATAAAGGCTATACAGGTGACATCGTCACCATACTCATCAAGCATTGCCCCAAGTGTCATCACATTAAGCGGAGTTCCGACATCTTCCCACAGGTATTCACTGTGGCAACCGAGACAATGACATGGGCAATTGGATATATTTACAGAGAGAGTGACCTCATCAGGAACCTCCTGAAAGACCACTCCCGTATTAACATATTTCATTTTTACTTTTAGAAAGCGAAGTTTATACTGCCAGACCGTCACCACCAGCATAGAAACGACGCTTTGCTTCCTCCTGACGAGGCTGTGAGAAATTGCTCACGCGCTTCAGATAACCGATGATACGGGTCATGTAATCGACGTTCGTGGAATGACACTTAGGGCACTCCTTGAGGTAACGCTTGTCGATGCAGCCACAGTCATTACAGATGGTGTTAGGGATATTGAATGTGAAGTAGTTACATCCTTCCTTTGCAGCCACCTTGAGCAAGTGTCTGTACTGAGCCTTTGAGAGGTGCTCTTCAAGGTTCATGTGGAGAGCAGAACCACCGGTAAGGTGCTCGATGTATGGTGCGCCATGAAGCTTGAACTTGTCCACGATGTTCAGGCTTTCATCCTCCACAACGTAGAAATATGAGTTGTAGCAGTCACGAGGCACGAAATATCCGTCCTCACGGTCCCACTTCGCATGCTTCACACCTACATTCTCAGCTGGAATCATCTCACAGTTGAAGAGCACATCCTTCGTGCGATACTCCTTGTTTATACGCTCCACGATGGAGAGAACGCCCTGAACGAACTCCTTGTACTGGTCGTTTGGAGTTATCTCAAGTCCCATAAACTCAGCAGCTTCCACGAGTCCGTTCACGCCGATGGTAAGATACTGGCGGCTCATGTTGATGTAACCAGCGTCAAACAACGGGAGCATACCGTGAGCCTGAAGTTCTTTCAGGTTCTCATTGTAAGCCAACTGCACCTTGTGGCAGAGGTCGATGACGTCTGCAAGATACTCCTTATAGTCCTTGCCATTGTTTACCGCATACTGGATGCAACGGTTGATGTTGACAGTGAGCACTGACTTGGAACCTGTACTTACGCCTCCGGCACCGAGAGTGTAACTGAAACCGTTGTCCTGGATTTCGTTGCGCAGACGGCAGCATGATGAGAGTGAGTCGGCATTGTCACTCATATAGGTGAAGAATGAATGGCCTTCTGCATACATTTCAGCAGCAAAGTCGCCCCATTCCTTATCGCGGCACTCGCCATTGTCGGCAAGGAGAGCCATCGTCTCTACAGGGAATGTGAGGACAGTCTTGGTGCGCTCCTTGTTAAACCACTTCATAAAGCGCTTCTGGAGCCAGGAGAGTCCGTCCCAGTCAGGCTGACTGCCGTCCGGGAAATAGAAATTGCCGAAGAGTGACTCGAAATAATAGCGGTCATAATAAGCCACATTCCAGAACACAGCCTGGAAATTGCGTGCTCCTGTAGGCTGGTTGATGGAATATACTATCTGCTCGAAGCAGTCGGTGATAATCTTGTCGATGGTACGCTTGCGCAAAGAGAGGTCCACCACCTGGTCTGCCTTCGTCCAATAGTCAAGTCCATACTCCTTGCCGATGAAGTAATTGAGGTACATGAGGAACTCCGGTGTAGCGCAAGCTCCTGAGAGCATTGAGCTGACGATGAACACCATATTCACGAAACCTCCGCAGAATGACTTAAGGTTTGTAGGTGCTACAGAGTTTCCGCCGATTCCTGTCGTTCCTCCGATAAGCCAAGGATACATCGTAATGGACGCGCAATATGGCGCAATGCTCGTCTCGTCATTCTTATATATAAAGTGGTGGGTCAAGAGGTCGATGTATTTTTCTGACAGTTCCTTGCCATACATCTGCTTGATGCGGTTGGTCAGAAGACGACGGTTAAGACGGATGAAGTTGGACTTTGGCAGTTCACCGATGAGAGTGGCGATATTCTTGTGCTCCACGTTGGCATTAGCATCATACTTGGAGCCTGTTGCGGCATTTGCAGCATCCATATATGATGTAAGGAAATTGAGTTTTTCCAATGTCTCACGATCCTCAGAGTGGCTCTGGCGATAAAGCATAAAGCACTTTGCCACCTGATAGAAGCCTTCCTTCATCAGTGCAACCTCTACCTGGTTCTGAATATCTTCCACCTTGATGTCATCCTTGATGTCAAGATGGCTGATAATCTTGGAGATTGAGCCGATGCTATAAGGTTCCTTCACTGCTTCAAAAGCTTTGATAATGGCTGTCATTATCTTATCCAGAGAAAACTGGTCACGTGAACCATCACGCTTTAGAATTGTAAAATTCTGAAATTCCATTTTGATTGACGAATATGTTTTAGTATGTTATTATTATCTATAAATTAACAGGTTAGAAAAGATTCAAGCGTGGGTTTGTAAGGCGTTTTGGAAAACTTTTTACCTTTTTCTTTTCAGAAAGTTATCCGTTTTGGAAAACTTCTCATCGAATACATCCCTTCTCTCTTATCCTTTTTAGTTGATTTTCGCTTGCAAAGATACTACTTTTTTTCCTATACACAAAACAATTCCATCAAAACTTTGAGGGTATCAAATAGTTTATTTCCGTATCTCTTATAGTAACCTTAACTTAGTCAACATCTTACCACATTTGGATAAAGAAAAATTATTTTTGCGACTGATTTGCGCCCATCATCCGACAAGAAAAACAACAGTCGGAAGCCAACAACAAAGCATCATACAAACCGAAGTAAAATCCGGAGCATTTTCCTTGATTTACATATTTTTGCACTTGTTAAACGGCGAGTCATTTTTACCTCCAGACTTTCCGGGAAAAACAAGACTGAAACCACAAAGCTGTGCATTAAAATTCTGGAAATCGCGAGGTCGGAATGCGAAAGCTTAGTTATCAGGAGGTGAAAGCATAGATATTAGGAGGTAATACCTTAGCTTTTACAAGGTAATATCTTAGCTTTTACAAGGTAATATCATAGCTTTCAGAGGCAATATCTTAGTTTTTACAGTCCAGAACCGCCACTTTTGAGAGCATTTAGCAAAGCAGGCATCGACCAATACCGCCTTGACATATTGATAATCAGACACTTATCTATTTTACAACAATACTCACGAATTCCCGAACTTCTTTTACAGTCGAACGGAAATTCTTCAATGATTGTGTTAAAATTCCGAGATTACAAGACAAAATACCGCTATTTTCACCTGTTTCGAGCATCCATTTTGTCCGGCCAAACCTTTCATCCAAAAGAGCGACTGGACAGAAAAGGCAATAGCCAACCCGAGTTCCCCCAGATTGGCTATTGAACATTTTATCCCTTAACGAACTTGGTTTAGTTCAGAGAAGAAGATTACTTGTTTACCTGGAACTTAGTGCAACCATCTGCAAAGTAAGCATTGATCTGGTTAGCAGCTGCGATACCAGCGTTGGTGTTAGCCTCAGCTGTCTGAGCACCCATCTTCTTAGGTGTAGAGAAGTAACGACCCTCGAATGCAGCGAACTCAGCATCAGCGTCAGGCTTGATGTCAGTGATGTACTTGATATCAGTGCGCTCAGCAAGAAGCTTGAGAAGACCAGCCTCGTCAACAACCTCCTTACGTGCAGTATTGATAAGGATAGCGCCCTTCTTCATTGTGCCGCAAAGGTCATAGTTGATGCTCTGCTTGGTCTCTGCAGTTGCAGGGATGTGGAGAGAAACGATGTCAGCCTCCTTGAAGAGATCAGCCTGTGAAGCCATTGCCTTAACGCCAGCAGCCTCAATAGCCTCAGCTGGACAGAAAGCATCGTATGCGATTACATTCATGCCGAAGCCCTTAGCGATGCGAGCCACATTGCGACCTACATTACCGAATGCAAGGATACCGAGGGTCTTGCCCATCAATTCTGTACCTGCCTTGCCATTGTAGAAGTTACGTACAGCGTAAACGAGGAGACCGAGAACGAGCTCAGCAACTGCGTTGGAGTTCTGACCAGGAGTGTTCTCAACCACTACGTTGTGGCTTGTAGCGGCAGCGAGGTCAACATTGTCGTAACCAGCACCTGCACGAACCACGATCTTGAGCTGCTTTGCAGCGTCAAGCACTTCAGCGTCTATCTTATCAGAGCGGATAATGATAGCTTCTGCGTCAGCCACAGCCTCAAGGAGCTGCTTCTTTTCTGTATATTTCTCAAGAAGAACGAGGTCGTGACCTGCCTTCTCGATTACTTCCTTAATGCCAGCAACTGCTGCTGGAGCGAAAGGCTTTTCTGTTGCTATTAAAACTTTAGCCATAGTTTTTTATTTTTATTCAGGAGAAACGAGTCCCCTTAAAATAGTCTGTAAATACTGAAGGGGGATTCTATAAATTACCACCGTTATATAAATCCCAATTAGAATTATGACGTTTTGTCAAAGCTAATTTATAGAACCACCCTAAAAACAATCGGTTTAAGAGACGTAAGCATTAGTGCTTAGCCTCGAACTCCTTCATGCAAGCTACGAGAGCCTCGCAGCCTTCGATAGTCATTGCATTGTAGCAAGAAGCACGGAAACCACCTACTGAACGGTGACCCTTGATACCAACCATACCACGCTCGTTGATAGCGAAGTCGAGGAATTCCTTTTCGAGTTCCTTGTACTCTTCGTTCATCACGAAGCAGATGTTCATGAGAGAGCGGTCCTCTGCATTGGTAACAGTACCCTTGAAGAGCTTGTTGCGGTCGATTTCACCGTAAACGATCTCTGCACGCTGCTGAGCGAGCTTGTCCATAGCCTGAACGCCACCGTTTCTCTTGATCCAACGGAGAGTCTCAAGAGCAGAGTAGATAGGCACTACAGGAGGAGTGTTGAACATAGAGCCCTTCTCGATGTGTGTACGGTAGTCGAGCATTGTAGGAATCTGACGAGAAACCTTGCCGAGAAGCTCATCCTTAACGATGATGAATGTAACACCAGCCATAGCGAGGTTCTTCTGAGCACCACCGTAGATCATGCCATACTTGCTGACGTCGATAGGACGAGAGAAGATGTCAGAAGACATATCAGCGAACAAAGGAACTGGAGAATCGAGGTCCTTGCGTATTTCTGTACCGTAGATAGTGTTGTTTGTTGTGATGTGGAAGTAATCAGCATCTGTAGGAATTACATAATCCTTTGGGATGTATGTATAAGTAGCCTCAGCAGAAGAAGCAACTTCTACGACCTCACCGAACAACTTTGCTTCCTTCATAGCCTTCTTAGCCCAAACACCTGTGTTAAGGTAAGCAGCCTTCTTCTCAAGGAAGTTATATGGAATCATACAGAACTCAAGGGATGCACCACCGCCGAGGAAGATAACAGAATAACCCTCAGGAATGTTGAGTAATTCCTTGAACAGAGCGACTGCCTCATCCATTACCGGCTGGAAATCCTTGGCACGGTGTGAAATCTCCATGAGAGAAAGACCTGAACCATTGAAATCAAGACACTGAGCTGCTGTTGCCTCAATAACCTCACGTGGAAGCTTTGATGGTCCTGCATTAAAATTGTACTTTTTCATTGTTTAAAGATTTGTATAAGTTTAGATATTACGTTATATAACTCCAAGAAAATGTTTTTCTATTATAGGTCGATGATTAAGATACATCACTAACTGTAATGCGTTGCGAAGGTACAAAGAATATTTGATTAAGCAAAATTCATTTGAACGAAAACGCCTCAACGACCTGTTTTTCTGCACTTTTTTAGTATTTTTATGATAAAATGATAGTTATGGTTGTCAAAATACCATACAACAAAATGTTTCTCGCAGTCAAGCCAAGGACAGAGTTCAACTCCCTCCCTTCGCCTATCCTCACCATCTTTCTCCAAGTCATGAAATGGAGAGCAAGAATGATTACGCACGAGACTATCATCGGAATTGTGAATGTGCAACAGAGATTTATCGCCAAAGCCACGGGAACTATCAGCAGATAGACTGCCGACATCGCATCCCTGCCTATCATCACGGCAAGCGTTTTCTTGCCGGCGCGGCGGTCATTGTCATAATCTCTATAGTTATTTATTATTAATAAGGTGTCGATTACGAGGCCGCAAGCCACCGACATCCATACCGTTTGATCAAAAAGAGGATTGAAAGCACGAGACAGTTCCACATAGTAAGTACAGCAAACCGGCACTATACCGAAGAACACCACAACCAGCACGTCGCCTAAAGCCATATAAGACAATGTGGTGGTATAAAGAAAACAGAACACCACACATAAGGCTCCGACCATCATCATGTCCATTCCGCCGAAAAGAACGAGCGGAAGTCCGACCATACAGGCCAGGACCGTGGTGAAGCATATCGCCCACAGCATCGCGCGGTCGCTCACCCACCCCTCTGCGCAAGCTCGCTTCGGACCGAACCGCGTCTCGTCATCATTGCCTCGCCTGAAATCGAAATAGTCATTGATGAAGTTGGCATCTATCTGCATCACGAAAGCGAACAGGAAGCAGAGCACGGCAGCTATCCAATGAAAGCTCTCGCCACCATCCTTTTTCCATGCTAAAGCCGTGGCTATCAGCACTGGAACAGCCGCCGCAGACAATGTCTTGGGACGGGCTGCAAGAAGCCACGCCTTGGGACTATTTATCTTAATATTGTCATTATCCATGCAAAAAATCTTTAAAAACTTTGCAAAAGTAAACAATTTTAATTACATTTGCAAAAATATTCCACACTTTTTCTTATAATCTGACTCAATGTAGCTAAAAAATACATTGTTTTAACACCCATATCCTATGACAGACAACAACGTCTCACTGGACCTTATGGAATTTATAGAGGGGAAAATCCTTCCAAAGTATTCCGAATTTGACAAGGCGCACAACATAGAGCACGTGACCAAGGTAATCCGCTCGTCCATGAAACTTGCCCGACAACTCGGTACGGACATCAATATGTCATACACCATTGCTGCGTATCACGACATCGGAATGTCGGGACCACGCGCCCTGCACCATATCAACGGCGGCAAGATACTGCAAAACGACATGCGGCTGAGGAAATGGTTCTCGCCTACGCAGATAAAGATAATGAAGGAAGCCATAGAGGACCATCGCGCCTCCGCATCCCATGAGCCAAGATCCATCTACGGCAGAATCGTGGCGGAAGCTGACAGGGACATCACCGTAGATTCCATATTCAGGCGGACTGTCCAGTACGGACTGGAGCATTATCCCGAAAAAAGCAGAGAGGGACACTGGGAAAGATTTCTCGAACACGTCATGCAGAAATATTCCATAAACGGATACATAAAGCTTTGGATTCCCGGTTCTGAAAACGAGAAACGACTCAACGAGATTCGCTCCATAATAGAAGACACCAGCCTGCTGAGGACATATTTCGACAGGTTTTATGAGGAAGAAACCACTTCTTAGAAAAAAAAACTGCAATTTGTTTTGCAGTATGAATAAAAATACGTACCTTTGCACCCAGTTTTATCAAATATCGCGTTTCCCAGAAGTTCATTATCCCCTTTGGAAACGCATTCCCCAACCAAAATAGATTTGTTCAAAACACAAAACATACATCAATAAAATATGTATAGTAAAGACGAACTTTTAGCAAAGTCACCGGAAGAATTGGAGACCATAGCAAAGACTTTAGGCTCTGATCTGACTGCTGCTGATGGCGTAGAGGCTCTCGCTTCATACATCATCGGTGACTACGACTTTGACGCAGAGAAAGAAGAAAAGCCCAAGAGAAAAACACGAACGAAGACAACCGTTTCTAATGAAGAACCAACAGAAGAGGCTCCGAAGAAAAAGCGCGGACGCCCTTCCAAGAAAGCTCTCGAAGAGGCTGCCGCTTTAGCTGCGCAGAAGGCACAGGAGGAATTGGAGCAGATTACCGAAACGGAAGACTCCAATCCTGAGGAAGGAACCGAAGAGACTATAGCTCCGGCTCCTAAGAAGAGACGTGCCCGCCGCACTAAGGAGGAAATCCTGGCTGCAGCTCAGGCTAAGGCAGAAGCCCTTTCTCTCAACAATCAGAAAAAAGCTGTCGTGCAGCGCGAACTGGAATTTGAAGAAAACGAGCACAATAACGCTATTGCGCCGTCAGACGACGTCGAGGTGCCGGATTTCCTCAAAGCAGACACCAATGCCACTGAGACAGAGACCACAGAAGACGAGAATGCAACCACTGAGACTTCAGAGGGCGAAAACGACCTTCTCACCCAACTCCAAGCCAAGGTGCAGGCCCACAACTCTTCTGAAGAGGGCTATCAGGAGGCTTCCGGCGTATGGGAAGGCGACCCTGGCGACGGCACTGACTTCATCACGCTCATCGACCTTCCTGTGGAAGACCACTATGCCAACGTGGAATACGATATGTTCGACAACCCTACTTCTATGGTCGAACAATATCCTTCAGGCTCCACTACCGCTCCACAGAAGGAGTCAACTTATGACTTCAACGACATAGTAACCGCCAACGGTGTCCTCGAAGTGATGCCTGACGGATACGGTTTCCTGCGCTCCAGCGATTTCAATTATCTGTCTTCTCCTGACGACATCTTCCTTACCGTCCAGCAGGTGAAGAGATATTCATTGAAGACAGGTGACGTAGTGCAGTGTCATGTGCGTCCTCCTAAGGAAGGAGAAAAGTATTTCCCGCTCACAAGTATCGACAAAATCAACGGAAGAGACCCGGAAGAAATCCGTGACCGCCTTGCTTTCGAGCATCTCACCCCTCTCTTCCCTGACGAGAAATTCGACCTCTGCGGAGACCCTAAGACGACAAACCGCTCTACCAGAGTTGTCGATCTCTTCTCTCCTATCGGTAAAGGACAGCGCGCACTCATCGTCGCCCAGCCTAAGACTGGTAAGACTATCCTCATGAAGGACATCGCAAATGCCATCGCAGCAAACCATCCTGAGGCTTACCTCATGATGCTTCTCATCGACGAACGTCCTGAAGAAGTGACGGATATGGCCCGCACTGTCAATGCCGAGGTTATCGCTTCCACATTCGACGAACCGGCTGAACGCCACGTCAAGATTGCCGGCATCGTGCTCGAAAAGGCAAAGCGTCTCGTAGAGTGCGGTCATGATGTCGTCATCTTCCTCGACTCCATCACCAGACTTGCACGTGCTTACAACACCGTAGCTCCTGCTTCAGGAAAGATTCTCACCGGTGGTGTGGATGCAAACGCATTGCAGAAACCTAAGCGTTTCTTCGGCGCAGCCCGTAATATCGAAGGTGGCGGCTCGCTTACCATCATTGCCACTGCCCTCATCGATACCGGCAGCAAGATGGACGAAGTAATTTTCGAGGAATTCAAGGGTACTGGCAATATGGAACTCCAGCTCGACCGTTCTCTTGCCAACAAGCGAATATTCCCTGCAGTCAACCTTGTACAGAGCAGCACTCGTCGTGATGACCTGCTCCATGACAAGACGACACTCGACAGAATGTGGATCTTACGCAAGCATATCTCTGATATGACTGCATTTGAGGCTATGAGTCTCATTGACAATTCGCTCAACCACACACGAAGCAATGAGGAATTCCTCGCTTCGATGAACAGTTAATATAATAGATTATAGGCTCTACAGGTTTCACGACCTGTAGAGCCTATTCTATATACAGAATAAAAAAATATCGAAATAAAATAGATACAAACGACATCTATTTTGAAGATTTTTTATTAACTTTGCACCCAATTTGGGCAAACCCTTTTTATAACAGCCAAAAGAATAGACATAATAAGGTCAAACTTAACACTTAAACACCAATGAATAAAAAGATCAAAAAAGTCCTCGTACTCGGTTCCGGTGCCCTTAAAATCGGACAGGCAGGCGAATTTGACTACTCTGGTAGCCAGGCTCTCAAGGCTCTTCGCGAAGAAGGTATCAGCAGCGTGCTCGTTAATCCTAACGTCGCTACTATCCAGACAAGTGAAGGTATCGCTGACAAGGTCTATTTTCTCCCTGTAACTGAGTATTTCATCACAGAAATCATCAAGAAAGAACGTCCTGACGGCATTCTCCTTGCATGGGGTGGACAGACTGCACTCAACTGCGGTACCGCTCTATACAAGAATGGTGTCTTCGAAAAGTACGGCGTTGAAGTACTGGGTACAAGTGTTGAAGCTATCATGAACACCGAGGATCGCGACCTCTTCGTTCATGAACTCAATAAGGTTGACCTCAAGGTTCCGGTTTCCCAGGCTTGTGAAACCATGGAGGATGCCGTGGCAGCTGCCCGCAAGATTGGCTTCCCTATCATGATTCGCTCCGCTTATGCACTCGGTGGCCTTGGCTCTGGTGTATGTAAGGACGAGAAGGAATTCAGGGAAATTGCTGAGTCTGCATTCACTTTCGCTCCACAGGTTCTCGTGGAAGAGTCACTGAAAGGATGGAAAGAGATAGAATTTGAGGTGATTCGTGACGCTAACGACCATTGCTTCACTGTGGCTTCTATGGAAAACTTCGACCCGCTCGGCATCCATACCGGTGAGTCCATCGTTGTTGCGCCTACCTGCTCTCTTACTGACGAACAGGTGAAGATGCTCCAGGAAATTGCTGTCAAGTGCGTACGCCACCTCAAGATTGTAGGTGAATGTAACATCCAGTATGCTTTCAACGCTGAGACCAACGACTATCGTATCATCGAAATCAACGCTCGTCTCTCCCGTTCTTCTGCTCTTGCATCAAAGGCTACTGGTTATCCTCTCGCTTTCGTTGCCGCAAAGATTGCTCTCGGCTACACTCTCGACCAGATAGGAGAAATGGGCACGACAAACTCTGCTTACGTTGCTCCTTCCCTCGACTATATGATCTGCAAGATTCCTCGCTGGGACCTCACCAAGTTTGCAGGCGTTAGCCACAAGTTGGGCTCATCAATGAAGTCTGTAGGTGAAATCATGTCCATCGGTCGCTCTTTCGAAGAAATGCTTCAGAAGGGTCTCCGCATGATCGGACAGGGCATGCATGGCTTTGTGGGCAACGACCATACCAAGTTTGACAACATCGATGAAGAACTCGCTAATCCTACAGACCTTCGCGTATTCGCTATCGCACAGGCTCTGGAAGAGGGCTACACCATCGAGCGCATCTATGAGCTTACCAAGATTGACCCTTGGTTTATCGAGCGCATGAAGAACATCGTGGACTTCAAGAAGAAGCTCGAAGGCTACAATTCCCTCGAAGAAATCACTCCAGAGGTAATGCGTCAGGCTAAGGTTCTCGGTTTCTCTGACTTCCAGATCGCACGTTTCGTAATCAAACCTAAGAGCGGCAACATGGAAAAGGAAAACCTCGCTGTGCGCTATTACCGCAAACAGCTCGGTATTGTCCCTGCTGTCAAGAGAATACCTACCGTTGCAAGCGAGCATCCTGAACTGACAAACTATCTCTATATGACTTATGCAGTGGAAGGAAACGACATCAACTTCTACAAGAACGAGAAGTCTGTCATCGTGCTTGGCTCTGGTGCTTACCGCATCGGTTCCTCTGTAGAGTTCGACTGGTGCTCTGTCAATGCCATCAATACTGCTCGCAAACTGGGCTATAAGTCAATCATGATCAACTATAACCCTGAGACTGTTTCCACCGACTATGACATGTGCGACAGACTTTACTTCGATGAGCTGTCATTCGAGCGTGTTCTCGACGTAATAGACCTCGAATCTCCTCGTGGTGTCATCGTTTCCGTTGGCGGTCAGATTCCTAACAACCTCGCTATGAAGCTTCATCGTCAGGCAGTGCCTATCCTCGGAACATCTCCTGTAAGCATCGACCGTGCTGAGAATCGTGGTAAGTTCTCTTCTATGCTTGACCAGCTCGGCATCGACCAGCCTAAGTGGAGCGCTCTCACATCTATGGATGATGTAAGCAAATTCATTGATGAGGTAGGTTATCCAGTGCTTGTTCGTCCTTCTTACGTACTGTCTGGCGCAGCCATGAACGTATGTCATAACGACGAAGAGCTTAAGCGTTTCCTTGCAGCAGCATCTGAAGTTTCTAAGGAATATCCAGTTGTTATTTCTCAGTTTATGACTGAAACCAATGAGATAGAGTTCGACGGTGTAGCACAATGTGGTGAAATCGTAGAATACGGTATCTCTGAGCACGTAGAGTATGCAGGTGTTCACTCTGGTGATGCTACAATGACATTCCCAGCACAGCAGATTTCTTTCGCTACAATGCGTCAGATAAAGAAGATTTCACGCGCCATTGCCAAGGAACTCAACATCTCCGGTCCTTTCAACATCCAGTATCTTGCGAAGGGTCGCGACGTAAAGGTTATCGAGTGTAACCTCCGTGCTTCCCGCTCATTCCCATTCGTCAGCAAGGTGCTCAAGCGCAACTTCATCGAGACTGCTACACGCATCATGCTCGACGCTCCTTATCAGAAGGCTGAGAAGTCAGTGTTTGACATCGACCGTATGGGCGTGAAGGCAAGCCAGTTCTCATTCAACCGTCTCCAGAATGCTGACCCAGTGCTCGGCGTTGACATGAGTTCTACTGGTGAAGTGGGATGTATGGGCGACTCTTTCGACGAGGCATTGCTCAATTCTCTCATTGCTACTGGCTACAAGATTCCTTCAAAGGACAAGGGCGTAATGATTTCTTCCGGCAGTGCAAAGGAGAAAGCATCTATGCTCGATGCTGCTCAGGCTCTGACAAAGGCTGGCTATAAGGTTTACGCCACAAAGGGAACTGCCGATTATCTCAATGCCAACGGTGCTAAAGCAACTGCAGTAGGATGGCCTGACGAGGACGGTTCTGACGTTCCTAACGTAATGGATATGATAGCAAACCACGAGTTTGACCTCATCGTAAACATTCCAAAGAACCACTCTTCACGCGAGTTGACCAACGGTTACAAGATCCGTCGTGGAGCAATCGACCACAACACCCCTCTTATGACCAACGCCCGCCTCGCTTCTGCCTTCATCGAAGCCTTCTGCCGCATCGGCATCAAGGACCTTCAGATTAAGGCTTGGCAGGATTATGAGTAAGAGATAACCATGCGAAAGCATTGACAACACCATGCAAAAGCATTGACAACATCGTGCAAAAGCATAGTAATCACCCTCTAAAAGTCCCCTTTTCTCTCTGAAAGAAAAGCATTTATAAAGACAGCCGGTTTGAGAATTCTCTCAACCGGCTGTCTATTTATAGAAATGATAATGACGCACGGAATAAGGCACATCACTCGAAATGTAAGATGAGCAAAAGTATTAACGACCGTTTAAAAAGTCACATATAAAGGGCTCTAATCAAGAAAGTATTTTTTGTAAACACTCTAAAGAAAGAGAAAAAAATGCTTTGTGCTTAATTTATATCATTGCCTTACATTTTCACATAGGACAGGAAGAATTCCATGTTTTTGGTAATCTGACTAAATCCAACCCCGAATCAGTCATTAAAAATGACGAGATTCTTTCCAATGACAGATTTGGGATAAATAATAAGGAGGCACGGAGTTTTAATGTATCATTGCATGTTTGAATATCAGAATCCTGATAATCCACCTGTATATAATCAGAATTATCATTATTTATTCGTTTAGTAATGTGTAAATAATAACTTCCGTAGTTTTCTGCGGTTAAGAGCAACATTTGACGAGATAGTTCCATTTGGA
>CAKQPF010000047.1 GCA_934256705.1 uncultured Prevotella sp.
TACAATTCCCGCTATTAGGGCTTGTTAGGGACTTGCACCCATTAGAATAAGCTCATGCCGAGCATACCGAAAAAAGGCACGCAGAAAAGATTCCGCGTGCCTAAATATTTAGTATTGATATAATAATCAAATACTTGTGTCGGCTTAGAGCTCAGCGAGGTGCTTGATAGTGCGAACCATCTGAGAAGTGTAAGAGTTCTCATTGTCGTACCAAGAAACAACCTGTACCTGATAAGTATCCTCATCAACCTTAGCTACCATTGTCTGAGTAGCGTCGAAGAGAGAACCGTACTTCATGCCGATGATGTCAGAAGAAACGATCTGATCCTCTGTGTAACCGAAAGACTCAGTACCAGCAGCCTTCATTGCAGCATTGATGCCCTCTACAGTAACGTCCTTACCCTTAACAACAGCAACGAGGATAGTTGTAGAACCTGTTGGAGTTGGAACACGCTGTGCAGAACCGATAAGCTTACCGTTGAGCTCAGGAATAACGAGACCGATAGCCTTAGCAGCACCAGTAGAGTTTGGAACGATGTTCTGAGCACCAGCACGTGAACGACGGAGGTCGCCCTTACGCTGAGGACCATCAAGAATCATCTGGTCACCAGTGTAAGCGTGGATAGTTGACATGATACCAGACTGGATTGGAGCGTATGCGTGGAGAGCAGCAGCCATAGGAGCAAGGCAGTTTGTGGTGCAAGAAGCAGCAGAGATAACCTTGTCTTCTGGAGTCAATGTGTTGTGGTTTACGTTGTAAACGATAGTTGGGAGATCGTTACCTGCAGGAGCAGAGATAACTACCTTCTTAGCACCAGCTGTAAGGTGAGCAGAAGCCTTCTCCTTAGATGTATAGAAACCTGTGCACTCGAGAACTACGTCAACACCGAGCTCACCCCATGGGAGTTCAGCTGCGTTTGGCTTAGCATAAATAGTGATCTCCTTACCGTCAACGATGATAGAGTTTTCTGTAGCCTCTACTGTGTGCTTGCCCTCACCGAACTTGCCAGCGAAACCGCCCTGAGCAGTGTCATACTTGAGAAGGTGAGCGAGCATCTTAGGAGATGTAAGGTCGTTGATTGCAACTACCTCATAACCTTCAGCCTCAAACATCTGACGGAAAGCCAGACGACCGATACGGCCGAAGCCGTTAATAGCAACTTTTACCATTTTTTGTTTTTTAATTTTTTATTATTAAAAAGGTGAATATAATCTTTCTACTACCTTGCTTTGTTAAAAATGCACTGCAAAAGTAAGAAAAAAAAATAAGATAATATACTTTTTTCTTATTTTTTTTTGCAAATATAGCGATATTTATCAAAAGTTTTGTATTTTTGCACGCAAATTGCTATTTACACTTTTCAATTTCAATTTCTAACAACCAATTTCTATGGCATCATTTGTTTCTGAATTCAAAGAATTCGCAATGCGTGGCAATGTGATGGACATGGCTGTCGGTGTTATCATCGGCGGCGCTTTCGGAAAGATTGTTTCTTCCCTCGTCAACGATGTCCTCATGCCAATTATCGGCACTCTCACCGGCGGTATCGACTTTAGCGGACTGGCAATAACTATCGGAGAAGCCAACATCAAGTACGGTATGTTCATACAGAACATCATTGATTTCATCATCGTTGCTTTCTGTATATTCCTTATGATTAAAGGTATCAACACCGTTGCTAACAAGGCCAAGAAAGAAAAAGCACCTGCTGAACCTGCCGCAGCTCCAGAACCATCAGCTGAAGAGAAACTTCTTACCGAGATTCGTGACTTGCTGAAGAAGTAAACAGTTCATATACTCAGCAGCACTAACGACAACAAAACAGGAGAATAGGTCTCTGATAGGATCATACAAACTATCTGTGACCTATTCTCCTGATTGTTTTTTAGCAACTGACAAGTATGTCTTTAGCTACCTATAAATATATCTTTAGCTACTAATAAACAAATCATTAGCTACGGATAAACATGTTGTTAGCGACTGATAAGTATGCAGAAACGATTACACGCCTTATTTCTTGCTCTCCAGAATCTGGCTTATCCCCTGTTCACGATGGCATATTCTCACCTCAATGCCATACTTTCGATGCAGATGTTCCGCAAGATGCTGGGCTGAATATACAGAGCGATGCTGACCACCAGTACAGCCAAAGCTGAACATAAGCGAGGTGAAGCCACGCTGAATGTAACGCTCCACGTGTGCATCAGCAAGTTTATATACCGATGTAAGGAATGTAAGGATCTCTCCATCATCCTCCAGGAATCGGATTACAGGTTCGTCAAGTCCTGTCAATTTTTTGTAAGGCTCATATCGACCAGGATTGTGTGTGCTTCTGCAATCAAAGACATAACCGCCTCCATTGCCCGATTCATCCTCCGGAATGCCTTTCCTGAACGAGAAACTGAACACTCTAACCACCAAAGGACCTTTGCCATCATATTTCGAGAACGTCGCCGGACCATCGTTAGGATTGGCCTTATATACATTAGTATCCGCTGTCTTGAGGCCGTCCTCCCTCTTCTTTTCCTCTTCTTTTGCCGGGGCAAACTGTGGCAACTCCGTTATTCCCCTCAGCACTTCCACCAAATAAGGATAAGGGAACTGGTCTGCATTGGCGAGAAGCGACCGCAGATTATCTATTGCCGGCGGGATAGAATCCAGGAAATGATCTTTTCTTTCGAAATAACCACGGAAACCATAGGCTCCAAGAACCTGCAAAGTGCGGAACAAAACGAACAATGAAAGTCTCTCGTTGAAGTGCTTTTCCGATGGCACTTCCGTGTAATGCTTCAATGCATCATAATATTCTGCAATGAGTTCCTTGCGCAGTTTATCCGGATAACGGGCGGAAGCCTGCCAGAGGAACGAAGCAAGGTCATAGTAATATGGACCTTTTCGTCCCCCCTGAAAGTCGATGAAATACGGATTACCCTCTGCATCAAGCATCACATTGCGTGCCTGAAAGTCGCGATAAAGGAAACTTAGCACCGCCTCACCATGTGAATCGTCATCCGAATCATTCACAAGGTCCTTGGCAAAGAGCCGGAAAGCCGCCTCCAGTTTCAGTTCATGGAAATCCAATCCCGTAGCTTTCAGGAAACAATACTTGAAATAATTAAGGTCGAAAAGCACAGAGTCAACGTCCATTTCCGGCATAGGATAACACTGGGAGAAATCCAATCCACGTGCTCCGCGTATCTGGATATTAGGCAACTGCCTTATAGTTCGGCGCAGAAGTTCCTTCTCTTTCACATTATATCTGCCGCCCGCATCGCGTCCTCCCTTGATTGCTTCAAAGAGAGAAGTATCTCCAAGGTCGGTCTGAAGATAGCGCATACCATCCTCGCTTACTGCAAGGATATAAGGAACAGGCAGCTTTCTCTTCTGGAAATGTCGTGCCAGATAGATGAAAGCATGGTTTTCTTCCTGTGACGTGCCTATTACTCCCACTACAGACTTGCCTTCCGCATCGATGAAACGGTAATACACTCTGTTGCTTCCTGCGCCTGGAAGTTGCTCCACAGCGACAGGTTCTACACCTTTATATAATATATAGAGATTCCTTAATTGTTGCATAACGAATGCAAAAGTAATGATTTTTTTCCATACTTATGCACAATTCTTTTCATTTCTGCATCAGCATCAACAATTTTTCCATTCCTTACGCATCTTAATGCCATTGCCCCCATTATGCAAAAGCACTTGCATAATGGGGGCAAATTCATAAGGTCAGGAGGCGTAATTCCTCACTTTTCCATTATTTCAATGAGCAAAAACCTCGAATTAGCATATCTTTCTTGATCCGTCACCGATGACAACGTCGATTACCTTCGGCTCATGACCATACTTGGCAGCAAATTTCTTCTTTGCATCAGCGATGAAAGAATCATAGAGTTCGTCCTTCACAAGGTTGATGGTACAGCCTCCGAAGCCTCCACCCATGATGCGTGAACCAGTCACTCCATCCTCACGAGCTATCTCATTGAGATAATCCAATTCCTCGCAACTTACCTCATAATCCTTGGAAAGTCCCTCGTGGGTGAGATACATCTGCTTACCTACCTCCTCATAATCACCGCATGTAAGGGCATCGCAGACAGCAAGTACGCGGTCTTTCTCACCCAATACGAAGGTGGCACGCTGGATATCCTCGGCAGAAACGTCACCTTTCACTTCCTCAAGGTCGTCCCATGTGCAGTCGCGTAGGGTCTCTATGTGGCGTTCCGGATGCTTTGCCTGCACCGCCTTTGCTACATTCTCGCATGAACGACGACGGTCATTATAAGGAGAACCGGCAAGTTCGTGCTTGACACATGAATTGAGAAGGACCAGCTTATAGCCCTTTGGCTCGAAAGGATAATACTCAAACTCACGACTTCTGCAGTCAAGACGCATCAGTTTACCAGCCTTTCCGAATACAGAAGCAAACTGATCCATGATTCCACAGTTGCATCCGATATACTTATGCTCTGTAGCCTGGCCAGCCAGCACCATGTCCCATTTGCTTATCTTGTTGTCAGCAAAGAGGTCATTGAGGGCACAAGCGAAGCAGCTCTCCATGGCTGCAGAAGAACTCATACCCGCTCCGAGAGGCACATCACCGGCAAATGCGATGTTGAAACCCTTGACATCAACGCCGAGAAGGCGGAATTCCTGCACGATTCCATAGATGAACCGTGCCCAGGTAGCGTTAGGGCCTTTAGGATCATCGACCTTGAACTCCACGCGGTCTTTAAGGTCTATGGAATAAGCCATAACAGTGTCAGTGCCATTTGGACGTACTTCTGCCATTATGCCACAATCCACAGCTCCTGGAAACACGAAGCCTCCATTATAGTCAGTATGCTCTCCAATAAGGTTAATGCGTCCTGGCGAATGGTATATATTACCAGTCTTGCCGTCAAAATGCTTGATAAAGCGACTTCTTACAAATTCTATATCCATTACTATGTGTTTTTACAAATTCAAGCAGGTGGTCAAAACTATTCTGATAAAGAAGTAGAAATCTGATATTCTATTACGTTCTTCATAACAATAATTTTGACCTCCTGCTTATTGATATTAAATCATTTAAGCATCTACGCCAAACTTATAGATGGTCTTCTGCTTGTATCTCTCGCCCGGATTGAGCACTACTGTAGGGAAGTAAGGGCGGTTAGGTGAATCCGGGAAATGCTGTGCCTCAAGGCAGATAGCAGAACGGCGTGGGAAAGTAGCGCCATGGCAACCTGTAAATCCATCACCGAAATTGTCTGTATAAAGCTGGAGACCAGGCTCTGTGGTGAAGACTTCAAGCGTGCGGCAAGTCTTAGGATCCTTCAGACGAGCAGCAAATGAAAGCTCTCCAACTTCGCGCTTGTTGAGCACATAGTTATGATCATAGCCCTGTCCATTACGCAGTTGTTCATTGTCAGCCTCGATATCCTTGCCTATTGTCTTAGGTGTACGGAAATCGAATGGAGTTCCCTCGACCTTGAGAATCTCGCCAGTAGGGATAGAAACCTTGTCGATAGGGAGATAGAAGTCCGCATTGATCTGACACTCCACGTCAAGCACGTCCGGAGTAGGGTTCGCAACGCCTGCCAGAGCGAAGAAAGCATGATGTGTAAGGTTGATGATAGTCTTCTTGTTGGTAGTGGCGAGATATTCGATAACAAACTCATTGTCGTTTGTAAGAGTGTATTCCACAGTCACATGCACCTCACCAGAGAATCCTTCTTCACCGTATGCGCTTACATAATTGAGCGCAAGACGCTGGTCACTCATCTGGAGCGCGTCCCAGACACGGGCATGGAAGCCTGTAGGACCACCGTGAAGATGGTTAGGACCATCATTGAGAGCCAACTGGTACTCTTTGCCATTGAGGGTAAAGCGGCCTTCCTTGATACGGTTGCCAAATCGTCCTACGAGAGTAGAGAGGAATGGCTGGTGTCCCTTGAGCATATCTTGGATATTATCAAAGCCATGAATCACATCACCCATCTTGCCGTCTTTGTCCGGCATCATCATTGCGGCGATAGAACCACCATAGTTAGTCACTGCCACTTCGCAACCGTTAGCGTTGCGAAGGATATAGAGGTCTGTCTTCTTACCATTCACTACGGTCTGGAAGTCTTCCGGCTTCAGACCGCAAATGTTTTCACTTGGGTTGATCATATCATTTTTAGTTTAGGTTTATAAATATACAGTTGTTTAATTATAGAAGTTCCAGGATATTCCTATCCGGAGCATTTTCTCGTTCATTGGATGGTGAGGTGTAGTGAAATACATCTTGTTTCCCTGTCCCTGGTTTACATGACTCATCATAATGAAGAATCTGCAACCCTTCAGAACAAAGTTGGCATAGACATTGACGAAAGGATAATTACCCACCTTCGTCTTCACTTCATCATTCTCCTGCACTGCGAAAGCGCCCATTTGAGAGCAGTATTCCGGTGCATTATAAGAGGTGAAATATGTCACATCAGCTCCAAGATGGCACTTGAGTACCTTTGCAATCTTGAAGTCAAGATAGATATTGCTCCAGATATTGAGGTCAGGGACCGGCAGAACGGACTGCTTGCTGCTGTTCTGATAAGTCACCCTGTTCTCCCAATTCAACGCTCCGAATGTGAAATCCTGGCACAGTTGGGCTGTGATAAGGCGGATATCATCGGATGACTGGCGTGAGAACACCTCGACTCCTACCGGAAGTCCTGCACTGGAGTGGGAATATGACGTCGCGAGATAATTGTAATTGCTGATATTATCCACTCCTACTCTCAACTTCGTACGGGTGTGAGGGAACGTCAGAGTGCCGCCGATATGCGTATGAGTCACCTTGTCCATGTCGTCATCATCCCACCAGATGTGCTTGGAATGATAGTGGGACATGTAGAATTCCGGTGCTGTATGATGGAAGAAACCGTCGATATCCACCCTTGCGGTGTCGCCAAAGAGCGGAATATTGATGTCTGCCGTTCCGTCGATGCGCACATCTCCGAAGCGATCGCCGGCAATTCCGAAGTCTCCTGTCACGTTATAGTGGAACAATGTTCCCTGCGTCTTGCTCAACTGCCCTCCTACCTTGATGATGTTCTCTGAGTAGGAAGTGGTTCGGCAGACTGTGTCAGGCATCGTGTATTTCCTGTATTCGTGGCTGATGAATGCCTTCAGTCCGGTCTTCATCCATTTGTTGAAGCCTTCAAGCATTGAAACAGCGAATACGTTCTTGATGCGGAAATGCTTTGTTTCATCATCTATCGAGTCATTCTGCGCCCCATCCATCAGCGGATAGACGGAGGAATAATAATCGGCAGGCGATGCATAGGCGATGTAATCACGGTCGTATTTATCCACGTTGAGAGTGTGGATGAAGCTCGTCACCGGCACATATTCATTCTTATACCACGCAGTATCTTCCTTGGCTTTCTTCTCTGCGGCAATCAGCGAGTCAGCCATTTCCTTGGAATCCACTGCTATTCTGTCGCCGCCAGCGGCCTTTACGGAGTCGTTAGGCAAGTCTCCCATCACCTTTGCATCCTTCGGGCGACCAGCGAATTTCTTCTCATCTTTCCTGCCCTTGTTGCCGTTTTTCTCCATTTCTTTCTGCTCCTCGTTCTCTTTTTGTGACTCAAGGGCAAACTTCTTCGCTGAAATCTCGGCTTCAGTCATGGGTACTTTCCTGTTGAAACCCACGATATAGCGATGAGAGAGAAACAGATGGAGCGCATCATTACGAGTCCAGTTGCTTGAAAGGTTCACCGGAATCTCGGCAGAAGTATAGTTATCATCAAATTTCTCAGGATGAGTGATATAGTTATCATCTGTAATACCGCCGTTCTCTGTATTCTTCATGTGGTCCGTTGACAGAATCACATGAGCCTGATAGCGGTCTCCGAGATAGGAAGTCCACATCGTATAGTCAAAGAGCGCAGTGGATTGGTTCTGATAGAAACCACGTCCATACATATAGTTGAACTTGAATCCTCCTCCGAGCTGCTTGCTTGCATTTACTGCAAAGAGGGCTTTCAGATAGTCCTCACCATTCGTCTTGTCACCGCAGGAGTAGTAATTGAGGTTGGTTATCGGCGAAAGGGTGTTGGTAAATCGTAGATTGTCCGGCTGGGTAAGGAAGAAATCATAATGCTTCAGGAACATGAACTCCTCGCCATCTTTCCTGTCGATGAAGATTCTGTTTATTCTCGGAGCACCGAGATTGCCCGTAGTATTGTATTCTCCATATCTTCCCTGGGTAAATCCGGAGTTCATGAATAGATGCTGGAGCGTATCCTTGACCTGCATCGTCCTATCTCCAAACAACTTATCCACAGTCCAGACATACATTCCCCTCGGTGCCACCTTCTTGTTTTTTGTGGTATCTGTTCGGTGGGAAGGGTTGAATGTATTGGTGCTTTGGTTAAATCCGTCTTCATCATAGCCCTCGTTTATCTGTCCGAAAGCGATGCTATGATAGATTGATATGAGTATTATGATAAAGAGGTATCTCTTCATTGATTGTCTTTTCTGGTAGATCATTCCGGGAATATTCCATCCCGTTTTCCATTCATTACATTACTTCTTGAACCTGAGAGCGCACTCTGCCATCTTGAAAGCCATTCCTATGATGATGATGACGGCTCCCATACGGTTATCGACTTTTACATAAACGACGCATCCTGCCACTGCGACAAGCATGAAGATGACATTCAGTATCTGCCTGAGCAGGAAGAATTTTCCGCGTTCCTTCTCCGGTTTGCGATGGTGTCTTCTTACTGAAGGCTCCTCCACAGGGTTTTCATTTATTCCGTTATTGTTTGTATCCATCAGCCTTTTGGGTTGGTTGGTATATATTCTGCTTTACCTAAATCACCTTAAAGCGATGCTGGCAAGCGTTTTACTTCTTCAATTCCTCACCGATCCAAGCGAACAGTTCGTCCTTGCGGTCAATGGTCTTCTCGCGGAATTTCTTTGTTCCGCCCTTGGTGTATTTCGTTCCTTTCTTATTGAAAGAGACTGCATCCGAAATCATCTCCTCAGCTGTATAAGTTACTTCCGTAGGGCGACCTATCTCATAGCGATATGTGATATTGGTAAGCTTTATGGTACACTTTCCATCGCTGCACGCCACAAAGAGATGATAGTTGAAGAGTGTCTGGTCGAGGGAGAGCAGTTTATTGGAAAAGACGAGATGTTCACAGAGACGGACTCCTATCTGGTTGGTGTTTCTGTTTACCACAGCAACGACGGATTTGTCGGTCTGCTGCTCGGTCTTTACCAATCTCTGCATCGTGGCAAGTGCCTTTGTGTAGATTTCCGCGCCGGTAAGCCCCGGAAGGTCGTATGTCTTTGTCCAGCAGACTCTGCCGTTTTCCTCTGTCACAGCACCTTTATTATACTTAGGTGGAATGACCTTTGATGTCTTGTTGCCAAACAATGCCTTCTTTTCCTGCTTCACTTCCTCCTGCTGATTGTCAAGGGTTTCCCAGCCAGTCTGGGCATAGCAGGTCATAGTGGAAGCGAAAAGCGAAAGGGCTATTATTATCTTTTTCATTGTAGTTTAATTATAATATAATCGTTTTGTAATACCATTCAACTGCAAAGATATAAAAAAAAAGCAAAAGTCAATAAATTATAAGCATTGTTTAACATTTTTCTTGCCGTAATAATACTGACCTTTTCCTTTTGTAAACCATCCCCATGAAATCGCATTCTTCGGACAGTGATGGAGACAAGCGAAGCAAGTGAGGCATTTTCCATTGTGTTTCCACTCCGGCAAGCCATTATTTTCACCTTCAGGCACCTTCGCCGCGGACGATTCCGTTCCGCTCTTCCGGCATTCTATATCATGAATGGGGCAGACCTTCTCGCATATTCCGCAACCGACACATTTATTCTTATCGACATGAAAACAGGCGTCAGTAATAAGGAATCTGGTGAAGAATCCACCGAGCAACCCTGAATAAAGCCTTGGGAATGCACCTTTGTCGAGATATTCCCCTCCCCTGCTCTCGCTTATCAGCCTGGCATATTTGCCCACATTAACGCTGGCATTATAATACTTAGTACTGGCTGAAGTGAACGTGTCAAGATACATGAACGGCAGTCCGATGTAACTTTCAGGCATAATAATAGAGAAAGAAGCATTGAGATGCATCCCTCTCTCCTTGATTTGTGCGGCAAAAAGCGTCATCGTCTCGCCCACACTGTCTCCTGCCGTGCAGAAAGCATAGGTGTAAGTGGTTGGAGAATAATGGATAAGCGTCAGCTTTTCCAGAAATTCCCTTACTATCTTTGGCACTCTCCAGCCATGCACCGGAAACACGAAACCCACCTTCTCACCAGCCTTGAGGGAGTACTCCGGATGGTCTCCCATAGTGGTGATGTCGCAGATTCTGTCTGCCACGAGGTCTGCTAGTTTCTCTGCAGCCCACTTGCTGTTTCCTGTTGCTGAGAAATAGAATATCATTTGCTTTTCCTCTCTTTCCTGATTACTAATACTTTGCAGTCCCTTTACTGGTCTTCCTCGTGTCCCTTGGTCTTCAATATGATGGAAGTGGCACCGATGGTAAAGAGCGTATCATTCTCAATCACACGGCGTTCCCTGTCGCCGAGTATCTCATTGTCAACGAATGTTCCCGTATAGCTCGGACCATCGCGCAGCACATACTTGAGATTTCCTCTCTTGTCACGGCTCACATTGATGACGCAGTGGTTCATATCCACTGACGGATCCACCGTCTCAATCGGAGTATTACACTTCGATCCCTTCATGTATCTGCCGATGATATTGTCTCCCATCTTCAATGGAAGCACCTGCTTATAGTGGAACACATTCTCTATCACCACGATAGCTCCACATCCCTCATCTGCCTCTTGAGCGGTAGGGTTCTCATCTTTCTGCTGTTTTCTCAGTTTGGAAACGCCAATTCGGATTCCAAACTCCTTGCCGCAACGGTCACATTGGAACACCAATGACTGTCCGCTCTCATATCTTGTCTCATCAAAAGTGATGTAGTTATCACACTTCGGGCATCTTACTCTTTTCATTTCTTTTGGGTTGTGGGTTGATGGTTGTGGATTGTCGGTTGTGGGTTATGGGGTCGTTGGTCTTGGGTCGTTGGTCAGTCTGATTACAAGAATACAAACCATATCGCCAATTACCGGAAAGCCAAGAGCCTTATACCAATAAAAAAAATGAAGAACACTAACGCTGAGCATCCTCCACTTCCCTTTTTCTTCAGGCAGGAATCACCATGCCCCAACTATTTATTACACCTTATATATCTCGATTGCAGCAATGACGGAAAACTGACCGCAATATCATCGCAAGCCTTTCTGCAAGCCATGAATTGGTCTATTTTCCGGTTTTGGACCTTTACAAGAAAATGCCCTTGTAACATTCTCATTGTCAGCGCATTGCAATAGCATAGCTTTTAGGGTGTAAAAGCATAGATATTACAGGGTAAAAGCTTAGCTTTTGCAAGGCAATAACTATGATATTGCACTGTGAAAGCTTAGCTATTGGAAAATCATTGCTTTGCTATCATTTTCTGTTCTGTTTTTCCCCTTCTTGCTTTACCATTATCGGAGATTTACAGACAGTGCATTTTCTAAGCTTTTTGTCCCTGAAGCCAGACAACAATAACCGAATATACGACAGACACATCTGCGTCTGTGTAAATTTTCATTCATTGATTTATCCATTCTCAGGCAAAGCCATTTTGCCACGGGAGCACAGGAACAAGCGAGGAAGATGAATCAGTTCACCTTCATCACCCAGACATCTCTATACTGCGAAGACTTGTCGCGCAACTTCTCCGAAGCCACATAAGCCTCGGCTTCTGTATCGTACGATCCGCAGACCACCTTGTTTCCGCTCGCACGCTCCAGCACACGCGCATCCTTCAGACCGTCCTTTTTCAGTCTGTCAGCAAGTGCTTCACCATTCGGTTTTGCCACTTTGCTGGCGAGAACCAGTACGTACTGCTCTTTCTTTTCCACCTTTTTTGCCTCAAGGACAGAGTCTTCCGAAGCGGTACGCTCGGTGTTTACCACAGCATTGTTCACCACTTTCACCACCTCTATCTTCTCGGGTGCAGCCACCTTGGTCTGCGGCATGATTGTGGAGAGGATATTGCTGTCCATAGAGCACTGCTGAACGACAGTCGGAACTGCCTCACCGAAAGGCATTGAAGAGAACACAAACACGATGAGCAGCACTGCAACGGCCGCGATATTCATATACAGTCCGGAGTCAACGCTCAGGATTGTAGCCGTATGCTTCGGTGCATTATCTGCCTCATTGCCAATCTTTTCCGCAACAGAAGCATTAGCATCGTCTCTCGTTCCCTTAGAGAATTTGATGACATTGCCCCACTTCTTCTTCGCCTTTACCTTGCGGGCAGCGACCTTGGTTTCCGGCACGCTCTCTTCTTTTTCCTCCGCCTGAGCGGCAACAGTCTTCAGAAGCGGCATCTCAAAGGAGTCCAATGCGTAGATGGAAGGCGTGAGAATACCTGACGGACATGGCTCAAACTCATAGTTGTTGTCCTCATTCACCCTTATCACACCAATGTCCGGAAGCTCATAATAGCCTTCCTGGGCAATAATCTGGCGCATTTCCCTTACTTCAGACTCAATGCGGGTCATGGCATCAGGATAACTGATGTCATAAGCCTCCACGTATGATTGCGCGAGGAGGGAGTCATTTATATAAAGCTGGGAATTAAAGCCAAGAGTGCGACGTGGCGGCAGGAACAGACCTTCCTCCTCATCATATACGGAATTAACGTGGTGAGCCATAAACCCACCAAACTCCGGAACGATCACACAATCGTTGTCGAGGAGCAAAATCTCAATATGTTTAGCCAATTCTATCATCCGAATTGCAAAGTTACTACATTTTCCCGAAACTGGCAAATAAAAGTAAATTTATTCAGAAAAAAATATCCTGTATTCTTTGTTTACAAAATTTATTGTTATATTTGCACCCGTTTATGAAACCCACACATTATTATAATACACGCGTGCGCAAAGCACTCAGATGCTGCATAGCCTTTTTCATGCTTGTAGGCATCTCCGTTTCCTTCTCCTGCTCCGTCTCATCATGTGGCAACAGCAAAACTTCCGAGAAACAGGAACAGGAGGAAGACCTTCAGGCAAAGAAGATGATACAGGGCATCTGGATAAACGAAGACCAAGGCAGCTGCGCTTTCAGGGCTAAGGGAGACACCATCTTCTATCCCGACTCTCTCAGCGAGCCGGTGAAATTCCGCATCTTTGCCGACACTCTTTTCCTCGAAAACTCACAATCCACCAAGTATCATATCCTCAAGCTCACTGAGCATACTCTACGTTTCGTCAATTCTGACGGTGACGAGGTGGCCTTGTCGAAAACGAACGACAAGGATTACCTTGCTGTTTTCGAGCATGAGAAACCGAAAACCACTGATATCAATCAGGGACGCCTTATCAAGCGCGACACGGTGATGACGGCTGGAGAAAAGAGATTCCATGCTTACTCACAGGTAAACCCTACCACTTTCAAGGTGCTTCGCCAGAGCGTCAATGAGGAAGGCGTAAGCGTGGATCAGGCTTATTATGACAATATCGTGCATATTGCCGTATATGATGGTTCCAAGGCTTTGATAAACAGGGACTACCGCAAGGGTGATTTCTCCAGATTGGTGCCTAAAGAGTACATCGCACGCTGCATTCTCTCCGACATCACCATAGAGAAAGCGACGGCGGAGGGCGTGCATTTCATCGCAATTCTCACTGAGCCTGACACTTACACGAGTTATCACATCAACATAATCGTGGATGCCAACGGCAAGGTAAACATGACTATCTAAGCCCTGCCCCATCATGAAGAAGACTTTCGATGAAGCTGAAATAGGCAAAAGACTGAAAGAATATATCGTCACCAAGAGGCATTTCCGCGATTTTGACATCACAAGGGAGAAGGTTTCCGCTGAAACGGGAATACCGAAAGCTTACATCTCGTCGGTAATGAAATCACTGTTTGGATGCAATTTCTATGATTTCGTCAACCGGCACCGTGCCTATCAGGCCCACAGAATCATTCATTCGCTCACCCATAGACATTCCACCCTCGAAGAGATTGCACTGCAATGCGGCTTCTCATGCCGCATGACGTTCCATCGGTCCTACCTCAAGGTCTATGGAATAACTCCCGGCGACGACAGGAAAGCCTGTTTGGAAGGACGTGAACTGACTTGATTTTATTTATGGTGCATCGCTCTGTGGCACACTCTTTTTATATGGCGATAGCTCAAAACTCCTACAAGAAATGAACAAAGAATTCAATTATCAAGGTGAAAGATTTGCTGACATCCAGATGCTTAGATACAATCTGCCAGGATTTGAAAACCTTTCACTCAATCAAAAGAAATACATCTACTACCTCGCAGAGTCCACTTTGTGGGGAAGGGACATCACTTTCGACCAATTCGGAAAGTACAACCTCACCATACGCAGAACGCTTGAGACCGTATTCCAAGCCAACAAGGAGACTGACAAGTCGGAAGATTTCAAGCATCTTACCGAATATCTGAAGCGCGTTTGGTTCTCCAACGGCATTTATCATCATTACGGTTGCGAGAAATTCTCTCCGGATTTTTCTCAGTCTTACTTTGAAAAGACTGTCACTGAGACATTCGACCGCCTTGGAATAGCTGGTGCAAAGGAGACTCTCAGCAAGATTTGTCCGGTGATGTTCGACCCGAACATCCTGCCGAAAAGGGTCAACAAGGCTGACGGAGTCGATCTCGTCACTTCTTCGGCTTGCAATTTCTACGATGGCGTCACACAGCAGGAAGTGGAGGATTTCTATTCCGCACTTGCTTCTTCTGACGACCCGGAACCGCCTTCCTATGGTCTCAACTCCACTCTTTGCAAGGACAAGGATGGCAAAATCTCTGAAGTCGTATGGAAAATCGGCGGCAAATACTCTGCTATCATTGAGTGCATAGTGGATAATCTCAAGAAGGCTGCCGAGTTTGCAGAGAATGATCAGCAGCGACTCGTCATCAGGCTGCTGACAAAATACTATTCCACTGGCGACCTGCGCACGTTCGACCGCTACTCCATAGAGTGGCTGAAGGAACTCGATGGCATGATTGATTTCATCAATGGTTTTATCGAAGTATATGGCGACCCATTGGGACTCAAGGCTTCTTGGGAAGGTATCGTGGAATATAAAGATGTGGAAGCCTGCCACCGCACTCAGACCATCTGCCGTAATGCGGAATGGTTTGAGAGGCATTCTCCTGTGGATTCCCGTTTCAAAAAGGATAAAGTGACAGGCGTTACAGCCAATGTAATCTGCGCAGCTATGCTCGGTGGCGACGAATATCCTTCGACTGCCATCGGCATCAACTTGCCTAACGCTGACTGGATTCGTGCACAATACGGCTCAAAGAGCGTCACCATAAGCAACCTTACCTCTGCTTACAGCAAGGCGGCACAGGGCAACGGCTTCCTCGAAGAGTTTGCCATCGATGCTGATACCGTCGAGATGATAAGGAAATATGGCGACAAATGCGATGACCTCCACACCGATTTGCACGAGTGCCTCGGGCATGGCAGCGGCAGACTCCTTGACGGAACCGACCCTAATGCTCTAAAAAATTACAGCAGTACGATAGAGGAAGCACGCGCTGACCTTTTCGGTCTATACTATATGGCTGACCCGAAACTCATCGAATTGGGACTTCTCTCCGACCCGCAGGCTTTCCATGCCGCTTATTATTCTTACATGATGAACGGTCTGCTCACTCAGTCCGTACGCATCAAACTGGGCAATGACATCGAGGAAGCGCACATGCGCAACCGTGCCATCATAGCAAACTGGTGCTTGGATCATTCTGACGGTGTTGCTGAAATCATAAGGAAGGAAGTCAATACCGAAGATGGAAAGGTCTCAAAATCATATCTTCGCATCAATGACTACGACCGCCTACGCAGTCTTTTCGCCCAACTCCTTGCCGAGGTGCAGCGCATCAAGAGCGAAGGAGACTTTGAGGCTGCGCGAAATATGGTGGAGAAATATGGAGTAAAGCTCAATCATGACCTCCATGCAGAAGTCCTGGCAAGATACGAGAAGCTCAATATCGCTCCGTATAAGGGATTCCTCAATCCTAAATATGTTCCGGTATTTGATGACAATAACGCCATTATCGACATCTCTGTGGATTACTCTGAGTCGCTTGAAGAACAGATGCTGAGATACAGTAGGGAGTATTCTTTAATGCATAATTCATAATGCATAACGCATAATTCTTAGTGCACAATTCATAATACATGATTCCTATTTTGCTAATTGTCTATAGTCCACAAAACAACAAGGAACAAAGATGCCGCCACTGTGCCAGCCGCATTACCGGCTGGTCCACGACATTGGCAAAACAACCATAAAACCAAACACCAAAACACATGATTGCCACAATGACAACCGAAGATAAACTGAAAAAAATAAAGCAGTCATTCCGCTTGCTTATGAACGGAGTGACTGCCCAATCTCTTAGAGACAAGGGATTGGAATACCACCTCAACTGGGGCGCCAACCTTGTCCATCTGCAGGAAATGGCAAAGGATTACGACAAAGACCTTTGTCTTGCCCTCGCTCTATGGAAGGAAGATATTCGTGAATGCAAGATTCTCGCCACTCTTCTCATGCCTGAAAAGGAGTTTACAAGCGACTTGGCAACGCTTTGGATTGAGCAACTGCGCTCCCAGGAGATTGCTGAATTGCTCTGCATGAACCTTCTCCAGCACGTTTCTTATGCCAGCGACATGGCTTTCCAGCTGCTTGCTGAAGACCATGAGATGCCAAGACTGTGCGGATTCAATATCCTTGCCCGACTTTTCTCACGCAATATGGAACCTTGCGAGCGTGACATCAACGAGTTTATGGACCAGGCTGTCTGCGCTCTTCAGGACAAATCCCTCTCTCTGCGCCACGCCGCCCTCAATGCAGTGCAGCGCTTTGCCTCCCTCGGAGATATGCAGCAGAAGGTAGCACAGGGTGCTCTTCGCCCTTTAGGATTGGATTTCCTCGTTTGAATTTGATTTCCATCCGCTTACGGATTCTGTGCAAGAGCCCTCTTACACCATAACGAAATTTGACCTATACCTCTGATTTCATGCCATCAGACGTATAGGTCAAATCTTCTCAATGTGGCTTGTCTGCCACGCTTTTAGGGTGGTTCTATAAATTAGCTTTGTTATATTTCGAGGCTATTTTCGAGGTCAAAGTGCAAGTGAGCGAAGGAGTTATGCGGTGCATAACGACTGAACGAACTTACGCTTTGAGCCGAAAAGAGACCGAAAGATAACAAAACGTCATCCTTATGATTAAGTTTTATATAACGGTGGTAATTTATAGAACCACCCTTTACATATTGTTATGCGCCAAAACCTACAGTATTCTTCCTCTGAGAGAGAATTTCAACACTGGATAAACCTTGGCATAGTCGAGCAATTTGGTAATATCATCGTCAGGATCCTGACCTATCACCTTGTCAAGGTTGCCGACACCGTCCGCATAAATCTTTGGAGAACCCTGGAACTGAGCGCCCAATTCAAAGCGGGCAGCAAAGCGTTTCTTTGGTATCAATCTGCCAAAACCCAAACCAAGATATGGACGGAAAGCTGAAACCTTTACGCCACCAGCCACATCACCATTAGCATCTACCGGGATGTTGTAATCACCAATCTCTACGCCAGCCTGCTTTCCTTCTGACACGAGCTGGGCAAGCTTGTCGCTATGTCCGGTAATCTTAATCATTTTGTCACCTCCAAAGGAGAAACCTGCAGTGACAAAGAAAGATGTCGCATTAGGGAATGGATAGCAATCAAACTTCAAATCAAAGGTAGTACGGCCAATTCCGCCCTTGATATCTATCTTCTCACTGCTATTAAGCTGCTGTATTGTAGCCGTTGCCGTGGTGTTTACACTGATATCTGGCATGATATTAACGCCTATACGTGCCTGAACATATTTTGTCAAAGGCGTAGATAAGTCTATTCCTATACCTTCTGTACCTGCTCCGACACCTATTCCGATACGGTTAGCGATGCCAAACATACTGCTTTTGTCCTCTTGTGCATTTACTTGCGCTGTGCCAGCCATCAATGCGATTGCAACTGCAAGCGACTTCATGATTGTCTTTCTATTCATCATCTCTAAAGATTTATGGTTTGTAAAAATAAATACCTAACAGTGTAACTATTGTCGTATTACGCTACAAAAATAGTATTTATTTCCTGATAATGCAAGGATTTTGCTAAAAATCTTTAAAAATAATCAAATCGTAACATGACAAGAGGCATATTACGGACATAACATGACCATAATCCAGGCTTTTGTCCAGATTATTATCCCATGATTTTCTCCACCATTATATAATACAAGAACTTCGCATTACCGATGAAATACCTACGCCACATACGGCGTGGCTCTGACAAAAGACGGTAAAGCCATTCCATTCCGGCTTTCTGCCAACACTCCGGAGCACGCTTCACCGTGCCGGCAAAGAAATCGAACACTGCGCCGATAGTGCCGATGTGACAATGCACTTCGAGACGGTCCAAGTGCTGGTATGCCCATTTTTCCTGCTTTGGAGCCGTCATTCCAATCCATAACAAATCAGGATTAGAATGATTGATAGCTGAAATCATGGCTTCATTATCTTCATCAGAGAATTCCGGTTTGTATGGAGGAGAATATGTATCTACTTCTATTTTAGGATATTTCTCTGCTACTCTCTGACGAATTAGTTTTAGGACAGCATCGCTTGAACCAAGAAACATCACCTTGCCTCCCACTCTATTGAGCTTCTCCATCTCAAACACAAAGAGATCCCAACCTGCAATTCGCTCCTTTGGTTGGGACTTCGCATTGAGGAAACGGCAAGCTTTCACTATGCTTATGCCATCAGGAATGAGGACACCACCTTTCTGCAATGCTTCTGAAAACATTGCATCCTTCCTCGCATTGTCATACGAGAAAGCATTTATCGTATTAATCAGCAGTTTGCCTTCCGGCAACTTTGCCAATTCAGCACGACTGGTCAATATGTCCAAATCCTTTAATCTCATCCTTAATTATATGATGACTATAAATCAGTTGTCTTGTTCCTGAATTGTTTTATAAGCAGAATGTATCTACCAACAACCAAAGAACAAGACAACATACCTATGAGTTTACTCTTCGTCTTCCAGCGTAAAGGCAGAAGAACCATCAAAGCAGTGGGTGCAAATCTGCTCCTTTGGCAGTCCGATTGCATTGACAAGAGTTTCCAGTTTGGAGAATTTCAGACTTGTAAGATTCAGCCTTCTTGCTATCTCAGCTACGAGACGCTTGTATTCCGGTGAGTCTGTCTGGGCATAAGCCTCCACATTCTTGTTCATATCACCTTCGAAATCCTGGATGATTCGACGGGTAATAAGTTCCAATTCCGTCTTTGAAGCACTGAAATTGATGAATGGACATCCATAGATAAGTGGCGGACAGGCTATACGCATGTGTATTTCCTTGGCTCCATCCTCAAGCAATACCTTTGTGTTGTCACGCAACTGAGTGCCGCGAACGATAGAGTCGTCGCAGAAACAGCAGCGCTTTCCCTGGAGCATTTCCTTGTTATGGATGAGTTTCATCTTAGCCACAAGAGCGCGCATATCCTGATTTGCCGGTGTGAAAGAACGTGGCCAAGTAGGAGTATATTTGCTTATTGTACGCTGATAAGGCACATTATGTCCGGCAGCATAGCCTACTGCCATGCCAATACCTGAGTCAGGGATGCCACATACGCAATCTACGTCAATGTCATCCTCTTCACCCATCACGCGTCCACATTCGTTACGAACGCACTCTACGTTGCGGTTCTCATAGCAAGAGTTAGGGAATCCATAATATACCCACAAGAAAGAGCATACCTGCATACGCTTTTCCGGAGCACGCAACTGCTCCATTCCGTTAGGAAGAATGCGCACAATCTCACCTGGTCCGACAAAATATGTAGTCTTATAGCCGAGATTCGGGAATGCAGTAGATTCACTTGTCACTGCCATTGCATCATCTTTCTGTCCCACAACGATAGGAGTTCTTCCCCAACGGTCACGGGCTGCGATGATACCAGTCTCAGTAAGAAGGAGCATGGAGCAGGAACCTTTAATCTGCTTGTACACGTTCTCTATGCCATCTTTGAATGTCTTGCCCTTGATGATAAGCAAAGCTACAAGCTCAGTAGGATTGATCTTACCAGATGAAAACTCGCTAAGGTGCATGTTTTCCTCAAGGAGTTTCTTTGCAATCTGCTCAAGATTATTGATTTTTGCCACAGTAACAAGAGCAAAACGTCCTAAGTGACTGTTCATCAACATAGGCTGCGCATCGGTATCACTGATAACGCCTATACCGGAACGTCCTTGAAACTTAGGCAATTCATTTTCAAACTTAGCGCGGAAATAGTTGCTTTCCAGACTATGAATAGAACGGAAGAACTCACCTTCATCGCTGAGCGTTGCCATACCTCCCCGACGAGTACCGAGATGAGACTGATAGTCTGTGCCATAGAAAAGGTCGGAAATGCACCTTTGGTGCTTGTTTATTGTGCCGAAAAAGCCACCCATTTTTACTTGGTATTTAAGTTTTTAAAAACGGTTTTGGGTTGTTGATTATGGGTTATTGGTTGTCGATATTAAGGTATAATGGCGTAAAACAAGAAATGATAACAGCCATTTCACCATCCAATCAGCCTCCCCCAATTAACCATATACTATAGTCAGTATGTCAAAAAACAATAAGAGGATGCATTGTTATCATACACTGCATCCTCTTTGTAGTTTTGTCCGGATTACTCAGCAGCAGCTTCTGTAGCCTCCTCAGCAGGAGCAGCTTCAGCCTCAGCCTTAGCAGCCTCAGCAGCAGCCTTCTTCTCAGCCACCTTCTTAGCGATTGCTTCGTTCACCTTCTTTTCTGCCTCAAGAGCAGCAGCAGCAGCCTTCTTCTTAGCGTCTGCTACAACAGCCTTGGCAGCTTCAGTTCCCTTTACCTTAGCATCTTTCCATGCCTGGAACTTCTTCTGTGCTTCTTCCTCTGTGAAAGCGCCCTTCTTTACGCCACCTTTGAGGTGCTTCATGAGGTAAACGCCCTCGTTAGAGAGGATGTTACGTACGGTATCGGTTGGCTGTGCACCATTCTCTACCCATGCCAAAGCCTTTTCAAAATTCAAATCTACTGTGGCAGGATTGGTGTTTGGATTGTAAGTACCAATCTTCTCAGTAAATTTACCATCACGTGGAGCTCTTACGTCAGCGATTACGATGCTGTAGAAAGCGTAGCTCTTACGGCCACCGCGCTGAAGACGAATCTTTGTTGCCATCTTTTAAAATAAATTGTTTGTTTTAATGTGTTAGAAATGAATTTTATGCCTCTAACTCGTAAAGGCGTTGCAAAGGTACTAATTTTTCCTTATATTATGGACATCACATTGAAGGAATTGGTTTATATTTGTCATTTTTTAACAATAATCAAGTCCAACAACTTTCCTATTGCGATTTAACTTGTAAATTCCTTACAACAAAGAACCGCAGCATCACATACATATACCTGCAGCATTTACAGCCCATAACTGCAGTATTTAGAGCACATAACTGTAGCATTTACAGCACATAACTGTAGCATTTAGAGCACATAGCCGCAGTATTTACAGCACACGGCTTTAGCATTTATATGTCAAAGCATAGGGATTACAGGGGCATCTATAAATACTTGGCAGTATATCCCTTGCCTATTGACTTGACTTCATCAGGAGTTCCCGTCGCTACCACCGTGCCGCCATTGCGTCCGCCTTCAGGTCCCATGTCGATGATATGGTCCGCAAGGCGAATGACATCAAGGTTGTGCTCGATGATTATGACGGTATTTCCCCTATCTACAAGTTTCTGAAGGATATCCATCAGTATGCGAATATCCTCGAAATGCAGTCCCGTAGTAGGTTCATCAAGGATGTAGAGGGTCTTTCCTGTATCGCGTTTAGACAGTTCGGTGGCAAGTTTTACTCGCTGGCTTTCACCTCCTGACAGAGTAGTAGAAGGCTGACCGAGCTTTATATAGCCCAAACCGACATCCTGAAGAGCCTTTATCTTCTGGAGAATATTAGGCACAGAGTCAAAGAATTCCACAGCTTGATTGATGGTCATATCGAGAACATCAGCGATGCTTTTGCCCTTATATCGCACCTCCAAGGTCTCTCTGTTATAGCGCTTTCCATGACACACTTCGCAAGGAACCATGACATCAGGCAGGAAATTCATCTCTACCGTCTTGTAACCATTGCCGGAACAGCCCTCGCAGCGCCCACCTTTTACGTTGAAAGAGAACCTGCCAGGCTTATATCCACGTATTTTTGCCTCGGGAAGTCCTACGAAAAGCGAGCGGATATCCGAGAAAACGCCTGTGAAAGTGGCAGGATTACTTCGCGGTGTGCGTCCTATCGGCGACTGATCCACATCCACCACCTTATCTATATACTCCATACCTTCAATGGAATCATAAGGCATCGGTTTCTTCATCGAGCGATAGAAGTGCTGCGACAGTATGGGATGAAGCGTATCATTGATAAGAGTACTCTTACCAGAACCAGACACTCCCGTCACGACTATCAGTTTTCCGAGAGGAAATTCCACATCCACATGCTTCAGATTATTTCCAGAAGCCCCTCTGACAACAATGCTTTTACCACTGCCTTTTCGCGGCATATCGAGCGGTTTGATTTGCTTATTACCATTAAGATAGTCGGCAGTGATAGTATGTTGCTTGAGCATTTCATCCGGAGAGCCTTGGAAAACCACTTCTCCACCTTTTCTTCCAGCCTTAGGACCTATATCGACGATATAGTCAGCCGCAAGCATCATGTCCTGATCATGCTCTACCACGATGACAGTATTACCGATATCACGCAGTTGTTTGAGCGAAGCTATCAGTCGGTCATTATCTCTTTGATGCAATCCAATAGACGGTTCATCGAGGATATAGAGCACATTGACGAGCTGACTACCTATCTGCGTAGCCAGTCTGATGCGCTGATTTTCTCCTCCCGAAAGGCTTGTCGATTGGCGACCGAGTGATAGATACTCCAATCCCACATCGAGCATAAACTTCAATCTGGTGCGTATCTCTTTGATTATCTCCGCCGCAATATTCTTCTGGCGCTCATCCATGTATTCTGGAGCTTGTCCAAGCCAGTCATACAATTGGTCAATATCCATCCCAGCAAGCTCGGATATATTCTTGTCCCAAATGCGATAGGACAATGCTTCCTTATTAAGTCGCGTGCCTTTACACTGCGGGCACGGCACCATACCCATGAATTGATCCGCCCATTTCTGTGCAGAAGCAGAGTCATCATTCTCCATTATCTGGCGAAGATACTTTACTATTCCCTCAAACTCCGTGAAATAATCACTTGATGTCTTTGCTGTTTCTTTTGGAATGCGCACACGTTCCAATGTGCCATACAGCACTTCAGACAATGCCTCCTCGGAAATTTGCGCTATAGGAGTCTTTATATCATATCCGAACTTATCGAGCAATGCCGTTATCTGCCAGAATATGAGTTGGTTCTTATATTTTCCTAAAGGAGCGATACCGCCTTCATAGATAGACTTGGAGTCATCTGGTATGACCTTTTTCATATCTATTTCATTAATCATGCCGAGACCTTTACAGTGCGGACAAGCACCTTCCGGAGAATTGAAAGAAAATATATTAGGCGCAGGATCTTTGTAAGCGATGCCTGTGACCGGACACATCATACGCTTGGAATAATACTTTGTCTTTCCCGAAGCATTGTCGAGAATCATTATCAGTCCGTCGCCCTGTTGCATAGCCACACGAACGCTGTTGCGAAGCCGCTCTTCATCGCTCGACTTCACAGCCAGTTTATCGACCACCACCTCTATATTATGGTTCTTGTAGCGGTCAAGTTTCATGCCACTTGTCAGTTCCACGACCTCATCATCTACGCGAACCTGCAGGAATCCCTTTCTCCGCATCTGTTCAAAGAGTTCGCGGTAGTGGCCTTTTCTGTTGCGAACAAGCGGTGCAAGGATATATATACGCATTCCGGCATAGTCTCGCAGTATCATCTCAACGACCTGCTCCTCTGTGTATTTGACCATTTTCTCGCCCGAAAGGTAACTGTAAGCCGTGCCGGCACGTGCAAACAGGAGTCTGAGATAGTCATACACTTCGGTCGTAGTGCCGACAGTGGAACGCGGATTGCGGTTTGTCGTCTTCTGTTCTATACTTATTACTGGCGAGAGCCCCGTAATCTTGTCCACATCCGGACGCTCTAATCCTCCGAGAAAATTGCGTGCATAGGCAGAAAAAGTCTCGATATACCTTCTCTGTCCTTCTGCAAATATCGTATCAAAAGCAAGCGAAGACTTACCTGAGCCTGACAATCCCGTTATGACTGTAAGGCTATGGCGTGGTATCTTCACGTCTATATTCTTGAGATTGTGCACTCTGGCACCATATACTTCTATCATCCCTTCAATCTTCTCATTCTACTGTTTGGTCAAATGTGCGCAGCAAATTCACGTCTTTCTTTATATTGAAACGCCTTCCGTCCGCGCCTTTGGCTGTCACCTGGACATAATACACTCCCTGCTTTACAGGATTTCCCTTGTATGTACCGTCCCAACCGCCAGCCGGATCGTTCCATTCATAGAGCTTTTGTCCCCAACGATTGTATATCACCGCCTTGAATTCCACGATAGACTGATAGTCTGTCTTGGCACGATATACATCATTCATCCCGTCACCATTTGGGGAAAAGGCATTGGGAAATTCCAGTTTGCTCGTGCTTATGGATATACGTATCGGAGTGGCATCCGCCCAATAATCAGCATCATACTTCACTATCGTGTCATTTCCATTCATGAAATAGGCGATAAGGGCAATGCAATGTCCTCCAGCCTCATTGAATGTGAAGTCCGTTTCTTCCTCATGCCTGACGAGATAAGGTTCTTCCACGGACGTTCCTTCCTTATAGAAGCGCCACTCATAGTATGCCTCATAGCCCTCAGGATTCTCCACATTTGGAGCGAAATGCACCTGAAGCGGCGCCGAACCTGAGTATTCTGTCACCTCTTGAGTCTCGCCTGTAGCTGTCGTAATAGTAGCTGTAGGAGAAATAGCAGGCATATTTTCCTGTGCTTCTACGTTGGCAAAAGCGAGGAAAAGGCATGCTATTACAAGTAATAATCCTCTTATATTCATAGTGAGAAATCGTATTTCTATTCAAATTTTCTGCAAATTTACTTAATTATGTTGACTTATAAGGAAAAAAATTAGTATTTTTGCATCGTAAAAACAAATTTTAAAATAAAATGAAGCTAAAAGCATTATTACTCCTCGTCATATTCTCTTTGAGTTGCTCTCTGGCGTTTTCACAATCAAACACCATCCACAAGGTGAAAAAACACGAGACAATCTTCGGAATAGCAAGGGAATACGGCATCACCATCGACGAACTGATAGAGGCCAATCCCGACATGCGCAAGCCCGGATACGACCTCAGGAAAGGCGACATGATCGTCATACCGGCAAAGAAAACCGCAAAAAAAGCGACGACGATAAAGACTGTCACTCCTGCCGCTCCAGTCAAGTCATCCGTCGATGTCGGCATTATGCTGCCGCTCCACGACGTGGATGGCGACGGAAGACGCATGGTGGAATACTATCGCGGCATACTCATGGCTGTGGAAAAGATGAAGGGCGAAGGCATAAGCATCAATGTCCACGCATGGAATGTGCCTATAGATGCCGACATCCGCACCACCTTGCTGGAGAAAGAGGCACAGAAACTCGACATCATCTTCGGCCCTCTCTACTCCCGTCAGGTAAAGGCTTTGGGCGATTTCTGCTCAAAGAACAATATCAGAATGGTGATTCCTTTCTCCATCTCAAGCACCGAGGTGGACAGAAACCCTAATATCTTCCAGATATACCAGTCGCAGCAGACCATTTCCGACAAGAGCATCAATGCCTTTCTGGAGCGTTTCTCCGACTATCACCCAGTATTTATCGACTGCAATGACACCACTTCAAACAAGGGCATCTTCACCTTTGCCCTGCGCAAGAAACTGGAAGAGAGGGGAATACAATACAACATCACCAACCTCAACTCGTCCGCGCCATATTTCGCCAAGGCTTTCTCGCTCACGAAGCGCAACATCGTGATTCTGAACACCGGCCGTTCGCCGGAGCTCACCATGGCTATGCACAAGCTCGACAACCTCACCAGCGAGAACAAGAACGTGGAGATTTCCATGTTCGGATACACTGAATGGCAGATGTATTACAAATACAACCAGAACGAGACATACTTCGGAAAGTACGACGTCTATGTGCCTACCACCTATTATTATAATGAAAGGGCCGGCGTGGTGCAGCAGTTCCAGCGCCAATACAAAGAACGCTTCGGCACGGACATGATGAATGCCCTCCCACGCTTTGCCATTACGGGCTACGACCATGCCATGTACTTCATCGGCGGCGCATACAAATACAAGAAGGATTTCAAGGGTTCACGCTCACAGCTCTATGCTACCCCAGTCCAGACACCGCTCTATTTCAATCAGACAAAAGGCGGAGGCTATCGTAACAACGCCTTCCAACTCATCCATTTCAAGCCTTTCGGTGCCATAGAGGCTGTGTGCTACTAATGCTGCATTGCGCCTGAACGCATTCTCATAATATTCCAAATGGGACTTACCGTGCCCGCATATAATCACAAATGAACAAAATAATCTCCACCTTATTTATATTATTATGCCCACTGATGGCCAAAGCCCAGGTGGGAGAACACCGCAACCAGTATGCCATCGGCGTGCATGGGGGATGCAATCTCTCCAGAGTGGAACTACTTCCGAAGGTAAACCAGAAACTGAAGCAAGGCATCGAGGGAGGCATTATCCTCAGATACACCTGCGAGAAATACTTTAAGACCATCTGCGCCATACAGGCTGAGATAAACTACTCGCAGATGGGATGGGAAGAGGACATTCTCGACATCAAGAACCAGCCCGTGCCTTCCACCAAGAATCCTGAGGAGAATGAATACTACCGCCGCACTCTCAACTATATCCAGGTGCCTGTGCTCGCACATCTGGCATGGGGAAAGGAGAGCAACGGACTGAATTTCTTCTTCAATGCAGGTCCGCAGCTGGGATTTCTACAGTCTGAAAAGACGGAGACAAACTTCACTCCCTCGACTGCAAACTTCCAGGACCGCACCAATAAAGTGGTGGCACAGGACACGATGAAGGTGGAAAACAAGTTCGATTACGGTATTACCGCCGGCATCGGAGCCGAACTGCACGTCAAGAATATCGGACGTTTCCAGTTGGAGGCGCGCTACTATTACGGACTCGGAAATCTCTATGGAGACAGCAAAAGAGACTTTTTCGCCGTGTCACGTTCATCAAACATCACAATACGCGCTGCATACCTGTTCGACTTATAAATAATTGACATGAATCATCTAACCAGTCTAAATACGGCATTAGATGTAAAAAAAATGTCAAAAAACTTTGGTAGTCTCAAAAATAATGACTACCTTTGCACCGCAATTCAAAAATAACGCTTTTATTTGCACCCTTAGCTCAGTTGGTAGAGCACCTGACTCTTAATCAGGGTGTCCAGAGTTCGAACCTCTGAGGGTGTACCAAAAGCGATGCAAGGAATAGCAGAGTTGCACCCTTAGCTCAGTTGGTAGAGCACCTGACTCTTAATCAGGGTGTCCAGAGTTCGAACCTCTGAGGGTGTACC
>CAKQPF010000048.1 GCA_934256705.1 uncultured Prevotella sp.
CACCTACAAAGGTACAAAAAAAAAACCAAATATGCAAGTAAAATAATGTTTATTTTCCTGATATTCAACAGCTTTTATGAGCGTCAAATGCGAAGTGATAATTGAACGTTAAGCTGCTATCGTTTCGTCATAATATGAGTACGGCAAACCTACCTGAGTAGTTACAAAAAGTATTAATAACCGTTAAAAATCAGATGAAAGGGCTGAATTATCATAGCGGTCTTCGGGTTGTTTGGGTGGTCTGCTTCACCGTTAATGTGTGTATTAGGGGAACACGAATGACCCTAATTATCGGGTATTGCATTCCATAATGGTCGAACTACAAACAACTAAACAACCATACATATTTAGACATTCAGTTTATCTATCATATGTCTGATATCGTCCTCTGTGGTTTTGAAGAAACGTGCCAACATCTCCACAGTCATGCCTGACTTCTTATACTCTGACAGGAGTTTCTTCTCTTCAGCTGACCACCTCTTGCTACCAGCCAATGGACGCATTTCATCATGTCTGTCAATTTCCATTGCAGACTCTCCCGAATAATTGTTATCCAGCACTCTATCGCCATAGTAATCATACCAAGAGCCTTTCACCTTGATCCGGTTCTGTTCTCGTGTCTCACCTTCTCTGAAATCCTCGACTTCATCAACGAGATCAGAGCGCGAAAGCAGCGGAAAGAGTGCTGAGTCTGCGTATGCCACAAGTTTCTTTTCAGTTTTCACCCATTCACCATCATGGCGTTTCACTTCCTTTACTGTCAAGCACATCGGTTTGAGATTGAAACGGAACACTTGCCCATTGATAATCTTCAGCAGTGCCTCATCGGTGTAGATTACCTCTCCGGATTTATTTATGATTGAGCCTCCTGATTGTGAATTACGGACCGAGACATTAAGTGGCATTTTAATGACTCCCAACTTGGCGAGTTGAAACTGTACAGAGTAGATGGATTTTCCCATTTTCTCTGCAATTCTGGATATTCCAATGTTGTTTTCATAATAGAGAACCAACCTTTCAATTTCATCATCATTCCATGGTCTCTCCGCTTTAGCGCGCATAGTTTCCTCATCTCCGGGAATATCTGTATCAGAAATTTCCAGAGGCTCGGGCGTATCTTCAGAAGATACGGCTTCCATATCCAAGGGATCGGGTCCTTCCTTTTGTTCATCCTTATCTTCTTGTGTTGACAGAAAAGAAGTGAAAATGCGCAGGAATGCGGTTTCCTTGAAGAAATAATTGGGATCATTCTCCAATTGTTCTTCAATATAATCGAGACCGAAGTTGATGTATTGCTCCATTTTCATTATTAGTGCATCAACAACACTTCTTGCTGTAATTTCCCCTTTGTCGAGCGCAACAAGGTCAATATCCGTTCTGGCGACAAGTGCGGCAAAGATGTATTCTCTAATTTTACCATACGAGTTACGTCCCAATTTATTCTCGATATTTCCCCAGTACATTATAGCCTGTCCCAACACCTTTCGCTTGGATTTGTCTTCTACCAGCGGTTTGGTCTGGTCATAATACAATCCGATGAAGAAAGCTATTATGATTATTTCATAGCCTGCACCGAATATCTTTCCTCTGATATCCTGATACTGGTTTACGCCTTTACCATAGTCAGTAAATACATCTATGATTGCAGATTGGTAACGCTTTTCCCATTCTGGATTGCGTTTACCCCATAGTTCAAATAATGATTCCATATCAATCCTTTAATTTGGTTACAGTTGTACGAATGGTTGCCATGTCGCTTTTGTCAAAGCCATCTGCTTTCTTGATACGATAGACAGGGCAGGACAATTTCTCTATATCTTTGGTCCGGACCACACCTTTTGTCATGAAGTCCTTGGTGACGATTATGCATTGTTTGTCAAGTCCGTCTATGACATTGTAGAATTCCTGTTCCTTGGAATCTCCGAATGAAGACGTGGCAGCATCGAAGATAAGAGGATAATCCTCGTCCCTTTTTTCTTTTGTGAAATCAGATATAGCAAACAGTACAGATATATACATTTCTGTCTTCTGTGACCCTGAAGGCTTTGTGATTTCTGTTTTGTTGGAGCTGAACAGTTTGATTTCTGTAGATTCGTCAGCAGTCTGCTGGAGGCGAACAACTCCATGAAAATCATTTGCACTGAGAACATCAAGATACTCATTAGCCTTATCCTCCAACTCATGCAGGAATCTTCTGAGATTTGCCTCTTTAGCATTAGCGAAAGCCTTGCTGATTTCTTCAAGGGCACGATGGACATCCCTCAGCACCTTGACTTGTCCGGAGGAAGGATTCAGTTCATCCAGTTCTTTCTGATTGCGTGATAATTGTTCCTCCAGCAATTTCAATTCGCTTGTCATCTGTGCAATACGGATTTCAGCACGTCCCTTTTGTTCAAACATTCCCTTTATATCCATGAAATCCTTTTCAAGAACAGATTCCGAGACATTTCCAGCCTGTATGAGCAGCCGTGACTTTTCGTCCATAATGTCCTGCAGTTTGGTCTCTACCGTTTTAAGATCTTCTCTCAATCTTGATACCAACTCCAGTCTTTCACTTATCTCAACAGCGATATTGGAAATCATCGACTCATTGTTACCGCATAGAGATATGGAGAGACTGTGCAAGTTCTCGATATGCGCATGCTGGAAAAGTTTTTTCTCTTCCAGTTCCTTTTCCTTGTATTTTTTCTTGAGGTTAGCGGCAGCGTGCCTTCTGTAATCTTCCAGTTTCTTTACCATATAGTTGTAGGCATCAGAACCTTCAGGAGCAGGTCTTCCGCACACTTTACATATATGGTCACTTATCATCTCTTCCATTGTCTCCTGGTCTGGAAGATACCACGGAAGTTCTGTAGAACCATTTATCAATGACCCCTGTATTTCTTTTACAGCCTTTAGTTTGCCGATGGCTTCTGCCTGATTACGGTCGAAGTCTCTCTCCAGCCTGCGTTTTTCTTTGCTATAGGTAGAGCATTTCCGCTTGAATTCCTGCAGAATTCCGGGGAAAGGAGCAAGAATCCAGAATTTGTCGAGCAATGCATGATTGTAGTCAACCTGCTGGATTTGAGACAGCAACTTGTTCTTTTTCTCTTGCTGTGTCTTGCGTCTGTCTTCTATTTCCTTGTAGCGTCCGGAAGTTTCCTGATTCTGTTCCAGTTCTTTAAGGCGAGAAGAATACAAATCACGAGAAACCTGTTTCTCTCTAATGTCATTCTTTTTTAGAGAGATTTCCCCGGAAATCTGTTTTATTTTCATTTCAAGAGATTTTGCCTCTTGTGAGACTTTCTCATCACTTTTGATTTCCTTCAGATATGCGGCCTGTGATTTCTTTTCAAATTCACTTGTATGTTCCACAAGTTCATCAAATGCCTTTATGTCAGAGAACTTGTCAACAAGCGTTTTCAGAGCATTCTTGTCATCGAATACGTCAAGTCTTGACTCTCCTTTGAACATGCTGAAACGCTGTATGAAAGCATCATAGCATCTATTGATGAGAAGTTTGCCGCTAACTTGTTCACGACCGGAATCCGTATCCTCATAACCTGTATAGGTGACCTTTCCTACACGAAATGAAGAATCACTGAGACGCTCAAAAGAGAATGACTTCTCTACGCTCTTCATGCCGTCATGCTCAAAGGACATGAATACGCTGACTTCATCCAGTTCACCTATTTCGAGTTTGGACTTTCTCATTTCAGAGACGTTCTCCAATTCTTGGGAGCCTCTGTCCAGTTCGGTCTTGAACAGCCATTCCAAAGCCTCGAAGAAAGTAGTCTTACCATCCCCGTTGTCACCAAGAATGAGTGTCAAACCATCGGAAAACTCAAATCTGTTGCAGTCTCCGTAATAACTACGGAAGTTCTTTATTCTGATTTCCTTTATTATCATACGTTTCTCTTGAGATATTCGTTAATTTCTTTCCACAGTTCTTTTTCTGCAGCTCCCTCTCCTGTACGTTTTATTATCTGGGCAACAGCATTGATAATATGGTTATCGGAGTCAAGAGCCTGATAAATGGTCCCTATCTGCGATACAGAATAGTTTCCGTACTTCATCAGATGCTCGTCGAGTAGCACTGCCTGAAGCATTTTGTCATCATTTCTTTTATATGCCATAATTGTTAGAATAAGGATAAACCATAATATGATAAAACTTCATTTAATTCTCTGTATGCATAATCAGCATTCTCTGACATGGTAGCGAAATCGCGCACTCTTTTCAATTCATTCCTGAGCAGACTCGCCTCCATTGCGAATGTCTCATCAGCGGAGTTTATAACCGGTATCACTACAAGGTCATGTATTATAGCCCGATGCTTGTCAGGATGATTACGCAGGATTCTGCCACGTCTTTGGATAAATTGCCGTGGATTGCCAGTACTTGCACAGAATATAGCCAATTCACTTCGTGGAACATCGACACCCTCATCAAGACATTTCATAGATGTCAGGACTTCCAGTTTCCCTGAAGCAAAATCCTCAAGGACGGAATCCCTGTCCTTGATGCCTGATATGAATTTCTTTACAGTAGTTGTAGGACTTATCTCTTTAACTATTTCCGTATAGGTGTCTATTATTCTATCAGCATCATTATCATCCGCAACGGACTCTGTATCAGCGTATCTGTCAGCATCGAAATTATCGGGATGGTTACCTTCCGGTACATAGACGAGAGTGTACTTCAGGTTTCCTTTTTCCTTGAATCTCTGCTCTACTATTGACTTAAAGACACCTTCCTTATTAACAGCCTTATGAATGATACGTTTACGCTTCAACAGCAGACGCATCACTATTTCGTCAGAGGAATCCAAGGATTCATCATCGAAATTGAAGAACTTGGCCAACTGCCGTGAAATCCGAACGTATTCATTCATCTCACAATCCGTCAAGGATACGAGATGAGGGTAATAGACATATCTGCAAAGGTATCCTTTGTCAATGGCTTCGTTCATGCCAAACTCAAAAGTATAGTTACCGTCATTGCATCCGAAGAATTTTGCCAAAGCTTTATTACCTCTTTCGTCAAACTGCCGTTCCGGCGTAGCAGAAAGTCCAATGCGTCTTATATATCTGATTCCATCCAGTCTGTCCAGGATTCTGGCAGCCCCCATATTGTGAACCTCATCAGCGATAAGCAATATTTGTCTGAGTGCTTTCCGGGGAAAGTTCATCAAGTCCCTGAAGACATTTTCCCTTGCGAAGGAAGCATAGGTGGAGATTATGATATATGAGGGTTCATCTCGGCAGAAACTGAAAGATTCTTTTGCTTTCAGGGCATCAACTTCTTCCTGCCAATGCTTGTTTTTTGAACTGACCTTGACAATTCCCCTAAAGTTGAATTTTCTGCATTCCTGTTCCCATTGGTCAACAAGAGTTATCGTCGGCACAAGAATTACAGCTTTATAGAAGTTATAGTTTTTGTAGATACGCAACAGACAGTTCAGCGATGTCAATGTCTTGCCCGTGCCGGTAGCCATTGCTAAAAGTCCCTTCTGCCCATTATTGTTCCAGTTTATAAATGCTTGCCGCTGATAATCTCTCGGTTTGCCATACGGGAAACATGGATTTGACTCCGAGATGAAATCCGAGTTCTCAGCTGCAACATTTGCAGAACGACCACATTCCAGCTTGTATCGTTGCAGTTTATTCTCGACATCAAGAAGTTCCTCTATTTCTTGTTTGCCAAATTGTGTGCACACAGCTTCTTCGAGATCTTTTGCACAAAGATATTCCACCGTATTGTCCAAACCTGCCATCAGCATATTGAATTCTTCTTTACGGTTTGCAATGCGTTTCTGTACGACAGGGTCTGGCGAATCACTGAACGACAATGAGATTTCTTCTCTGTTATTAAAGAAACCGCCCAGTGTAAAGTTGGCAGACCCGGTAAAAGACACTGTAGTAACGCCATCAGTGAATTGTCCTCTTTTGGTATGTGATATACCCTGCGTCCCTTTAGGCTTTATTATTCTGATATTGATACGGTGCTCCTGAATGAGATAAGCCAAACAGCAGAAAAACTGTTCTCCATATTCATCCAGACTTCTTCTCAGTTTCTCTATGTCTGTCAAGTCAAATGGCAAATTCACTTGTCCGTTTTCGCCATTTATGATTGCAGACTTATCCTTTTCTGATACTATATGATTGATTGCCATTCTCATTATTCCACCATTATTTATAAAGGTGGCAAACGAGTTAGCAAGCACACTTATAGCAGCAGAATTGAAATAGCCCAGTTCCAAATCAAAAAGGCTACTGTTCTTCAATGCATTATCGAAGAATTCCATTGGAGTATGATTCCCTTGCGAAGAATAGGTTCCATCTTCGGGCCATTTTACATCCTTGAGCATGGCTTTCCAATCGGTTAGAAGTTTATATAAAACAATTGGCACACATTATATCGTCGCCAAAAACATCAACCAAAGTAGTACCTTGATTGTGCGCTTTTGCGGCTTCCTGTTTCTTTATCACATCGAGTTTTATCTGACGTATACGTTCCGGCCTGATAAGATCTGACAGAGACTCACCTTGTATCCATGTGTACCCGTCCTTCTCAAATGCCATAGCTTTCGCAAACAGGTCAGGATGCTGTTCATAGAGCCAAATCCATTCTATCCGCTGTTGGAAAAAACAGAAGTAACAACCAGAACGGCTTCGGCAATATGTGCCCTTCTTTCCATCTACTTCAAATGGAATATCTTCATAATATGCAGGAACACCGACACCACTTTCACGAAGCAATCGGAAAACATCTTCCTTCACGATCACATCCTCGTTGTCAAGTAAAGGGAAATCCTCTTCTGTCAGTTTACCTACGGGATAATCCGTCGTCTTCAAGATCTTGAAGACGACATGATTAAAAAGTTTGACGTCAAAGTCTATCAAAGCATTCATCTTCTTGGAATAATAGAACTGCCTTGTGACGGGGCGCTGTACTATTTCCATGATACTTTCCTTAATGTCAGACGGACATAGTTCATCATACACGCTGACGAGTTGCTCTATATAGTCATTCTTGAGCACTCTATTGATAACATCATTGCTCCAGATATTTCTGCGGAAAGGGAATATGGCCTGTATGTTAGGTTTGGTAGAGATATAACCGTCACGTTCTTCGTCGCCTCGTATTCCCACATATGATACGGCATAGTCATCCCCCGCATAGCGTTCAAACTCTGCCAGTTTCATTTTCTTTGTACACCAGCGTTGCTGCACTGAAGGCAAAAAGCCACCTGCGGCTTTCAGGAAATGCTCAAAAGGTGTAGGCTCAGGACTTCCTTCAGCGGCACGAAGGCGTTTGATATTGCCAAGATATGCGGACAATCTGTCTATCAAGACCTCTGTCTCTGCCAATTCACATCCTGTATCAGAGTTGTAATATTCTACCTTCATCTGAGGATATTTCTGCTTCATGTAGATGGCGAGAGCTGCACTGTCCTTGCCACCACTTATTCCGAGGATATTTCTTACCTTAGCCATTGTTGATTTTCTTTTGTAAAATTCTGATCAATGTAAATACATTCAGATTGTCATCATTTGAGAGGATACTGTTTATTGCCACTTCCAATGCTGCAGCCTTCGCCTCCTCACCTTCGTCAATCTTGTAGTTCAGTCCTTCAGATACTACTGCTGTTTTCTCGCATTCACGATAGAGGAACACAAGGTCATCAAGCAACTTCATCTCCTGGTCATCACGCATACGGTCCAAAGGACTTCCAAGAACCGAATAGCATACAGACTGATACCATTCCATGCGGTTGTCAAACTGAGCCATAGCATGCATATAGAATTCCTTCTGTCTGTCAGATAGCAGGTGTGGCTTGACCATGGCAAGACGAGACTGAAGTTCCTGCACATAATCTTTATATTCGAAAGAAGATAGTCCAAGACATTCCACGAGATGTGCCTCTATCCTGTCTATGAGTTGAGAATAGCAATTTCTAAGTTCCCGAACAGCCTGTCTGATAATATTGCAATAATTCTTGACTTCGTCTGCATTATGCAGTCGTTCATCATCGTATCCAAGGGCTTGCGGCAAATCTTCAAGAAAAGCCTTTTCCGGATCTTTCGCATGTGCCAGGACTTCTCTGAATCTGATTGTCTCACGATGGTCTATTCTTTGGGTATGTCTGGCATAGTCATTCAACTGCTTGTTATAGAAGAAAAGAAATGGCTTGATAGTGTCAATGAAAGACGTGCCACTTATGGTCTCTTTCTCTTCTATGTTCAAGAATTTGCGATATTGATTGAAAATACTTATCTTCACTCCATCCACTGCGTACACCTTAACCTTGAAGTTGCCGATATGTTTCTTCATCAAGTCAATCAATTCCAGATTAAAGTTAGGAATATATTGACCATTCTCCCCATAGAGCGAATAATCCTGACGTCTGATGAAAAGGTATGTAGGCAACCAGAAATCAAGGAATCCATCCTTCAGTTTGAAACCCTTATCAGCATCAGATAGTATTTTCACCAATTCCGATAACCTACGAGGCTTTTCTGTAGTACTGCAAAGGAAATCATTACAGGCATCCCAGAGGGTAAGTATGTCTTTGTTTGATGGAGTCTCACGAAATCCTCCGTTCTCATGCAGTCCTGTATTCTTGAGCAAAGAGAAATAAATGGTTTTCTCAGGAGGGTATTTGTCATCTTCAAATCCGAGGTTTTCCTTATCGCTGTTTTCCAACAATGCCTGCAGATACTTTGCCTTTGCGCCACTTATACTACTCGACAACTTATGTTTGTTGAAAAGTTCGTTGTTCATTGTTGGAGTAAGAGGATAGACATCATTGCAGACATAAGAGATAAGTCTATTGAAATCCCTCTGTGAATGTATTTTGATTTCTTCGCCCTTATATATCCACACTACATCTCCCGAATATGAGAAGAGACTTTCGCTGAGGCTTTTATTCAGCAGATTCTTCTCATACTCCATCAGTTGCATCATTTCCTTTATAGCGACTCTGTCAGATTTATCAATCAGCACCTTGTCTAAAATATAACGATATTTTTTCAAGTTGTGCAGATGGTCCACAATCTGACTCGTATTGGTAAAGTAAGCAAAAATTATGGCATATTGACATTTCCTGCTGAAGTTTTGCAATTCTGTATAATATCTATCTGAAGAAGGGAAGACCAACTGTATATAGCCGTCAATATCACCAACCGGCACTGTCATTTCCGCTTCGGAACGGAGTTCGTATTTGAAATAACGAGGCGTACCGCGATGATAGTAATAAGATCTTGCTGGAGCAACTCTATTATTGAAAAAGACCCGGAGATCATCAACATAGTTGACAGGTCTTGGAACCACCATCGATGCATTGACAATTTCTTTTTCTATATTGACATCTGTTCCCTCAAAAAGAATGAGACGTCCTTTGTATTCTGCAAAGCGAACTATCTTCAGTCGTTCTAATTCATGAATGATGCTACTGGGGAACTCTACGTCCATTGCCATTGCAGCATACTCACCCATATCTCTTGCCGTCATGGTGAATCCGCCATTGCCAAATAGATTTGTCATACCTATTGCCTTTACAATTTTCATGGCATCCAGCATGGTTTCTGCATCTTTCCATTCGGAACACTCAACTCTTTCTATTGAAACTCTGATTGACTGCCATCCCATAGAATCAAAATTGGCATCATTCAGATAGGAATAGAATGTGTTCACTATATAATCGTAGGCTTCAGCAAGATTATATGTATAGTTATCGCGAGGAATAAAATCCATCACGGAATGATTGCCCTTCGTATTAAGGAAAGCGAACAGAGAACGCTCATTCTGACCATAACGCTGAATGGCAACTGTAATTGCATATGCTGCGAAAGCGTCAAGGGGGTAAAGGCTGGCTGCAGTATCAAACGAGAAAGATGTCTGTATAAATTTCCTGTCTTTCGCCATCTGATAAATATGACGGAACGAGGCATTTCTGACATCCCATCTCCTCTCTGTAGATATATGTCTGGCGGCAAGATACAGCAGCTGCTCCACTGGCTCAGCAAACACAACTTCCCGAAAGCGTCCTTTGACTTTATTCCATTCATTCTTTTGGGTCTGAGTCAATCTGCTGGCATAGGCTGAATAATTCTGATGGAGAGTACATAGCAGAATAATATTGCGGGATGCAGCATTGATAAACTCTGTAAATTTCTGGAAGAAATACAGTTCTTCTTCTGGATTATACTTTACGGCATGTTCCAACACCTTGCCGAATTCATCTATTGCGACAAACAGCATCTTCCCGTCCTTTTCAATTCGGGAATAATATTCCTTGAGCAACGTCAATGGATTATCAGAATCAGTTGAAACCAGTCCTTGCAACTTGTGATGCAACAATTCAGACAGAGATTGTGAATCGCCAATGATATTCAGCACCTCGAAACCTCCCTCATGAAGTACATCAGGATTCTTCAAAAGTAATTTGTCACGATTTCCACAATCCAGATCTTTCTCCAGATTGAGGAGAAACGAAGACTTGCCTGTGCCATAAGTACCAATGATGGAAAAGGAATGAATACCAGTCTGATAGGCATTGACAATCTCTTGCAACACCTTTTCCACATTTGGTGTTACAATATATCGGTATCCTTCCGTCAGTCCATTCTCTATGTTAGCCGATAATGTGAACTGTCTATTATTTGTCATAGTATCCATTGAGTATTTCTTCATTGGTTAGATTTTTATTGAACTGTAGCTGTCTGATACCTGCAGTATCACTATATCTTATTTCATCAGGTCTTTGCGATTCCAGTCTTTTACACATATCTATTACCTCCATATCGTTCATACAGAATATCAAGCCGATATTCTGTAGGGTGTCATACCCTACTGTGTAATCATTGCCCTTCATCTGCATAACTGCATAGAGGAATATCTGCCAAGGCACTTGGCGCTTGCCTTCGACATTGAAAGCGTATGTTTTGCCATCAATGCTGTGTATCAGGTCAAGATCTATAAGTAATGACGAGTAATCATCCAAGGCCTTTGGATTTTGTGGCAAAATATAATTTTGCAGAAATGTGCCAATGTCTTTTTTAATCGTATTCTCATTATAGACACTTTGCTTGTTATCCTCAAGCAACAAGCGACGAACAAAGTTCAATATGTTTTGACGATCAAATGTCTTACGCTCTTTTTGTAACCGTATAAAAATCCAATTGTATAGTGTAGCCTCTTGAATGTTGACGAGCAGGAAATGCAGAAGCCAAAGAGTGCCGAGGTCTTCCATGTATGGGTCTTTGCCTTTATCATTGTCAAACAGATATGTGGCTATCTTTGTTGGAGCATCTTTATGGGTCATACCGAAAGCGCGCATCCAATAACGAATGGATGCGACCATATTCTTGCCTACACCCATATGAATTACTGCGTCAGGGGCGTTGAAGTCATAATCGCTTTTAATGAAATCATATCCTTTCTTTAACCACAAAGTCTTGCAGGTGAAAGACTCATGACCTGAGAACGTATATCGTTTTGCTACCATTATTGTTTGGGGTTATTAGTTTCGCAAACAAACTATCTACTAATAACCGTTGGCAGAATGTAATAAGACACAAGAAGGGCACAAGCACTTCTTACGGTCGTCTGAGGCGTAAGCGTAGGAATTCTCTGGCCCCTCCCAAATATAAGAAGACGCTTGCACCCTGTGTGGAGATGCAAGACATCTTACTACCTTCATATTTGGGATTGACCTGTTCCTACGCATATACCCGTATATATATACGTCAAGCCAACCATCATTGTCGTGGTGTTATCAGAGTCTGTATAAGTTTCCTACGCTTACTTTCTTTGACGACCACAATGATAGTCTGATGTCGCTATTTTGTTAGCTCAATATGTATGTCTGGTGGCATCGGCTTTTACCATTGCCGAGACAAAGGTAAGAAGAAAAAATGAAATTACCAAAATAATAATATAAGCTTTTAATTTACACCCAACAAAAAACACAAATCTGCAAACCAAGACAAACAAAACTGCAGGCGATCCGGAAAATAGAATCGAGAAGCTTTGGCAGAAAGAAAAATAGTTTATACCTTTGTAAACGGATAAATTTCGCATACCTCTTTCAGCATGAAGATACTATGGTTAAGTTCTTGGTTCGGTGACTACAGGGTGCCTGTATATGATAATCTCAACAGATTGTCTGGCGGGACATTCTGGATAGTGTGCTCTGAGATGGAGACATCCGAACTGGTAAGGCGGAAACTGAAAGAGAAACTGGGTGACCACGCCGTCATCATGCCCCGGCAGAAGATCATGCGCCTGGGGAATACTGACTCCGACTATGCCAACAGCAGTCTTGAACTGCGATGGCAACAGGGTCTTTACTCTGCTATAAGGAATGTGAAGCCCGATGTCATCATAGTGGAAGGCTTCGGGCGATGGGCTCCTGCCGGCATCATCTACAGTCTGCTGCACAGGAAGAGGCTGCTGATGTTCTATGAGCGCACTGCATGGACGGAGCGCAAGGCTGGCTGGTGGCGCACGCTTTACAGGAGATTGGCTGGCAAGGCTGTGGACTGCTTTCTCTCCAACGGGGCTCTCTCTGAGCAATATCTGCGCGAGAAACTTGGTTTTACCTCCACCCCTATCGTCAAGGGCTGCATGAGTGCGGACTCCTTCTGCCTCCACCACGACGTGGAAGCGGAGCTTGAGGAACGGTGCAAGGCAGACAATGAGGCGGGACAGCGGAACGGAAAGGGCATCAGGTTCCTGTATGTAGGCAGGATTGTGGAGCCCAAGGGCATACGGCAGCTGCTTTCGGCCTGGGAAATCCACCACAGGTCTTATCCTGACGACACGCTGACATTGGCTGGCGACGGCATTCTGATGAATGAGATACTCGAGAGATATGGCGGCAACGATGGCTTGACCTTGACGGGATATGTCTCTTACGACAGGATCTATTCCTGCTACAGGGAGTGCGACGTAGTGGTGCAGCCGACGTTGGAGGACAACTGGAGCCTCGTCATTCCGGAGGCGATGTCATGTGGCAGGGCGGTGATGTGCTCGATATACAATGGCGGTTGTCCGGAACTGGTGAAGGATGGCATCAACGGTTACTCCTTCGACCCGCTTGACCGCGATGCTTTCGTCAATGCTTTTGCCAGATTCCATTCGGCAGACCTTACCGGGATGGGACGGAAAGGAATGATGATAGAGAAGAATTTCTCGCCCGAGAAAGCGGCGATGCGAATATATAAAGCTTGTGGTCTGGTGATTTAGTGGTCTGGTGGTTTTGTTGATAGACTTTACCGCAAGCGAACTTTACAAACAACTAAACGACAAAACAACTAAACAACAAAACAACATACTTAACAAACTATGCTCAACATCACATCTCTTTCGAATGGGAAAAGCGGGATAAGGATGACAAAGGCGGAGACCGTCTTCCTGGAACTGCTGCAGATAGCCCTCGGCAATCGCAGCTGTCTGTCCGAACCATGCACGGACGAAGTGTGGGAAGAGGTGTATGCGACGGTGAGGAAACAGGCGATGGTGGGCGTCACATTCTATGCCGTCAAGCGGTTGCCGGCAGACCAGATGCCCCCGAAAAGGCGCAAATACCAATGGGCGCTGAAGGTGCTGGAGATAGAAGAGAAAAACAAGAAGATATGCCGCGAATGCCAGATAGTCACCGAACTGTTTGACGAAGCCGGCTTCCAGTCGTGCGTGCTGAAAGGGCAGAGCAACCTGTTCTTCTATCCTGCCTCGCTGAGGATGATGCGACAGCCGGGCGACATCGACCTGTGGGTGTTCCGCAAGGAGGGTGATGACAGCGGGAAACCGTTCCACAAGCGCGAGACAATAGACTTCATCTGGAAGAAAATGGGAAAAAGGACGGAGGTGAACCTGCACCATACCGACTTCGACATATTCCCAAAGACACCGGTGGAAGTGCATTTCGTCCCTTCGTTTGCAGTCAATCCATTCACCAACAGAAAGTATTACCGATGGTTTGCCGACCACAGGAAATGCGTTTCCTCCACACCAGCCGGCATCAACATCCTCGACATCGACTTCTGCATCGTCTTCCAAATGATGCACATCTACCGCCATCTGCTGATGGAGGGCATAGGTTTCCGCCAGTTGACAGACCTCTATTTCACCATTCTCTTCCGCGAAAAGCGTGAGGAAAAGCAGCAATCGGACGCTTACAGCAAGGAGACCATCTACTCGCACCTGCGCTATCTCGGCATGGAAAGGATTACTCGTGCAGTAATGTGGATACTCCACAACGTGCTCGGAATGGAAGAGAAGCACCTGATATGTGAGCCTTCGGAGAAATACGGCATGGAGATGCTGGGCGAAATGATGCGTGGCGGCAACTTCGGACAGCACTTCAAGGATGACGATAACGACAAATCTGATCAATCAGAGAAGGGAAACGAGACGAAAGCAAGCAAGGACAACGATGATAAAAGCAAAACGATCAACAGCGAAAAGAGCCAAGTGAGTAGTGAAATAACAAAGTTCCATGAGTTTATAGAAGCTTGCGGTCATGGTTCCCGACTTATCATGAGTTATCCTTCCGAGGTGCTATGGATACCTTATTTATATATAAAGGCTTCCATAGTCAGGAATTATTGGAGAAGGCAATAAAGGCTAACATGAGGTAAAAACGAAGGAACAAGCTTACATTCTCAAAAAAAACTATATGCTTCATGCAAGGTTTCTATCCATATTGCATTATATAGACAGAAACGATAAAACAAGTAGGGTGTCCAGTTCTATGTTCTCGTTTTTGATATGGATTTAACAATTTAATCTGTTGATTATCAATCGAAATAGCATTGTTCTCAGGTGTAATTTTAACAGATGAAAAAGTTTTGCTAATCCATGAAATCATTATGTGCTGAAGAGATATGATTATCAGTACTTTGAAACTCGTATCATGTCTTTTTTGAACTAAAAACTGGAACTTCAAACTGGACACCCTATAAAACAAGTAAGCGATATGAAAAGAAACAAGATTTTCACACTAATACTCATAGTTGTGGGCATGGCTATGGGATTCTCCAGTTGTATTGGCAACGATGATGATTACAATAACAACCAGAAACCGACTATAGATCCATTGACGTATTCTGATAAAGACATTTACCTCAATACTTCAATGACTGCATATCCATTCTTTTCTCAGGTCAATTCATCTGTGGAAAAGGATAAAAACTTCATGATTTCTCCACTCGGAATGACTGAGGTTCTGACGATGCTTGTTCACGGAGCCAATGGAAATACTGCGGCACAGATAAATAAAGTGATGAATACACCTTGGATTTTGCCTGCACATATCATGGATGCCATGAAGTCATTGAATGATTTCCTACCACAAGCAGACAGCAAGACAGCACTCGCCATTGCCAATTCACAATGGATAGACGAAGGATACGACGTAAAAAATGATTACATCAAGAACAACATTGATAAGCTTGATGCCGAGACTTTCACCCAATTATTATCGACAGAAGCCACAAAGAATGACATCAACTCATGGTGTGCAAGAAAGACAAACGGCCTTATCAAAGACTTCCTAAAGTCACCTCTGCAACAAAACACAAGGATGGTGCTTCTCAATGCCTTGTATTTCAAGGGGCAATGGAAATACAAATTTGACAAGAAAGAGACAAAAGACAAGACTTTCCACAATATTGACGGCACGACATCAGATGTAAAAATGATGCACCAAGAGGGCAAATTGCTCTGCTGGAGTGGCGAAAAGATGGACGTAGCAGAGTTTTCTTACGGCAATGATACATTCTGTATGGACGTAATTCTGCCACATGAAGGCGAGAGCATCGACAACTGTCTGAAAGGCATCGACTACGTAAAAATGTACGACATACTGCATAATATGAACTTTCGCAATGCCTATATCGACATGCCTCGTATGAAATTAGACTATGATCGCACGCTCAATGCGGACTTGATAGCCATGGGAATGCCTGACGCTTTCGACATACAGAAGGCTGATTTCTCAGGTATTACGGACCGAAAGCTATTCATCTCATTGTTCAAGCAAGCCACTTCACTTACCGTAAATGAAGAAGGCACAGAGGCGGCAAGCGTCACTTCTTCAGAGATGATGGATTCTTCTTGTCATGATATTTCTTATTTCCATTTTGAAATGAATCGTCCTTTCGCTTTTCTGATTAGGGAGAAGCAGAGTGGCATAATATTGTTCATGGGAAAGATGGTAAAGTTTTAGCACTTCGTGATTCTCATTGACCATAACATAATCAAGCAAATAAAACAAGGAAACCGCAAGGCTATGCAACAATTGTATAGCCTTACGGCTCGTTATCTCTATGCTATTTGCCAACGATACCTAAGCAATGAGGAAGACACTAAGGACGTATTGCAGGAGACATTCGTCAAAATATTCCGTAACATCAAGGATTTCAATGAGCGAAATGATGCTACTCTGCTCTCATGGATGGTCAGAATAGCGGTCAATGAGTCGCTTATGTTTCTCCGACAGAAGCGTCGTGAGACATTTATAGAGTCACATTCCGACATTCCAGACAAGGAAGAAGAGCTGGAAGTGGCTCGTTTCACAGCAGAAGAACTGCACAATGCCATAATGTTATTGCCCACAGGATACCGCATTGTGCTCAATCTTTACGTCTTTGAGAAGAAGAAACACAAGGAGATAGCGCAATTATTAGGCATCAAAGAGGCTTCTTCCGCCTCACAACTGAATAGGGCAAAGCATTTACTACGCAAGATATTATTAGAACAGGAAGGAGGAAAACGATGAAAGAACAATGGACCGACGACCTACGAAATAAGTTGGAAGGCTATGAGTCACCTCACTTGCCTGACGAACTATGGGATGACATTGACAAAGAAATGTCTGCCTCCCATCGTATTGTGCCAATACATATCGGTTGGCGCAAGGCTTGTGCAGCCATATTCCTACTTGTCGCAATCTCTTGCACTTTGCTTTTTCTCCGTAAAGAGCATAATGAAAGCACTATTGCAAGGACAGAAAGCCATCAGAAGAACGTTCCTACTGACAATGCTCGCCCTACCTTTCCAGAAGAAAACTTGGAAACCTTACATTCATTAGTAGCCTCTTTGAAGAGAGATGTGCCAAAGATTGAAGAGCAATTACAGCATTCTCAGAATGAGAGTCCTGATGAAAAAGTTGAGAGTCCTAATGAAAAATGCGGTGACTACGTTCCCGACAGCGTGACAATAGAACCAGAAGAAGAACCAGAAAATAAGATAAGATATGCTCCAGACGAGACTTTGCCACTCCATACGGCAGAGGCATTCCCATCAAAGCACAGGAATAATGAGGACAGAGGCCTGCTATTTGCTCTCTCTACATCATACATGGGAGGCATAGACCTTTCACTCTTGGATAATCAGAACATCAATAATGATATGTCATCGAGTGCTCCCGTGGAACCAGACTATGGTGTAGACACCGACCATCCTACTATTCCGCGCCCTAATCCACAACCAGAAAAGGTGGAAGAGGAAGAACATCATCGTCCTATCTCTTTCGGTTTGCAAGTTGGCATTCCGCTTTCTGACCGTTGGACTTTACACACAGGACTCTCATATAGTTACCTTCACAGCGAGTTTATGAAGGGTACAGAGGTGAAATACGACCATACTCATCAGCGCCTGCATTACCTCGGTGTGCCTTTAAGATTGGGTTATCAGATTTATCACAGTAAGGTAGTGGATTTTTACCTCGGTGGTGGCGGAAGAATAGACTTTGGCTTATCGGGTAAAAGCAAGGTAAAGACTATCGAGAAGGGCAAGGCTGACAGAATGATGACGCAGTCATTGTCGGATATTCCTACAAATCTTTTCCTTACATTATCGCCTGGCGTGCAGGTAAATATTGTCAAAGGGCTTCACCTTTATCTGGAGCCTACACTGCAATTCAAGGTCTCTGGTTCGGAAAAATACTCCACTTATTATACAGAACACCCTCAGGTGATTGACCTACAGCTTGGCTTCCGCTGGAAATTTGGTAAGTAGAGCTACTCCTTTGGCGCTTTACATTAGTTCCTCAGGCACGCAGTCAGCCATAGCTGAGTAGGCTGTTTCGCTCGGATGCAGATGGTCTCCTGAGTCGAAACCGGGAGCGAAAGATGCAGGATTACGGCTGTCGCGGACAGCAATATCGAAATCTATGCAACCATCGAACAGATCAGAAGTGCGAAGCCAATTATTGAATTTATTTCTCATCTCATCGCGCATCTCATTGTAAGTGCGCCATCCGAGGATAGGAAGAAGCGTGCCGCTCCATACTTTTAGTCCCAGTTTGCGGGCATGCTTCACGTATATATCCTCCACTCCACGCTCCATTTCCTCGCAGGTAGGCATATCGCTCCACGGTCGGAACGGATTTACCTCCACTCCGACAGGATGGATGATGTCATTGATGCCATGCTGGATGATTACCGCACTGGCACCTGCCACGTTCATCTCGATAGGGAAACGCGTCTCGCCTTTGAGTCCGTAAGCCTGATAAGTGATGCAGTCATACTGACGAAGTATTCTTGTTCCGCTGACAGCACGACGTATGACAGCCACATTATGGAAACCATTCTCCCATGCTCGGATAGCGAGCCAGTCGGGCCAGCTCTGTGCCGTAATGGAGTCACCGAAGCAAACGAGGGCATGATTCTTCTCTTCCGTCAGCACATCTATCGTATTGAGGAAATAAAACCAGTTGGTATTGCGTGTCAAGTCGATAGGAAGTTCCTTCTCAGCAGCGAAATCCCCATAGGAATATTTGCCTTTAGAGAGCGGTCCGGTAATCAGTGTGCCGGCATTCATCTGCGTATAACCGCCGAAATACATGCTCACCTCCACAGTCTGACCAGCCTCGATGTCGAAATCTATCTCGTCGCTCTCCACCTCCTTGCCCGGATTTATCGTCACGGAATCGCGTCCACCGAAGGTGACAGGCACAGGGACGTAAGCCTCATCCTGCTTTGCCACGTAGGCTTTTGTCATGGTAACATCCTCCGTACCCGTAAGATTTGAGAAGCGGAAGCGAAGTCTTGATCCTGAGAAAACCACTCTTACGGGGTATCTGAGAGTGATATCCTTGGCGTAAACACACTCTTTTCTGTCTGTGATGGAAGTGGCATTACCCCAGCAAGCCACCCATTTCGTATATTTCTCTTTCTGTTGAGTCATAAATGTTTATGTGAAATCGGAATGCAAAACTACTCATTTTTTCTAAGACAGCAAAGTTTATACTGCGCAAAATGCTTGCCAACGGTCTGCAACCATGGCTAAACGAGCATGAAATTGATATAGGGCAACTTTCCTTAAAGCATTCAAGTTACACAAGTTTCATTCAAATTGTCAATCAACAAGACATATATTAGGCTGGAGGCCTATACCGAGCAAAGCGAGAGTAACCCGGGACAAAGTCTCGGGACTATAACATTGAGAAGAGAAACTGTCTGGAAGACAGTACCTTGCCATAATGATGGATAATGATATATGAATCCACACTCATTCCGCATTAAGGTACTGTCTTCCAGACAGTTTTTTTTATTTCATTACAATCCCCGAGACTTCGTCCCGGGTTACTCTCGCTACGCTCGGTACAGACTTCCAGTCTGATCATTACAGCAAGGACATCACCCTGACAGCCCATATGTGGAAGTGAAGTTTAATCACTTTGTCTGACTACGCAAAACCATCCATTCCGATATATAAACAAAAACAAACAAGTGTGAAAATAAATTAAATGCAAATAAATATTGGCATAATTAAAAAAATAAAAAAAGAGAATTATTGTCAGTTTCGCATAATTATATTACCTTTGCACGATGTAAATTTATACCTATAAGATAATTAATACCAAAAACAGTAACAATAAATCAAAACGAAATGAAACAGACTCTTCGTGACTCGGCCGCCCTTAGATGGACCGCCCTGCTGCTCTTGGCGCTTGCAATGTTCTGCGCCTACATCTTCGTAGACATCCTTTCGCCAATCAAGGACCTCATGCAGTCGCAGCGTGGCTGGGACTCTGATGCTTTCGGCACAATGCAAGGATCCGAGACATTCCTCAATGTGTTCGTGTTCTTCCTCATCTTTGCCGGCATCATCCTCGACAAGATGGGCGTGCGCTTTACAGCCCTTCTCTCTGGAGCCGTGATGCTCATCGGTGCTTGCATCAAGTGGTATGCTGTCAGTGACAGCTTCATCGGCAGCGGACTTGAGACATGGTTTACCAACAATCTCAATCACATCCCGGTGTTCGAACAGCTCGGCGTATCGCCATTCTATGAGGGAATGCCTGCATCCGCAAAGGTTGCTGCACTTGGATTCATGATTTTCGGCTGCGGTACTGAGATGGCTGGTATCACCGTTTCACGCGGTATCGTAAAATGGTTCAAGGGTCGTGAGATGGCTCTCGCTATGGGTTCTGAGATGGCTCTCGCCCGTCTTGGCGTTGCCACATGTATGATTTTCTCCCCATTCTTCGCCAAGCTCGGCGGCGACATCAGCGTATCCCGCTCTGTAGCATTCGGTGTAGTGCTGCTCTGCATCGCAATGATGATGCTCGTGGTCTATTTCTTCATGGACAAGAAGCTTGACTCACAGACCGGCGAGGCAGAAGAGAAGGACGACCCATTCAAAATCAGCGACCTCGGACAGATTCTCACTTCCAGCGGCTTCTGGCTCGTTTCACTGCTCTGCGTGCTCTATTACTCTGCCATCTTCCCATTCCAGAAGTATGCAGTAAACATGCTCCAGTGTAACCTCACCTTCACCGAAGTGCCTGCAGACTCATTCTGGGGATCAGAGTCAGTGACCATCGTCCAGTATATCATCATGCTTGTAGTGGCTGGCGCCGCCTTCATGTTCAACTTCATGAAGAAGCCTGCCGTCAAATACTCCATGCTCACCATCTCCATCGTAGCCCTCATCAGCTATTGCTACATGGGCTATATGCGCCAGTCAGCAGAGTCTATCTTCGCGGTATTCCCATTGCTCGCTGTAGGTATCACTCCTGTGCTCGGCAACTATGTTGACCATAAGGGTAAGGCAGCTTCAATGCTCGTGCTCGGTTCACTACTCCTCATCGCTTGCCACCTCACATTTGCCTTCATCCTTCCAGAACTGAAGGGCAACCAGGTAGGCGGTGTCATCGTGGCTTACTTGACAATTCTCGTGCTCGGAGCTTCCTTCTCACTCGTTCCTGCTTCCCTCTGGCCAAGCGTTCCAAAGCTTGTTGACGCAAAGGTAATCGGCTCTGCATACGCCCTTATCTTCTGGATTCAGAACATCGGATTGTGGCTCTTCCCACTGCTCATCGGTAAGGTGCTCACCGCTACCAATGAAGGTGTGACCGACCCTACACAACTCAACTACACCGCACCGCTCATCATGCTTGCCGGTCTCGGCGTTGCGGCCCTCATCATCGGCTTCATCCTGAAGATTGTCGATAAGAAGAAGGGTATCGGACTTGAGGAGCCTAACATCAAGGAATAATGTGGTCTGGTTGTTTTGTTGTTTAGTTGTTTTGTTGTCTGGTTGATAGTTTTACATCCTGCAAGACAACTAAACCACTAAAAAACAAAACAACCAAACAACAAAACAACAAGAAAAACAGTCCTGCAAAGGCAAAAGCATAATAGTGAACACCTCACATCCATGCTTTCGCCTTTGCAGGGCTTTTTTCTTGCTGCTTATAATACCCCGAGTGGACACCCAAGACTTTGCGATTAATACACTTGCAGAGCATTCAAACCATGCATGATTCCCTTTCCGTCACTCATACTTCGCTCCTGAAGTCGGGCCTTTAAGACAGCAAACAGCAAGAAAAAGTGTTCGATTTTCCCGTTCCTGCAAGCATACAATCAAGTGCCATTGCAACACTTTGATTATCAGAGCAATGCAATAGCATAGCTTTTACGGTGCAATAGCTTAGCTTTTACCTCCTAATATCATAGCTTTTACACGGTAATATCTATGCTTTCACCTCCCAATATCTTAGCTATCGCAAAACAATAGCTTCGCTATCCCCTTTTTGTTCCATTTTTCCCTCCATATAACCTCTCTGCCACATATCGCTTTTGCCAATCTTTCAAATGTAATTGACCGGTAAAATCTCCACTCGCATCAGGCAATACAGAATATCAATGCTGGTTTGTTGTTTAGTTGTTTGGTTGTTTAGTTGTTAGTATTGGCAATCAACAAGACAACAAGACAACAAAACAACAAAACAAACCAGACAACAAAACGACAAAAGCATCATCATATTTTGACTGTCAAACCCTAAAACACGTGCGAAATCTAGACTTTTATTCGCTGCCACCGAATAAAAACGAACGATTTTATTCGATGCCAGCGAATAAAAAAAATGGCGATTTCATTTAGCTTTCGCAAAATCAAAGTAAATCCTTTGCTTTTTCAAAAGAAAAACGCTATATTTGCATTCGCATTTATGTATGCAAGCATGTAGATGGGAATATACGATACACCCGTCTCCACTCTGCCGCGACTTTGGAAAACTTGGCAATATTGGGCATAGATTTACTTTCATGCAAGTGAAATATCCTTCCATATTCAAGTGGTAGGCATTGCACACATCAATGACGACCCGTTTGTAAAACAAAAAGAAACTTAATATCATTCCCCTTATGACAAGAAGAAACCTCCTGCTGATGCTTCTGATCTTCGTTGCATCCATCGCGAAAGCACACGATTTTGAAATCGACGGAATCTATTACGAGCACATGTCAAGAGCCGATATGACCGTGGCAGTCTCATGCAAAGGCAACAGTTGGGACGCCTCAGAAGAGTATTCCGGCAACGTCGTTGTGCCTTATACTGTAACTCACAACGGCGAGCATTACACAGTAGCTGCCGTAAGGTCCTATGCCTTTATGGGAAACACCAAACTGACTTCTGTCACTTTGCCATTCACAGTCAAGTCCATCGGCAATTTCTCGTTTTCCAATTGCACCGCATTGGAGACCATTGATTTTGGCGGAAACGTAGAGACCATAGGCGAGAACGCATTCGCCAACTGCACCGCATTGAAGGCAGTGGACCTTCCCAAGACAATGCGCAGGATTGGACCATCCATATTCTCCGGCTGCACCAGCCTTACTTCTGCCATCGTCAGAGGAAGTATGGAGGAAATACCCGAGAATGCCTTCTATGAATGTGCAAACATGACATACTTCCGCATCCCCTACGGAGTGAAGAGAATGGGCAAAATGGCTTTCTTCAACTGCAGGAAACTGGCAGACATCGACCTCGATGTGTTCATGGAGGAAATAGGAGAAAGATGCTTTGAGAGCTCTGGACTTGAGCGAGTTGTACTTCCCACCACGATGAAGAAACTGGGCAGTAGCTGCTTCGCTTATACGAAACTCGGCGAGATAACAATCCCGGACGGCATCAAACGCATCGAGAACGCTGCTTTCCTGCAATGCGAATCATTGAAGAAAGTGGTGGTAGGAACGGATGCAAACCATGACTCCGACAAGATATGCATCGCTTACCGAGCGTTCGGCTACTGCAAGAATCTGGAGTCTGTATTCCTTTCCAATGATGTCGATACGGTGGGGTCATTCTCATTTGAGCACTGTGATGCGCTGAAAGACCTGCACCTCGGCAGCAATATCAGAATCATAGAAGATCGCGCATTCCAATATTGCAGTTCGCTCGCAGAAGTTTCTTTGCCTGAAAGCCTTACAGAAATGGAGTATGGCGTGTTCACTAATTGCTCAAACATGAAGAAAGTGACATTCGGGAACGCCCTGCATACTATCGGCGAGAGAGCATTCAGTAACTGCAAGGCGCTGGAATCCATCCATCTGCCAGCATCCATCGACTCCATTGGCACTGGTGCTTTCGATAAATGCTACGCCCTTGCTTCCGCCACTCTCGGCAAAGGGTTAAGAGTTCTGGAGGCCGGTGCTTTCTCAAACTGCTCCAATCTGGAGGAAATATCCATCCCGGACGGTTGCTCCGAGATAAAGGACAGGACTTTCTATTACTGCAAAAAGCTCCGTAAAGCCACATTGGGCAATGGACTAAAAAGCATCGGGGAAGAAGCTTTCAGAGAGTGTACTGCGCTGGAAACTGTGATACTGCCGTCCGACACCAAACATATAGCCAAGAATTGTTTCTATAATTGCAGGAATCTCACAGATATCAACCTGGATGGCAACCTGCGCTTTATCGGGGCAAGTGCATTCTATGCCACATCCATATCGCAGCTTTCATTCCGCAACACCCTGGAAACCATTGAGGCTTATGCCTTTGACAGTTGCAACGAACTGCAGAGCGTCGCCATACCCGCCGCCACTAAAAGCATCTCGCCTGACGCTTTCAGCAGATGCCAGGCTTTGAAATTCATTCATGTGGACAAAGACAACCCTGCCTACTGCGACATCGACGGACTGCTCTATACCCACGGCAAGGATACGCTCCTCATATATCCTTGGGCTAAAGGCAGAACTGCAATCGTCCCGGATGGCACAAAGACCGTGCTCAACTCGGCATTCTTTTCTTCCAAAGCCACTGTCCTGTTCCTGCCTTCTTCATGCAGGAAAGTGGAAGCCTGGCCAGGACTTTACAATCTTACCGTGGTTTGGCCTATCTCTTCCGCTGATGGAATCGAGGCTGCTTCCTTGAGCAAGAGCGCACTTCTCTTCGTATCCAATGGATCAGAAGGCAACATCAAGGGAAAAGGTGCTTTCGCAAGGGTTAGGAATGTCTATGGAAAGACACTCATGATGGGACCTGACAGCATCGCTTATCATCTCACTACAGACACCAAAGGCACTCCTGTCGCTGAGGTGGCACTCAACTATGGCACTTATCTGACAGACTACAAATGCCCTGAGACAGTGGAAATTGACGGTAAGACATACACCATAACGTCCATCGGCGAATATGCCTTCTCGCAGAATACCGGCACGCTCCATTCCATAGAACTGCCTTCCACATTGGAAAACATCAAGGAATATGCCTTTAGCACTGTGGAAAAGGTGACCTCCGATGTGCTTTCCCCACTGCCTGTTTCCACCGATGCCTTCTATAGCAGCACATTCAGCAATGCCCCTCTCTATGTTCCAGCTGGCACTGCCGGCAAGTACAAGTCGGCTGAAGGATGGAAGAAATTCTACAAGATTGTTGAGATTGCCGGCACAGGCATAGATGAAGCCACCATTTCTGCCACTGAACCTTATGCCGTTTTTGATGCAAACGGACGGAGAACCAATGCCCTGAAGCGTGGTCTGAATATCCTCCGATATGGCGATGGAACCGTGAAAAAGGTGATAAGAAAGTAAAAAAATGGTGCAAAAGATTACTTTATCCCATAAAAATGGGCGTATTGTTTGTTAATTTGGCGTTTTTTTGTTAACTTTGCACGGAATTACGACCTTGTTAATACTAAACTATCGTACCAATAATGGGAAAAAGAATAAAGAAACTAAAAAAGATACGTCTGCATCACGAGGGAACTGACACTCTGGTTTTCGGACTTATGTTCATCGTGGCAATAGGCATAATCCTCTGGCGCTCCTTTGAGACACACTTACCTTTCTATTGCTTTATAGCAGTCTTCGGCATCATATATGGCATCATTGTCAATTTCTTCCGTTGCCCTATCCGCATCTTTGACGAGAAGGACGAGACGGAAGGCATCATCGTAGCTCCCGCTGACGGCAAGATTGTCGTGATGCAGGAGGTGGAAGAGACAAAGTATTTCCACGAGAAGCGCAAGATGGTCAGCATCTTCATGAGCCTCTTCAATGTGCATGCCAACTGGTTTCCGGTGGACGGAAAGGTAAAACTGGTGCATCATCAGAATGGCGCATACCACAAAGCGTGGCTCCCGAAGGCAAGCGAAGAGAACGAAATGGCTGATGTCATCATCGAAACGCCTGACGGACAGCAGGTATTGTGCCGCCAGATTGCCGGTGCCATGGCTCGTCGCATCGTGACTTATGCCAAGGAAGGCGAGGATTGCTTCATCGACGAGCACCTCGGTTTCATCAAGTTCGGATCGAGAGTGGACCTATATCTGCCTCTCAACGCAGAGATAAACGTGAAGCTCGGACAGAATACTACCGGCAACCAGACGGTAATCGGAAAATTGAAAACAAACTCTTAGTTTTAATTCATAATTCATAATTGCCTTGCCATAAAGTCTATTATGAATTATGAATTATGAATTATGCATTATGAAAACTTCCATATCACAAACTATCAGCATCTTGCGTTTTCCGCTTTGCGTGGTTATCGTCCTGATACACTCTAATATCGCTCTATATAATGCATCGGTCAACCAATTTACCTCAACCCACATCTTATTCAATTACATTATCGGTGATATCTGCTTTGTCTCGTTGGCTTTATTCTTCTTTATCTCTGGCTTTTTGCTATTTCGTGAAGGAAATTTCAACTTAGTTATTTTTAAAAATAAGATAATTCATAGAGTATATAGCCTGCTTATTCCATATATATTATGGAATCTCATCTGCTTTATAATAATCTTCATATTACAACAGATAAAACCTAATATAAATCTGCTTCTACATAAACAAATTGCGGATTTTAGAATACAAGATTTTATCTTGATTTTTTGGAATCTCAGAGAGGTTACGGGGTATCAAACAGACCAAGCAGGCCCTTTGGTTGGTCAATTCTGGTTTATCCAGTGTCTACTTGTTTACACATTTATGGCACCTATTATTTGGTATGCTACCAAAAAGTTGAGAATGATATTTGTAATCACACTGGGAATTATAGCATTGAGTGGAATGATTCCTGAAGTTCCTGGCTTCAATGCCTATTATTTATACATCTTTATATTAGGTGCTTATTTCTCAATCAATCATTCCAGCTGGGTGTTATCTCCGAAAAGTTTAATAGGATTCATGGTAGCCTACGGAGTGCTATTCTCAATGAGAATCATGTACCAATCGGACATTAAACTCATAGAAGAAACCCTATTCATTTTCATCATACTCAATGTTGTACACTTATTAACAAAAAACAAACAACTGGGAAGTATTGCACAATATCTTTCTGTTACAAGTTTCTTTGTTTTTGCAATCCATCGATACTTTACATCTATCGGACTCAATCTATGTTCAAAGATAGATTTCCAGAATGGTTACATGCCTATAATATGCTTTTTGGCAATATCTTTCTGCTCCGTCATTTGTTCTGTATTAGCCTATGCCCTAATGGATAGATTTTGCCATAAAGCTTTGTTAGGTAATGTTAAAAAAATAACTTCCGCAATTTCCATATTGCGTTCTTTAGTCGATGTTATTACCAAATGCCTCAATAAT